>NZ_JAPNMC010000007.1:0-298055 GCF_026627565.1 Enterobacter cloacae complex sp. 2022EL-00788 | reverse complement strand
AATGTCCGGTAAAGACGCGGAGAAAAATTTCTGGCAGACTGTCTGTAAAGGCACGATGAGGTCTCTTCTGATTTGTTAGCGCAACCAGTAGATCACACTTCATCGTGCTTTTCATTTTTCTGGGGAACCCTCAGCCCTGTGGGAGAGGGTCAGGGTGAGGGCACCAGACCGCACCCTCTAATATGTGATCCAGCTTAAACTTCCCGCACTCCCTCTTCCCTTCTCATTTACCTGTGCTTTTTCTGCGTCATAGTATGATCGTTAAATTAATGAACGCTGTTCTATAATGTAGAACAAAATGATTCAGCAAGGAGATCTCATGCCGCAGTCCGCGTTGTTCACGGGAATCATTCCCCCTGTCTCCACCATTTTTACCGCCGATGGCCAGCTTGATAAGCCGGGCACCGCCGCGCTGATCGACGATCTGATCGCGGCAGGCGTTGACGGCCTTTTCTTCCTGGGCAGCGGCGGTGAGTTCTCCCAGCTCAGCGCCGAAGAGCGTAAAACCATTGCCCGCTTTGCTATCGATCACGTCGATCGCCGTGTGCCGGTGCTGATCGGCACCGGTGGCACCAACGCCCGTGAAACCATTGAACTGAGCCAGCACGCGCAGCAGGCTGGCGCCGACGGCATCGTGGTGATTAACCCCTACTACTGGAAGGTGTCGGAAGCGAACCTGATCCGCTACTTCGAGCAGGTTGCCGACAGCGTCACGCTGCCGGTGATGCTCTATAACTTCCCGGCGCTGACCGGGCAAGATCTGACGCCGTCGCTGGTCAAAACCCTGGCCGACTCGCGCAGCAACATCGTCGGCATTAAAGACACCATCGACTCCGTGGCCCACCTGCGCAGCATGATCCACACCGTCAAAGCCGCCCATCCGCACTTCACCGTGCTGTGCGGCTACGACGATCATCTGTTTAATACCCTGCTGCTCGGCGGCGACGGGGCGATCTCGGCCAGCGGCAACTTTGCCCCGCAGGTGTCGGTGAATCTTCTGAAAGCCTGGCGGGATAAAGACGTGGCGAAAGCGGCTGAGTATCATCAGACCTTACTGCAAATACCGCAGATGTATCAGCTGGATACGCCGTTTGTGAACGTCATTAAAGAGGCGATAGTGCTTTGCGGCCGCCCGGTTTCTACCCACGTGCTGCCGCCCGCCTCCGCGCTGGACGAGCCGCGTAAGGCGCAGCTGAAAACCCTGCTGCAACAGCTCAAGCTCTGCTGAGCCGGACGATAACCATGACCATCGAGAACATTTACACCCCGCAGGACGATGCGTTTTATGCGGTGATCACCCACGCGGCGGGGCCGCAGGGCGCGCTGCCGCTGACCCCGCAGATGCTGATGGAATCCCCCAGCGGCAACCTGTTCGGCATGACCCAGAACGCCGGGATGGGCTGGGACGCCAACAGGCTGACCGGCAAAGAGGTGCTGATTATCGGCACCCAGGGCGGCATCCGCGCCGGAGACGGACGCCCGGTTGCGCTGGGCTACCACACCGGGCACTGGGAGATCGGCATGCAGATGCAGGCGGCGGCGAAGGAGATCACGCGCAACGGCGGGATCCCGTTTGCGGCCTTCGTCAGCGATCCGTGCGACGGGCGCTCGCAGGGCACGCACGGGATGTTCGACTCCCTGCCGTACCGCAACGACGCGGCGATCGTGTTTCGTCGCCTGATCCGCTCCCTGCCAACGCGCCGGGCGGTGATCGGCGTGGCGACCTGCGATAAAGGGCTGCCCGCCACCATGATTGCCCTGGCCGCAATGCACGACCTGCCGACCATTCTGGTGCCGGGCGGGGCGACGCTGCCGCCGACCGTGGGGGAAGACGCGGGCAAGGTGCAGACCATCGGCGCGCGCTTTGCCAACCACGAACTTTCATTGCAGGAGGCCGCCGAGCTGGGCTGTCGCGCCTGCGCGTCGCCGGGCGGCGGGTGTCAGTTCCTCGGCACGGCGGGAACCTCGCAGGTGGTGGCCGAAGCGCTGGGCCTGGCGCTGCCGCACTCCGCGCTGGCACCGTCCGGGCAGGCGGTGTGGCTGGAGATCGCCCGCCAGTCGGCGCGGGCGGTGAGCGAGCTGGATAACCGCGGCATCGCCACGCGCGATATCCTCACCGACAAAGCCATCGAAAACGCGATGGTGATCCACGCGGCGTTCGGCGGCTCCACCAATCTACTGCTGCACATCCCGGCCATCGCCCACGCGGCGGGCTGCACGATCCCGGACGTTGAGCACTGGACGCGCGTCAACCGCAGGGTGCCGCGCCTGGTGAGCGTGCTGCCCAACGGCCCGGACTACCACCCGACCGTGCGCGCGTTCCTCGCGGGCGGCGTGCCGGAGGTGATGCTCCACCTGCGCGATCTCGGCCTGCTGCACCTGGACGCCATGACCGTCACCGGCCAGACGGTGGGCGAGAACCTCGACTGGTGGCAGGTGTCCGAGCGCCGGGCGCGCTTCCGCCAGTGCCTGCGCGAGCAGGACGGCGTGGATCCGGACGACGTGATCCTCCCGCCGGAGAAAGCAAAAGCGAGAGGGCTGACCTCGACGGTCTGCTTCCCGACGGGCAACATCGCGCCGGAAGGATCGGTGATCAAGGCCACGGCCATCGACCCGTCGGTGGTGGATGACGATGGCGTTTACCGCCATACGGGCCGGGCGAGGGTGTTTGTCTCGGAAGCGCAGGCGATCAAGGCCATCAAGCGGGAAGAGATTAAGCAGGGCGATATCATGGTGGCGATCGGCGGCGGGCCGTCCGGCACCGGCATGGAAGAGACCTATCAGCTCACCTCCGCGCTCAAACACATCTCGTGGGGCAAGACGGTGTCGTTAATCACCGATGCGCGCTTCTCGGGCGTGTCGACGGGCGCCTGCTTCGGCCACGTGTCGCCGGAGGCGCTGGCGGGCGGGCCGATTGGCAAGCTGCGCGATAACGACATCATTGAGATTGCCGTGGATCGCCTGACCCTGACGGGCAGCGTGAACTTCATCGGCACCGCGGACAACCCGCTGACGCCGGAAGAGGGCGCGCGCGAGCTGGCAGTAAGGCAGACGCACCCGGACCTGCACGCCCACGACTTTTTGCCGGACGATACCCGGCTGTGGGCGGCGCTGCAGTCGGTGAGCGGCGGCACCTGGAAAGGCTGTATTTATGACACCGATAAAATTATCGAGGTAATTAACGCCGGTAAAAAAGCGCTCGGCATTTAATTATTTTTTGAGATAAAACCGTCTGCGGAAAATATTCCGCGGGCGGCTTTTTTGTCTCTGTTATTTTTCAATATAAACAATAAGTTGAGATATATCGTTGGCGTCACAAAAGCAAAATAACGTAATTCAGAAATAAGATATGACCATTGCTGGTTAATTGAACAGCTCATTACACTCCTCCTACACGATGTTGTAATTCAGCACACTACATAAGGGTGTAATTCTGATGACGCAATTAACCATGAAGGACAAAATTGGCTACGGGCTGGGTGACACCGCCTGCGGCTTCGTCTGGCAGGCCACGATGTTCCTGCTGGCTTACTTCTACACCGATGTCTTCGGCCTGTCGGCGGGGATTATGGGCACGCTGTTTTTGGTCTCCCGCGTGCTCGACGCCGTCACCGACCCGCTGATGGGGCTGCTGGTGGACCGCACCCGCACGCGGCACGGCCAGTTCCGCCCGTTCCTGCTGTGGGGCGCCATCCCGTTCGGCATCGTCTGCGTGCTGACCTTCTACACGCCGGACTTCTCCGCGCAGGGCAAGATCGTCTACGCCTGCGTGACCTACATTCTCCTGACCCTGGTCTACACCTTCGTTAACGTTCCGTACTGCGCCATGCCGGGCGTCATTACCGCCGACCCGAAAGAGCGTCACGCCCTGCAGTCCTGGCGCTTCTTCCTGGCGGCGGCGGGCTCGCTCGCCATCAGCGGCATCGCGCTGCCGCTGGTCAGCATCATCGGTAAAGGGAACGAGCAGGTGGGCTATTTCGGTGCCATGTGCGTGCTGGGCCTGAGCGGCGTGGTGCTGCTCTACGTCTGCTTCTTTACCACCAAAGAGCGCTACACCTTTGAGGTACAGCCGGGCTCGTCGGTGGCGAAAGACCTTAAGCTGCTGCTGGGCAACGGCCAGTGGCGGATCATGTGCGCGTTCAAGATGATGGCGACCTGCTCCAACGTGGTGCGCGGCGGGGCGACGCTCTACTTCGTCAAATACGTGATGGATCACCCGGAGATGGCGACCCAGTTTTTACTCTACGGCAGCCTCGCCACCATGTTCGGCTCGCTCTGCTCCTCACGCCTGCTGGGCCGCTTCGACCGCGTCACCGCCTTCAAGTGGATCATCGTCGCCTACTCGCTGATCAGCCTGCTGATTTTCGTCACCCCGGCGGAGCATATTGCCCTGATTTTCGCCCTCAACATCCTGTTCCTGTTCGTCTTTAACACCACCACGCCGCTGCAGTGGCTGATGGCCTCTGACGTGGTGGACTACGAGGAGAGCCGCAGCGGGCGCCGCCTCGACGGGCTGGTGTTCTCCACCTACCTGTTCAGCCTGAAGATTGGCCTGGCGATTGGCGGGGCGGTGGTGGGCTGGATCCTCGCGTACGTCAACTACTCCGCCAGCAGCAGCGTGCAGCCGGTCGAGGTGCTTACCACCATCAAAATTCTGTTCTGCGTGGTGCCGGTGGTGCTCTACGCGGGCATGTTCATCATGCTGTCGTTCTACAAGCTCACCGATGCCCGCGTGGAGGCCATCAGCCAGCAGCTGATCAGGCACCGCGCGGCGCAGGGCGAGGCCGTTCCCGACGCTGCGACAGCCGCATCCCATTAACCGGAGGCAATATGGAAATCACCAACCCAATACTCACCGGCTTCAACCCGGACCCGTCCCTCTGCCGCCAGGGCGAGGACTACTACATCGCCACCTCGACCTTCGAGTGGTTCCCGGGCGTGCGCATCTATCACTCCCGCGACCTGAAAAACTGGTCGCTGGTCAGCACCCCGCTGGACCGCGTGTCGATGCTGGACATGAAGGGCAACCCGGACTCCGGCGGCATCTGGGCGCCGTGCCTGAGCTACGCCGACGGCAGATTCTGGCTGCTCTACACCGACGTGAAGATTGTCGACTCGCCGTGGAAAAACGGCCGCAACTTCCTCGTCACCGCGCCCTCCATCGAGGGCCCGTGGAGCGAGCCGATCCCGATGGGCAACGGCGGGTTTGACCCGTCCCTGTTCCACGACGACGATGGCCGCAAGTACTACCTCTACCGGCCGTGGGGGCCGCGCCACCACAGCAACCCGCACAACACCATCGTGATGCAGGAGTTTGATCCGCAGACCGGCACCCTCTCGCCGGAGCGCAAAACCCTGTTTACCGGCACGCCGCTCTGCTACACCGAGGGCGCGCACCTCTATCGCCACGCGGGATGGTACTACCTGATGGTCGCCGAGGGCGGCACCAGCTACGAGCACGCCGTCGTGGTGCTGCGTTCCAAAAACATCGACGGGCCGTACGAGCTGCACCCGGACGTGACGATGATGACCAGCTGGCACCTGCCGGAGAACCCGCTGCAGAAGAGCGGCCACGGCTCGCTGCTGCAGACCCATACGGGTGAATGGTACATGGCCTACCTCACCAGCCGCCCGCTGCGCCTGCCCGGCGTGCCGCTGCTGGCCTCCGGCGGGCGCGGCTACTGTCCGCTGGGGCGCGAGACCGGCATCGCCCGCATTGAGTGGCGCGACGGCTGGCCGTACGTGGAAGGCGGCAGGCACGCGCAGCTGACAGTGAAATGTCCGCAGGTGGTGGAACAGCCCGCTACCGTTCAGAACGGCTGGCGGGAGGATTTTGACGGCAGCACGCTTGACCCGGAGCTGCAGACCCTGCGCGTTCCGTTCGACGACACCCTCGGCTCGCTCACCGCGCGCCCGGGCTATTTACGGCTCTACGGCAACGACTCGCTCAACTCGACCTTTACCCAGTCGACCGTGGCGCGCCGCTGGCAGCACTTCGCCTTCCGCTCCGAAACGCGGATGCAGTTCTCGCCGGTTCACTTCCAGCAGAGCGCGGGGCTGACCTGCTACTACAACAGCAAAAACTGGAGCTACTGCTTTGTGGACTACGAGGAGGGGCAGGGGAGAACCATCAAGGTGATTCAGCTCGACCACAACGTGCCGTCGTGGCCGCTGCACGAGCAGCCGATTCCGGTGCCGGAGAGTGCGGAGAGCGTCTGGCTGCGGGTGGACGTGGATACGCTGGTTTACCGCTACAGCTACTCGTTCGACGGCGAGACGTGGCACGCCGTGCCGGTAACGTATGAGGCGTGGAAGCTGTCGGACGACTACATCGGCGGGCGCGGCTTCTTCACCGGCGCGTTTGTGGGGCTGCACTGCGAGGACATCAGCGGCGACGGCTGCCACGCGGACTTCGACTACTTCACCTACGAGCCGGCCTGACGGCTCAGGCCGGGTAGCCCAGCGCGCGTGAGAGCTGGAGCCCGGCCTGCTGAAGCTGCTCGCGGAAATTAGCCAGCTCGGCGTCGTCCACGCGCGAGGTCAGCGTCGACAGGCTCAGGGCGGCGATGACGCGGGACTCGTGGTTCCACACCGGCACCGCCACGCAGCGCACGCCCTGCTCGTTCTCTTCGCTGTCCAGAGCGTAACCCTGCTCGCGGGTCTGCGCCAGGGCGCTCAGTAAGGCTTCGCGAGAGGCGAGGGTGGAAGGGGTATAGGTGGTGTACTGATAGCCTTCCAGCAGGGCGTTCAGCTCGGCCTCGCCCAGCCAGGCAATCAACACCTTGCCGATGGCGGTGGCGTGAACTGGCAGGCGGCGGCCGATGCGCGAATAGGCGATGGCGGCCAGCTTGCCTTCAATCTTCTCGATATAGACCCCTTCACGCCCGTCCAGGATCCCCAGATGGGTGGTCTGCCCGGTCCGCCGGGACAGCTCCGTCAGCCAGCCTTTCGCCTTCTGTCGAATATCGATGGAGCCCACGACAAAATGGCCGCGCTCGACCAGCTTCATGCCGAGGCGATACTTGCCGTTCTCCGGGTTCTGATCGATATAGCCGTGAAGCTGCAGGGTTTTCAGCAGGGAGTGGAGGGTACTTTTGCTCAGCCCCATCAGTTTGCTGATGTCGGTGATCTTAAGCTCGGTGGCCTGCTCGTTGAACAGGTCGAGGATCTGCAACGCACGTTCAACAGACTGAATAATCGGCATAATGCTGGTATGTCCACGCTGGAATTAAGGCGAAAACGTACCTTTTTCGGGGTGAAAAATCAATGAAATGGCGCCGATGTTCCCCCTCTCCCTGTGGGAGAGGGCCGGGGTGAGGGCACCAACGCGCAGAGGATCCAATCACCCCCCAAGCGTCGCCACCATCACCGCCTTAATCGTATGCATCCGGTTTTCCGCCTGGTCGAACACGATGCTCGCCGCCGACTCAAACACCTCGTCCGTCACCTCCATCCCGCCGTGCAGGTCGAACTCCTTCGCCATCTGCTTGCCGAGCGTGGTCTGGTCGTCATGGAACGCCGGCAGGCAGTGCAGGAACTTCACGTCCGGGTTGCCGGTGAGCGCCATCATATTCGCGTTCACCTGATACCCGCGCAGCAGCGCAATCCGCTCCGCCCACTTCTCTTTGGCTTCGCCCATCGACACCCACACATCGGTATAGATAAAGTCCGCACCCTTCACGCCCGCCGCCACGTCTTCCGTCAGCGTGATCTTCCCGCCGTGCTTCTCTGCCAGCGCGCTGCACTCAGCCACAAGGCTCTCTTCCGGCCAGCAGGCCTTCGGGGCCACCAGACGCAGATCCAGCCCGGTCAGCGCCGCCGCTTCCAGCATCGAGTTGCCCATGTTGTTGCGCGCGTCGCCCGCGTAGACCAGCGTCATCTCGTTAAACGCCTTGCCCGGCAGGTGCTCCTGCATGGTCAGCAGGTCCGCCAGCAGCTGTGTCGGGTGGAACTCGTTGGTCAGCCCGTTCCACACCGGCACGCCCGCGTACTGCGCCAGCGTCTCGACCACTTCCTGGCCGTGACCGCGATACTGAATGCCGTCGTACATCCGCCCGAGCACGCGCGCGGTGTCCTTAATTGACTCTTTATGCCCAATCTGGCTGCCGCTCGGCCCCAAATACGTGACGCGGGCGCCCTGGTCAAATGCGGCAACTTCGAAAGAGCATCGTGTACGGGTTGAGTCTTTTTCGAAGATGAGCGCAATGTTTTTACCGGTAAGCTTCTGTACTTCCTTGCCATTTTTCTTATCGGCTTTGAGCTGTGCGGCAAGAGTCAGCAGAGAATTGAACTGTGCAGGGGTAAAGTCGAGCAATTTCAGAAAGTGTTTCTTGTACAAATCGGACATTTTATCCTCACATGGCGAATGCCACTTATTGAATTAAAATTCACTTTATATGTGTAATTATTCATTTGCAACCCCGTTTCACAAATCTTTCCAACAAAGGTGGAGGCAAACCCGTCCGTGTGTGAAAATAGAAGTATCTGCCGCACTTTAAAGAGGATTGAGCCATGGCAAACCCGGAACACCTGGAAGAGCAACGCGAAGAAACGCGTCTGATTATTGAAGAACTGCTGGAAGACGGTAGCGATCCGGACGCGCTGTACACCATCGAGCACCATTTCTCTGCGGATGATTTTGACGCGCTGGAAAAACTGGCGGTAGAAGCCTTCAAGCTGGGTTACGAAGTAACCGAGCCGGAAGAGCTGGAAGTGGAAGAGGGCGACACCGTCATCTGCTGCGACATCCTGAGCGAAGGCGCACTGAAGGCGGAACTGATCGACGCGCAGGTAGAACAGCTGATGAACCTGGCCGAGAAGTTTGAAGTGGAATACGACGGCTGGGGAACCTACTTCGAAGATCCGAACGGTGAAGACGGCGAAGAAGGCGACGACGAAGATTTCGTCGACGAAGACGACGACGGCGTGCGTCACTAAGCGTTTCAGGCGGTGGCGCGCGCCACCGCTTTTTCAAGGCAGAACCATGGATTACCCGCAGATACTCGCCCCCGTACTCAACTTCCTCCAGTGCCCGACCCCGCAAGCATGGATTGATAAAGCCCGCGACCCGGCGAACCTGCCGCTGCTGCTCACCGACCACATGGTGTGCGAGCTCAAGGCCGCCCAGACCGCGCTGCTGCTGGTGCGTAAATACGTCGCCGACAAAAGCGGTGCCGACGCGCTGCTCGACTGGCTCAAGCCCTACGAACTGTTCACCTTCCGCGACGGCCCGGAGCCGGACTTCATCGCCCTGCACAGGCAGATTGGCAAAAGCGTGATGCCCAAAACCGACGACCCGTGGGGCCAGGCGCTCATCGACAGCATGGTGCTGCTGATTAAAGAGGAGCTGCACCACTTTTGGCAGGTGCGCGAGGCGATGCTGGCCCGCGACATTCCGTACGTCAAAATCACCGCCAGCCGCTACGCCAAAGGGATGCTGAAGGAAGTGCGCACCCACGAACCGCTGACGCTGATCGACAAGCTCATCTGCGGCGCCTACATCGAAGCCCGCTCCTGCGAACGCTTCGCCGCGCTGGCCCCGTTCCTCGACGACGACCTGCAGAAGTTCTATCTCTCGCTGCTGCGCTCGGAAGCGCGCCATTATCAGGACTACCTGACGCTGGCCCGGCAGGTGAGCGACGACGATATCTCACCGCGCATACAGCTTTTTGGCGAAATTGAAGCCACACTTATCTCGACACCGGACAACGAGTTTCGCTTCCACAGCGGCGTGCCGGTGTAAACCGGCATAACTCAAGGATAAGGATGCGAGATGAATAAAACGTGGACCCGTATTGTGATTGTCATCATTGCGGCTGCCGCCGTGGCGTTCTGGGTGTTTTTCGACAGGCAGCGCGCCCCGGAACGGCAGATGGATAACGCCCTCAACGCGATGCCCGCCTGGCAGGTGATTAAGGAGCAGGAGCCCGCGCTGCATCAGCGCATCCTCGACCAGATGGCCGCCCTGCAAAAAGCGGGGGAGCCAGAGCAGCAGATTATCGACACCATCCAGCCGCAGATCCTGCATTTGCAGATGTCGCGCCTGCAGAACGCCCCGGACGCCAACGTGGTGAACTACATGACCATCAATATGGAGCAGACCGCCGCCATCCAGAAGGTGAGCGACGACGCCTGCTTCCGCTTCCTCTACCCGATGGTGAAGGGCGGCGTGAACCCGATGCGCATGCTGGATAAAGACCTGATGGCCCGGCGTATGCAGGCCGACGCCGACATGATGCGCGCGGCCTACGGCAAAAACAGCCACACCGTGACCCCGGCCGAGCGTGAGGCGGCTGTCGAAGATGTGCGGCCGATTATGAAGGCACTTGCCGATAAGTACGGCGAGGACATCCAGCTGCTGCAGATGCCGGAGAAGGCGGTGGGCAAAGAGAAGCTCTCCTGCGATATGGTGCAGGAGATGTGGGCGAAGGTGCTGGCGCTGCCGGAGCAGAAGGCGGCGAGGGTGATTCGGCTGGCGGTGTCTGAGCTGGACTGACGGTAGCGCTGGTTTTTTGGGCACTTAGCGCGTGTTTAGCGCGTCGTCGCTTGCATGGCGGCGCGCGACAGGTATAATCCACAACGTTTCCGCATCCCCTTCAGTGCCGAAGTGGCGAAATCGGTAGACGCAGTTGATTCAAAATCAACCGTAGAAATACGTGCCGGTTCGAGTCCGGCCTTCGGCACCAAAATCTCTTTTTGCATTAGTATTAAGTTCAGCTATCAAAAGTTTAAAGTACATCCCTTTAGTCTTTAAAAAGCATGTTTCAATATTGTATTTTATAACATATTGAAATAACAGGTTTTTATACGCATCTAATTTTACAACTAGTGTGACACAACCCAGTCTTGTACATATTCTATTTGCGTTGCCAATGTCAATGGAGTTAATCTCTATCCATTGATAACTAAGGTAATATTTTTATTACACTTGATTCGCACTTTCAGGAGTTTATGATGACTGAACAAATTGATGCCAGTCCTACTAAGGAATTTTTCATCGATATGTTAACAAGAGATATCGCATTAGATAGAGCTATCTTGGATCTTATTGATAACAGCATCGATGCCGCCAGAAAAAATGACAAGAAATTTGCCGATGTCACACTCACTATAGAAGATAATAAGTTTATTATTTTTGATAATTGTGGCGGTATGGATATTAAGGCTGCTAAAGATTATGCGTTTAGATTTGGTCGGTCAAAAAAAAGTCCTCCAACACCAAATTCAGTTGGGCAATTTGGTGTTGGGATGAAAAGAACTCTTTTCAAACTAGGAAGAAATTTCCATGTGGCATCTAAGAAAAATAATGAATATTTTTGTATTAATATAGATGTTGATGAATGGAAAAAGAATGAAGAGTGGACATTTGATATTATTTATGA
The DNA here is from genome assembly GCF_026627565.1 of Enterobacter cloacae complex sp. 2022EL-00788. Lineage (NCBI taxonomy): Bacteria > Pseudomonadati > Pseudomonadota > Gammaproteobacteria > Enterobacterales > Enterobacteriaceae > Enterobacter > Enterobacter cloacae complex sp. 2022EL-00788. Next base: position 286,674 of record NZ_JAPNMC010000007.1, on the reverse strand, counting down.
TGAGTCTCAGGCCGACTATCATTTAAATGACGGTGAAACAATAATTTCTGTAAGCAACTTATATAGAGAGATCAATGAGCAATTAAATCAGGCTATTTTTATCAACTCTTTGAGTCATGAAATTTCAGTTGCGCATTTCAAAAGCATCAACTCTGGCATGAATATTAATTTAAATGGAGCGAAAATATCCAAATTTGAACTGACGTTTCTTTCGTCACCAGAGCTAGGCGTTTATAGGAAATTAATTGATATTAACGGAGTTTCAGTTAATGTCATGGCAGGGGTTTCCTCTAGAAGTCTAGAAGAAGGTGGGTGGTATATTATATGTAATGGCCGCTTAGTTGAATTTGCCGAACAAAGTAATATTACTGGATGGCAAGTTGATGGCATTCCAAAATATCATCCTGATTATGCATATTTCAGAGGGGTTGTTGAGTTTAATTGTGAAGATTCAAGTAAGCTTCCATGGACAACAACTAAAACAGGAATAGACAGAGATAATGCTGTTTATAGAGCGGCATTGCATGAAATGAAAGTTGCAGCAAGGCCTGTGATATCCTTCTTAAAGGAAAGAATGAAAGAAGATATGGCATTTAGAGATGGCGCTATAGATATTAGGCCATTGAATAATGCAATTGATAATGCTAATAATATTCAGCTATTTGAAGTTGAACAAGATACAGATTTTGTAAGACCTGATGCGGCAGAGAAAAAATCACTTCCTGAAGTGGGAGTGGTACAATATACAATCTTGCAGAAAGATCTTGAATTGGCTAAAGAAGCATTGAATGTTACAACGAACAAGGAAGTTGGTATAGAAACGTTTAAATATTACATGAAATATGAGCTGCAAAATGGCTAATTCTGGAAATATTATCAATTATAGCATTCGGGCGGCGAAAAATATTGAGAGAAAAATGCTCAGGGATATTTTTGTCCGTCTTTCACCTGTCGGTGTTTTTTCTGACTACCAGTATATTGGTTTCGGTTCAAAGTATTTTGTTGATTTTATAATGTTTCACAGATATCTCAATATCCAAGATATGACAAGTATTGAGAGCGATACTCGATTTAAAGAAAAATATCTATTTAATAAACCATATGATTGCGTGAAGTTAGAATTTGGTCATTCAAATGAAGTTTTGCCAAAATTAAACCTTACAAAAAAATCGATAGTTTGGTTGGATTACGACTCAGCATTTTCAAAAATAATGTTGACTGATTTGTCTACTATTGTTGAGCGCTTACCAAGTGGAAGTATAATCACGTTGAGTTATAATTCTGAACCTTATAGGGAAAAAGAACTTATTCAACATTTCGGAAGGAATGTTGACAAGTTATACAGACGCAAATTCGAAGAGGTTTTTGGTAAGCAATTTATCCCAGGAGATTTTGATGAGCGTGGGTGGACAAATAAAATTAAATTTTCTAAATTTATTCGTCAAGTAATTATTTCACAAATTGAAAGTGTGCTGTCTAAGCGTAATATATCTATTTTAGATAAAGATAAGTTCAAGCTCCAACAAGTTGCTTACTTTGATTATGCAGACGGTGCTAGAATGTCAACTCTAAGTTTTGTTATTTTTAACTCGAGTGAACAAGCGAAAATTGAAAGCTGCCGAGCTAATGAATTATTTTTCTATAAAGATAGTGATTGTTCATATGAGATTAAAGTACCGAATTTAACTAATAAAGAAATAAGATATCTCATGGAAAAGATGCCTGGTGATGATAATTTAATTTTTGATAAGAAAATATTTAATCAAGAAGAGGTCTTAGAGTTTAAAAAGAACTACAAATATTACCCCTCTTTTTTTGAAATAGACTCAATCTAAACTAAATTATTGTAATAAGGGGCGAAAATGAATATTAAAGCTGATGGTAAGAATTTAGAACAAATATTTTATGGATTAGATACGCGTTATTTTATACCAAGATATCAAAGGGATTATTCTTGGACGTCAAATAATGAGCTAACTGAACTATGGAATGACATCATTACATCCTACAGTGATGGAAAAGAATATTTCATGGGCACTTTGCTCTTGGCTAGTCGAGAAAAAAATACAACTCATTATGACATTGTTGATGGTCAGCAACGTACAATTAGTTTTATGTTGCTTCTTTCTGTTATTCAGGATTATTCAAAGTTGGTTTCTGATGGTCTCATTTCAGAGAATGATCTAAATTGCTCCTACGAAAAAAGAGAGGATATTGCTGACTCTTTGTTTGCAAGTGTAAATAGGCACATTAAACAAGATGACTATTATTTACGAGCAAACAATAAAGACTCGAAATTTTTTGAAGATGCATTAGATATCTCACTTAGAGAGATTACAACTAATATTAGTAATAAATCTAATAGAGTAACCAAAGCAAAACGATTTTTTCAAGATAAAATAAGGAAAGATTTTTTTGGAAGAAGTGATTCGTTAAATGAAATGAAGAAATTTTTCAGATTCATAATTACAAAGCTGAAATTTGTAACAATTACGGTTGAAGACGATTTTGATGCTTATGTTATTTTTGAATCTTTGAACTCAAAAGGCATGGATTTATCAGTTGCTGATTTACTTAAAAATAAAATTCTCAGTAATGTTTCAAATAATTATCAAGATGCTGCTTTAAGTGAATGGGATGATCTGGTAAAGAAAATACAAGTTGTTCCTGCCAGCTTTGTAGATTATATAAAAGTATATTGGAATGCTTATGAGTCTATGGATGTTACTAAGGCAACGTTATATAAAACAATTAGAAAAACAATCGGAAACAACGAGGCCAACACAAGGAAATTCCTAAGTAATTTAATCAATAATGCCGATTCATTTGATAAACTAAAAAACAAGTCTAATTTAAATTGGCCTAAAATCAATACCAGTGGTAAATGGGCAGAAAAAGTGGCTGAGATGAATCTTTTAGGCTATACAATTCATCTTCCATGTTTTTTGTATGCCATGAAGAATAATGAATCTATTCTGGAAAGACTGTCAGAGTTATCTTTAAATCTCTTGTTCCGTTGGGTGACGATTTGTGATTATGGTATAGGGGAAATTGACTCCTTATTCAAAAAAATGTTAACTGATATGAAGACAGGGAAGAGTAATGATCAAATTCTTGAGGGGTTTTTACCGTTAATCGAAAAGGTGCAAAGTTCGTTTAAAGAAAGCTTTTCAAATTACGAAACAGAAAGCTCTACTATCCTCAAATATATTGCTTGCAAAATAGAACTTCATTTAGGTTCTACGAAGGCACTTATACCCGATTTTTTAGAAGTCGATCTTGAACATGTTTTACCAAAAAATTGTGATTCATGGGGGGAAGAGATGAATTTATTTAGTAAACCTTACCCAAGATGGATTAATTCTATTGGCAATACTATTCTTCTCGAGAAAGGTAAAAATAGAAAAATAAAAAACGCTATTTTTGATGAGAAGAAAAAAATCCTTTCGACATCAGAATTTCATGGTGCGAGAACTATTTCAAAGCTTCATGAGTGGAGTGAAGAACAGATTTTTTATAGGTGCGAGGCTCTCACGGATTTAGCTACTTCTATTTGGAAGCTTGACAAAACAATGTGTAAATGCTGAAAGTTATTAGTATTTAAATTTTAAACATATTGAGTTTTTATGCAAGCCACCTCATTAGAGGTGGCTTCTATTTAAATACTTCTTGAGAACTCTTTTAGACTTCTATGATTTCTTAAGCTCGAAATTCCATCTTCCACATGAGCAGCCCAAGCTTTGATATAATCTTTTTTATCTAACTTAGGATAAAGCATTGTAAGGACAAGCTCTGTTAGCAGTAATGTTTCTCCAAGCCAAGTAATTTTATCTAGAACTAGAGAACCATCAAGCTTTTTGTTGGAATAGGTGCTAGTGTAACGGAAATCACTTTCTACAGATCGAAAAAATGCCAATCTTGCAGATATATTTGGTGTTATACCAGTATAACCTTTCAGTTTTTTTAATTGTTCTTCTGTCTGACGACTTAGTTGCATTCTATTCGGGAGCATTATACTGCCTCCTTAGTTAATTCCCAGAAGTAGCCTGGTTTAAGTGCAGATGATTTTGTTCGAGCATTAAATACGATTTCATATGCATGAGAAATATCATCTCTAAGTTGATCCACAAAATACTTTTCATCCACTTCTGTATCAGTCGAGAGCAACACGACCTGATGACTTGCATATGGGAAATAATGATTAATAAGTTTATCTCTATGCTGAGAATCTAAGCGTCCTAGAGGAGTATCTATAATGACAGGTAGATCTCGCCCGGATGTTTTAGCCAGCGCTTCAAGAATCGCTATCGCATAAATTTGCTTCTCTCCAGCGGAGAGTAGTTTACGATTGATAACTTTGTTGTTCTCATCCACCAGTTCAACATCAAATGTTTCTGGATTGATATGCGCATTCAGCTGCAAGTCTTCTTTCCTGGCTAACTTACGGTACGCAACTTCAAAGTTAGCTGAGAGGGTTTTTACTCGCGCCTGCGTTAACAGTTCACTGTAGCGATCAAGCAAGCAGATTGTCTCTTGTGCATTATTGTACGCGCTATTAAAGCTGTGCTGGTTGTGCGCTGCGTCGTGAGCCTTTTGAATCTGCCGAGCGCAATCAAGTTGCTGTTGTTTGGTATTTTTTGCTTCTTCAAGCAATGAGCGATACTCCTGCCGCTTAGCTTCACGTTGGCGATCCAGTTCTCGGAGTCTTTCAAAAATATCCATTAGCTGATCATCTTCCGGCGCCCGGGCGATGTTTGCGGCGGCTTGCTCTAGCTGTTCTTCTACCTCTGCCAGCTGGTTACGATAAAGGTCAAAACGTTGCCAGGCTTTTTTACTATCCTGTTCGATGGACTGCTGAATCATCCCGGCTTCACGTTCAGATATGTCAAACAGCAATTCACCTTTTGGCTTATCAGCAAGATACGTTTTAAGATTATCTTCTATTGCTTCAGCAGCAATTTTCCCTGTGCTTCCTGAGCGGAACGAAATGTCGCTTTTGAGTTGCGTAAGAAATTGATTCAATTCCTTCTCGAAGCTATTTGCCTGTTTTATTCGTGTCTCAGCACTAATCTGTTCTAGCAAAAGACCTAGAGTCTTTGGTGCTAAAGCATACGGTAATGAGCTATCACACTCATGACGAAGCGCTTTTTCCAGACGATCTTTTTCTTTTAAAAGCGTCTCGACCTTCTGTTTCTCCTGGGTTTTTGTTTGAGCAAAAGCCCCTCCTTGCGCATTTAGAAGGGTCTCGTTCTGCACAATTTCCTTGGAGATCAGATCAATACGCGATTTAGCGAAATCAGCCTTTTCAAGAATTTGCTCGGTCTTAAAGGCAAATTCTTTAATCTGTTTCTCAAGTTCAAGTAGTTTCTGCTGCTGAGATTCAGCCAGTTGACCTGATTGCTGGCGTTTAACGAAAATCGTTAAATCGTTCCGGAGCTTCTCGATTAGATCCAGGCCCAGCAGACGACGCACAGCCGTACGGAGGATATTTCCCGATTCGTCCTCAGCAAGCTCCGCAATTTTTTCACCATCGAAGAAGAACAGGTCTGCTATGCCGTGGGGGATAAGCTCATTTAAGAAACCCTGGCATTGATCATAGCCAAGTCCTTCAATGAGTTTGCCATCCTGCTGTAAGGATAATTTGTCTCGCTTACCTTTTTGCCAGGTGCGGGTAACGGTAAATTCAGCCTCTTGGCCACCTTTATTGTAGGTAAAAATAAGCTCGACTGAAGCCTCATCGGGTTGTTCACCCAAAGTTGAGCCGTTGTGCACCAGAGCGCTAAGCTCTTCCACATACTCTTGCTGCTGAGTTGTTGCACCAAATGCAAGCCTTCCGTAAAGGGCCAGGCGGATAGCAGAAAGTATTGATGTCTTACCTGCACCGTTTAACCCACCGAACAAAACGATAGGGCGGGGGTTATCGTCGATCTGTCGTTTTTTAGGGGCCAGATCGATAACATGCGTTCCATTGAAAACCCTATAATTACGCAGTACCAGCTGTTTAATTAACACGTTCTTTTTCCTCACTGGTATGCAGGCTTGGTTCGCTGACTTCGGCAATTCTCTGCTGCAGCATCTGCAGTTCAGCTTCTATGCTTGCCACTTCTTCCTGATGAACATCACGCTCATTACGTTTCTGCAAAGCTTCCTGCTGTTGTTTTATCTCTTCAAGACTTCCCCAGTCTTGCTTGAGGATCGTCCCTAGCTTGTCGAAGATCCCCTGGCGGCGGCTAAGGCCTTCCATCGAAACTTCAAGCTCGATCAATTTCATTACCATTTCAGGTACAACATCAAATCCTTGGGCAATTTGCTCAAGAAGTTCGGCATCGCTGGCGTCGAAACGTGATTGATCGTCTATAACCCAGTCCAAATCCTCGCCATAAACCTCGCGATAAATGCCCGGTAATGTGTCGTACCAGTCAGGCTCGTTGGGATCCTTTAACCATTGCTGGCGTATAGCATGCAGTTCTGGTTCTGTGATTAATGTAATTGTATGACCTTGGGCGTTCATATCACGCTGAATCGTCAGCAAATCTTTCAACCATTCTTGCCGATACTTAAGCCAGTATGGGCCTGGAACATGTTTACGCTCAGCGGTAAGTTCTTCGCCATCCTTCGCATACTGGTAGCTCACTTTACCTGTGCGTCGCTTATAGTTGCGGTAGGTATCTTTGTTTACTGGATCGGTTGTGAAAGCCAACAGATCGCGGAATTTCAGAAGTGGCGACATCCACTCTTCACCGTTCTGGATTAAGCTTTCCATCGCTTTATCTTTTGTGACGACAGTACATGTCCAGCAACCAAAGCGTGAGTTACCGCAGGAAGGCGTGCTGTCATCAATAACTAGTGGGCATTCACCCTGAGCTGAGGAATCCATATAAAGAGTCCACAGCGGGCGGTTATTACCCCCCCAAGGGCTTTCCCACTCGTCAATATCATCAGGCGCATATCTGAATGCACCACGCAGTAATTTCCATACGTCTTCAACATCCCAGGTATCAATCGGGGTGTAAATGAAGGCATTCGAAAGGGTGGTATGGCGTGCAAGGCGCGAGCCGTCAATCTTATGCTTTGCAATAACCTGAGCACGTGATGCACTTTCACTGCTGCGCGATCCAAGAACGACGATAACTTCATCAAACTGGCTGACCTTATCTTTGATAAAGTCACTTACCGGGTTGATTTTCATTCGTTCTGTACACCAACGGAAACTACGGGTAGGCGCTGGATAGCCTTTACCAAGCAGGTTTACCCAGAATGTCTCGTTGGTTTTTGGCGTTACAGCATGTTGTGTTATCGGTAAGCCGTCGCGTTTAGCGCCAGCTTCAATCTGGAGCATCGTTTTTTTGATGAGGTCTACTACAACCGGCGTTTCTACGAGCGTGTCTGAGGAAACGACAAACACATCCTTCGTACGCATTTCCGGCGGAAGACCCATCAATGCCAGGTAAACAAGGGTAATAACTGCCGAAGAGTCTTTGCCACCACTGTAGCCAATTACCCAAGGGCGTTTATCTGCGCAGTAGACGCGCTGAACTTCAGAGACAAAATCAGCGAGAGTACGCCCAGCAAATTGCTCTTCGTTTATGAAATCTTCATAGTCGGCCAGATCATAGGCCTGAGTTAATGTACTCATGATACAACCATCTGAGCTTCAAGCTCTTTTTCTTCAGGAGAAAGGGGGAGAGACAGCGCTATTTTTAAAGCGTTGCACGTGAGCTGAATGGCGGTACCGGTTTTGCTCAATTTGCCATGTTGCATTGCGCGCTTAATCATCTCAGGATTGCTTTTACGCCAGTCAAAGGTTTTTAGCTTCGTAAGTTTTTCCTGCCAGTGTTCGGGTTCTTCAGCCAGTAGTGAACGGCCCAGAAGGCCCAAAGCCTGCAAACCGATACCGTGGGCATGCACATAATCCTGGCGGAGCTGCGCCGGAGATACTTCTTTGCGTGCAGCAAGCTGCCAGTCTGGCATGACTTTGAAAATAGCCTGCCAGTATAGCGTAGCGATGTGCGTATTGTCCTCAATGCTGCCTACTTTAGGGTCTTTACCAAGCAGGGCGCGTGTTGCCTGTTTAATGCTGCTTAGCGTGAACAGTTTATTGGAAAGCAAACTGATACTAGATTTCTCAAGTTCAGTAAGACCAATAAAGGGTTCGATAGACATCGCAAGATAGCGAGCAAGGTTCGAGCTTACGTCGCGATGATCGTAAAGCGCGGATAGTGATGGGCTGGGGCGGATGGCGTATTTATTCAGATCAGCAAACATCTGCTGGCTACGCCTTAAACCTTCATCAACGAAGAACAATACGGGGATGTTGTCCTGCCCTAATTCAGGACGCTCAGAAAGAGCATCCTCGATAGCCTTACGGCGATGTTGACCATCATTGATAAGAATTTGCGCATCCATTGGTACGCGAAGCGTTCCAAGATTGTTAGAGTTTTCGAACTCGTCAAACTGTACATCGACCGCAATGGATGCCGTTAATGCAGAAAATACGTAATCTTTTGGGTTTTCAAGTAAATAACGCACCATCTCTGGGATGCGTGATTTATTCAAGATACGTTGAGCGCGCAGCTCTGGCGGCACGTCTGTCTCATCGAAGCTGAAGATCTTTGGGATGATGCGCATAGGGCAAGTGGCGATATAGAATGGTCGTCCAGCCTGGACGCCCCTCACTGCGGGGAAAGAGTAGCAATAATCTGCATCAAAGTTAGCCATGTTCTAGTCCCTGTTTTAAAGGCGCAATTACGTTATATTTTACGTAAAAAATTTCTTAGAACGAAATTTTTATGATGATAAAACACGAATTGTTAAAGATTTACGTATGATTTGACGTAACTCTTTGCTGTGCTTGATTCTTCTTGAATGTAAACCTCGAGCCAAAGATTTGAAGTAACGACGTGGCCGTATGAGTTCAGAATTGATGCCACTTGATCCTGCACAGAAGAATTTTACTTTGTGTCACGGTCTCTTAAGAGCGTTAATAGTTGTGTAGGCCCTGAGACCGAAGGTGGCGAGCAAAATCAACTTCCTTTTTGAGAGCAGTTAAAACGCACGCTTTGTACCAAACCATTCTTCATATCTCCTTGTGGGAAGTTGACTAATGAGATACTACGTTATTCGTAGCTTCTTTGGAATCTATAAAAACTACGTTTTACGTAGTTTTGCGAGGGTGCTCGAGGATTTTTGAAATTCTTACGTAAAAATCAATCAAGTGCTTGCACTACGTAAAACGTAGTATCTTCGTTGGGCATTAACTACGATTATCGTAGTTATGAAAACATCTAATTCCCACAATCAGCTCTTCAGTCGACGTCTCAAAGAGGTGCGCTTAGACATGGCGTTATCGCAAAAAAGCCTGGGTATTTTGGCTGGCATAGATGAGTTTGCAGCGAGCGCGCGTATCAACCGCTACGAGAAAGGTGTCCACCAGGCAAATATAGAAGTTGTCCGGCATCTCGCTAAAGTTCTCGAAGTGCCTATAGCATACTTCTATACAGAAGATGATGAACTGGCTTCTTTGGTCCGTCTTTGGCCGAAGCTGGACCCAGAGAAGAAAAAAAATATCCTCCAGCAGCTCTAAACAAAAAAGAGTGCTTCTTTGTACTTGCTCTTCTCGAAAGGCTTTCCAATGATCTAGAACCAAATCCTTGCATTAGAATCTTGCTTCAATTCGTCTGATTTCATTTCCTGAATCCCCCTCGCAAATTCCAAATTTTCCCCACACCAAACCGCTGTATTTATATTCAGCCCTGTATAATGGTCACCAGAAATTACGCCGAACGGCAAAGGAAGTATCGAAGAATATTTAAAGAAAGATTCGCGATATGAAGGTGCTGCAACACCCCCATACCGCTAACCACCACCAACTTATAGGGAGTTGAAAATGGCTGCGACGAATTTTAAGCCAGAGTTTACTGTTTGCAAAACAGAATCAGACGCTTTCACCGGCATGATTGAAAACCGCGAGCTGGTACGCAAAAACAGCGCCCGCCGTCTTCACGGCAACCCGCCCAATGCGGCGCCCGTCCATCCCCGCGCGGAAACACCGCAGGACAGTGCTGCCTGTTGCGAACTGTATGCGCGCATAGACATGAAATACCTTCTTCTGGGTGGCGACTGGTTAACCCGCGCGGGCTTTATCAACGGCATGCCGGTGAAAATCCGGGCTATGAAAGACTGTATTGTGATTACGCCCCAGCATACAAGAGAATTATGGGGATGCCTGGAAGGGATGAGCGTGGTGAATATAAATAAGCAGAAAGTCGCGCAGTGGTTGAAGACGTTTCCGGGCGCGTTGAATGATACGGGCGATATACCGGTGATAAAGCGTGGGAATGGGCAGACGAAAGCGTAACGTTAAAGAGAAAATAATTTTTTGCCCCTCATGCTGACAGGCTAGGAATGCTAGTCGGTAAATGCTGCTATCAGTTCCGGTCCGGGTATCCTGCTACGATGGATGAATCTGCATCTTACTCAGTTGGGTGTCCAACTGTTGAGGTGCAATTCATTGTTATGGAGGGGTATTTTTGCCCTGAATTTCCGTAATAGCAAAACGTGGGGCGATCTTATATTTGTGATTGACATCACACTTATCGATTTTTATTAGCACTTTTTAGGGATAGTCCAGAAATGGACATAAATATTACGCTTTTTAGCACACCCCCGCGTAGCGTCTGGTGGTGCGGAGGTATTTCAGAATTATTCATTGACGTAATTTAATAAGATATTTCTCTAAAGGATTGCAAAAAATTACCGCGTTGAGAAAGGTCAGTTTTTGTTCTTTTTGCAAATAAAATTAACGAGCGACTGCATTATTCATTTTCTTTAGATAGTTGTTCTGGGAATTACAGAATTTTTGGAGGATTTTACGCGCGTGTTGGGACACCTCGTTTTTGGCTTTTCGGATTATTGCCTGTTGTCTGAAAGAAAATTCTTAAGAATTTTCCAGTTGAAAAACAAAGATCTGCGTATTTGATTTTGTTAAGGCGTTTACCCTATTATCCGCGTGTAAAGAGATGTAGTCAGGAAACTTTCACACAGTGGTGATAAGAGGGATTTATGAGCGAGAAAAGCTTCCAGAATGAGATTCCGAAGGCGCGCGTTAATTTAAAACTGGATTTACATACCGGGGGAGCCCAGAAGAAAGTTGAATTGCCGCTTAAATTGCTGGTGACTGGCGATTTCAGTAATGGTGCAGAACAAAGACCGTTATCAGAGCGTGAAAAAATCGATGTAAATAAAAATAACTTTAATGCAGTGCTTTCCGAATATTCCCCGAAAGTGAATCTCACCGTTGAAAATACGCTGGCGGGTGATGGCAGCGAAGAGAATATCAGCCTGACATTTCGCGACATCAAGGACTTTACGCCAGAAGAGGTTGCGCGCCAGATTCCCCAGCTGAAGGCCATGCTCGCCATGCGCAATTTGCTTCGCGATTTGAAAGCGAATCTGCTGGATAACCAGGGCTTCCGAAAAGAGCTGGAAAAAATCCTGCTTGACCCGGCGCTCAGCCGCGAACTGCGCGATGAATTGTCTGCTCTGGCACCGAAACAGCCGTAACGGTCGCAATGAATTAACGGATTAATGAGGAAATGCTGATGTCTGTACAAAATCAAAATGCCGTTACGGGCGAAAGTGTTGTGCTGGAACGACCGCAGACGGGCGGCGTTTATGCTTCCCTGTTTGAGAAAATCAATCTCAGCCCGGTTTCTGAACTGAGCGCACTGGATATCTGGCAGGATGCGCAGGCCATGTCTGACGCGAGCGCTGACGAGCGTCTGACCGCCGGGATGCAGGTGTTCCTGGAGTGCCTGAGTAAATCAGGTGCAAAAGTTGAGAAGCTGGATAAGACCCTGATTGACCATCATATTGCCACGCTGGACTACCAGATTAGCCGCCAGCTGGATGCCGTGATGCACAACCCGGAATTTCAGCGGGTTGAGGGGCTGTGGCGTGGTCTGAAGCACCTGGTGGACAACACCGATTATCGCCAGAACGTCAAAACCGAAATCCTCGACGTCTCCAAAGAAGACCTGCGCCAGGATTTTGAAGACTCTCCGGAAATTATCCAGAGCGGACTGTACGCACACACCTATATCGCAGAATACGACACCCCGGGCGGTGAACCGATCGGGGCGGTGATCTCCGCGTATGAATTCGACGCCAGCCCGCAGGATGTGGCGCTGATGCGCAATATCTCCAAAGTATCGGCGTCAGCCCACATGCCGTTTATTGGCTCTGCCGGGCCGAAATTTTTCCTCAAGGAAAATATGGAGCAGGTGGCTGCCATCAAGGATATCGGCAACTACTTTGACCGCGCGGAATATATCAAATGGAAATCTTTCCGTGAGACGGATGACTCCCGCTATATCGGTCTGGTGATGCCGCGCGTGCTGGGACGTCTGCCTTACGGTCCGGATACGGTGCCGGTGCGCAGCTTCAACTATGTGGAAGAGGTGAAAGGCCCGGATCACGAGAAGTATCTATGGACCAGTGCGTCATTCGCTTTTGCCGCCAATATGGTTCGCAGCTTTATCAACAACGGCTGGTGCGTTCAGATCCGTGGCCCGCAGGCTGGCGGCGCAGTGCAGGATCTGCCGATCCACCTGTACGATCTGGGTACCGGCAGCCAGGTGAAAATCCCGTCTGAGGTGATGATCCCGGAAACCCGTGAATTTGAGTTCTCAAATCTGGGCTTCATTCCGCTTTCTTACTACAAAAACCGCGATTATGCCTGCTTCTTCTCCGCGAACTCCACGCAGAAACCGGCACTGTATGACACCGCTAATGCGACGGCCAACAGCCGTATCAACGCCCGCCTGCCGTATATCTTCCTGCTGTCGCGCATTGCGCACTACCTGAAGATTATTCAGCGTGAAAACATCGGCACCACCAAGGACCGCCGTCTGCTGGAACTGGAACTCAACAACTGGGTGAAAGGCCTGGTCACCGAAATGACCGATCCAGGCGATGCGTTGCAGGCGTCTCATCCGCTGCGTGAGGCAAAAGTGGTGGTGGAAGACATTGAGGATAATCCAGGCTTCTTCCGCGTACAGCTGTTTGCCGTGCCGCACTTCCAGGTGGAAGGCATGGATGTGAACCTGTCGCTGGTCAGCCAGATGCCGAAAGCCAAAGCATAAGTCGGGGCATCAGGGATGAAAATATTTCGCCCGTTATGGGAAGACGGGGCCTTTCTGGCCCCGCAACAGTTCCAGCAGCAGGCCATATGGGATGCCCATATGGTTGATACGGTGGCCCGAATGGGGCTGGCACAGCCGTGGGGCGTGGTGGCGGCAGAGTTTGATGACAGCCTGCTGGCGCTTTCCCGCCTGAACGCTACACGCCTGACCGTCCGCTTCCCGGACGGCACGCTGATTGATACCGATCTGTCTGACAACCTGCCGCCTGTCTGCGATCTCTCGGCCGCCTCAGGCAGAACGTCCGTGGATATCGTGCTGGCCCTGCCGTTGCTCAGCGCAAACGGTGGCAATCTTGATGACGGCAGCGACAGCGAGCGTCCGCGCCGCTGGAAAGCTGAACGGGTTACCGTACAGGAGCTCGCCGGACATGAGCGCAGCGAGCTGGCTGTCCTGCGTCACAGCCTGACGTTGCGCATGGCCCATCAGGAGAATGCGGCGTACCTGACCTGTCCGGTCACCCGGCTGGTACGGGATGCGCAGGGGTTGTGGCGGCGCGACAGCAGCTTTATCCCGCCACTGCTTGCACTGTCGGCCTGCCCGGCACTGGTCTGCGATCTTTCCGACTTACTGCATCGTCTTCAGGCCCGCCGTCAGCGGTTGATGTCCATGCGTCGGGAAAGCAATGCCCGGCTAGCCGATTTTGCGGTGGCTGATGTGTCGCTGTTCTGGCTGCTGAATGCCCTGAACAGCGCAGAACCCGTACTGGCCGAACTGCTTGCTGTACCGGACCGTCATCCGGAGCTGGTTTACCGTGAACTTGCCCGGCTTGCCGGCAGCCTGCTGACCTTCTCTCTTGAGCACGATACGCGTGATATTCCTGCGTACCGTCATGATGCACCGGAGCAGGTTTTCCCACCGCTGCTCACCCTGCTAGACAAACTGCTTGAAGCCAGCCTGCCGTCCCGGGTCGTCTCCATTGAACTGAAACAGGATGGCGTGATGTGGAGAGGCGCTCTGCATGATGCTCGCCTCAGGGAAGGTGCCGATTTCTGGTTATCGGTTCGCTCCGCCATGCCCGCTCATGAGCTGCAGACGAAGTTCCCGCAGCTGTGCAAGGCCGGGAGCCCGGATGACGTCTCCGAGGTGGTCAATGTGGCGCTGAGTGGGATGGTTATTCGCCCGGTCACCCATGTACCGGCCGCCATTCCGCTGCGGCTGGAAAACCAGTATTTCGCGCTGGATTTAAGTACGGATGCGGCGCGGGCCATGCTGGACGCGGGAAACTGTACCTTCTATACCCCGGCTTCGCTGGGTGAGGTGAAACTGGAACTCTTTGCGGTGCTGCGGACATGAATCAATCCGGAATCATTCAGGCTGAACAGATTTTCTATCCCGGCTGGCTGATGGTGAGCCAGTTGCGTAGCGGCCAGGAGGTGCAGGACGGCAGGGCGCTGTACCGAAAGGCCCGGCAGCTGGTCACGCAGGCGCGTGACAAACTGGCTGAGGCAGGCTTCAGCCAGGCGAACATCGATACCATGCTCTATGCATTTTGCGCCCTGCTGGACGAGAGCGTCCTTAACCGGGGCAAAGCAGATGATGGCTGGCGCACCTGGCAGCAGGACCCGCTGCAGGCGCACTTTTTTGGCCGGCTTGATGCAGGTGAGGAGCTCTGGGAGCGTATTCGCGAGCAGTTAAAAGCCCCGGTAGCGGATCCGGTGGTGCTGATGTGTCTGTACCGTACCCTGCAGCTCGGCTTTACCGGCCAGTACCGTAGCCAGGATGACGAGCGCCGTGAAGATGTAGTGCGCGCTCTGGGCGAACGGGTACCGCCATTCGCCCTCAGTCAGGATGCGCCAGTGGTGGTCCGGGCTGCCGGGCGTCGAACCGGGCGGCGGATGTACTGGCTGTCATGGGGCGCGGGGATCGTGGCGCTGGCGGTAGTCTGGTTTGTGCTCTCATCCTTGCTGGCCGGGCAGGTGGCGCAGATTACGGGGCTGGGATGAACATGCACGAACGTTCCCGTCTTCTGCTGACGCTGCTGGCCCTGTTTTTAAGCCTGTGGCTGATCCTCGGCTTCTGGCCGCTGTCGGTCACAACCCGGTGGATCCTCTGTCTGGTGATTGTCACGGCTGCGGGCCTTGTGCTGTGGCGTCAGTGGCACCTGCGGCAGTCCCGTCGTGATGCCCTGAGTCGTTTCAGTGCTGACCACCTGCCTCCGGAGGATTATCAGGGCAGCGTGCTGTTCATTATCGGTGATGCTACGGCCTGGTCTGAATCGAGTCAGCCATTCCGGGAAACGCCTTCGGGCTGGTGGCTGCCGGTAGAGAATCCGGAGCAACTTCCTGTTCTGGCAGAACAGCTTGCGACCGTGCGCCCTGCGCTCGTTCCGCAGGTGGCCGTTATGCTGGGCCTTCTGCCGGAGCATCATACCTCGGATGACATGTTCGGGCAGTGGCTGCGGACCTGGCAACGGGCGGTGGCGCAGTGTCGCCCGTGGCTGAACGGCCTGCCGCCGGTGCTGGTGACTCTGATGGTTTCAGGGCCGTCCCGGCCGGATGTCTCAGAGGATGACATATCTGTCCGCTGGTTTACCGTAACGCCGGACCTGCCGGGTGTCCGGGTGCGTCTGCCGGCTTTGGGGGCGATCCCCGTGAGCGACTGGCTGCGGGAAAGCCCTGCCACAGACCGTCTGTCACGCCTGGGGGAGGCCTTCTGGCTGGATGCCATGCAGGCATGGTACGACCGTGTGGTGGGCGCGCAGCTTAATATCCGCCAGGGCGATTTGCCTGCACTGCCTCCCGTAGCCGCGGGATTCTGCCTGGCACCGGTGGCGGCAAAAGCGGACAACCTGTGGCAGCAGCATATCACGGCCCTCACGACCCTGCCGCCGTCGGCTGACATGCAGGCGGCGATATTGCCCCTGCCGGATATTCTGCTGGCGGGGCTGTCACGCCGCCGTGGACTCAGCCGCAGCCAGCAACGCTGGCGTCAGGCCGGAATGATTGCAGGCCTGTTTCTGCTGCTGGCAATGCTGGCCTCCTTTATTAATAACCAGCGGCTGCTCAACAGCGTCGGCGATCATCTGGCGCTTTACCATCGTCTGGACGGGAAGCCTCCTGCACCAAAGGCGCAGGCACAACAGCGCCTCAAAGCGGACAGTAATCTGCTGGATGACTGGCTACGTCGCGGCGCGCCGCTGCGGTACGGGCTGGGCCTGTATCAGGGGCTGCGTCTGATCCCGCCGGTGGAGGCTGCGCTCAGTGACTGGGCGCCACCACCTCCTCCTCGCCCGGTCATTAATAAGGTGGTGCAGGGGCCGAAGACCGTCCGCCTGGACAGCCTCTCACTGTTTGACTCCGGCAAAGCCGAACTTAAACCCGGCTCCACAAAAGTACTGGTGAACGCGCTGGTCGGCATTAAGGCGAAACCCGGCTGGCTGATCGTGGTCAGTGGCCACACGGATAACACCGGTAACCCGCGTCTTAACCAGAGGTTGTCACAGGCTCGCGCCACAGCGGTGCGCGACTGGATGCGCGACACCGGCGATGTGCCGGAGAGCTGCTTTGCGGTGCAGGGCTACGGCGAAAGCCGTCCTGTCGCCACCAACGACACGCCGGAAGGCCGGGCGCTCAACCGCCGTGTCGAAATCAGTCTGGTGCCGCAGGCGAATGCCTGTCAGCTGCCGGGCAACACACCCGCGCCATCGCAGGATGATGGCGTCTCAAAAAATGAAATGGAGTAATTAACATGGCAATTCCTGTTTATCTGTGGCTGAAGGACGACGGCGGTGCGGACATCAAAGGGTCCGTGGACGTTCAGGATCGTGAAGGCAGCATCGAAGTTGTCGCTCAGGAACACAACCTGTACATCCCGACCGACAACAACACCGGCAAGCTGACCGGCACGCGTATCCACACGCCGTTCCTGTTCACCAAGGAAATCGACTCCTCCAGCCCGTATCTGTACAAGGCGGTGACCACCGGCCAGACCCTGAAATCTGCGGAATTCAAGTGGTACAAAATCAACGATGCCGGCCAGGAAGTGGAGTACTTCAACACGAAGCTTGAGAACGTGAAGGTGGTGAAGGTGAATCCGGTGATGCATGACATCAAGGATCCGTCTTTCGAGAAGCACAACCACCTGGAGCAGATTGAGCTTCGCTACGAAAAAATCACCTGGACCTACAAGGACGGCAACATCATTCATTCCGATTCCTGGAACGAACGCGCCACCGCCTGAGTCTCGTGCGGACGGGGTCTCCCGTCCGCCGTTTTTGCTGAACGCCTGTAGCCGCGGACGTTCAGCAAAGAAAAACACAGTCTGCCTGCCCGACCTTATGCGCTTTGGGTTCCTGAATACCAGGAAAAGCGACGGGCGGTAGCGTGTCCGGAACTGATAAAGAGAGAGCCTCATGGAAAATCCAGCCAGCCTGTTACGTCGTCTGAACCCCTACTGCGCCCGCGCGATGGAAGGCGCAGCCTCCCTGTGCCAGACCCGCGCCCATGCGGAAATCCTGCCCGAGCACTGGCTGCTGAAGCTGCTGGAGCAGGGGGAGGGCGACCTGACGGTGCTGGCCCGCCGTTATGAATGGGATATGGACGGGATATGGCAGGATTTGCTGAATTTTCTGAAGAAGCTGCCCCGTTCAGTGCGCGGTCGCCCGCAGCTTTCGGACAGCACTCAGACCCTGATGCAGGACGCGTGGCTGCGCGCCTCGCTGGCAGGCGAAGCGCAGATCCGCAGCCAGCACCTGCTGATGGCGCTGGTGGACCGGCAGAGCCTGGTGCGCTGCGACGGCTTATGGCCGCTGCTGACGCTGGGGCTGAGCCAGCTTGAGCGTCTGCGACCGCTGCTGGATGCGCAGTCAGACGAGCGCAAAGTGGTACAGCAGGAAGAGGAACTGGCGCAGGGCGGCAGCGTGCCGCTGTCCGGCGGTGAGGTGAAAGAGGGCGAACTGAATCCGGCCCTGCAGAACGCGCTGGACAAGTTCACCCTTGACGTCACCGCTAACGCGCGTGAGGGCAAAATAGACCCGGTATTCGGCCGCGACAATGAAATCCGCCAGATGGTGGACATTCTCTCGCGGCGTCGCAAGAACAACCCGATTCTGGTCGGCGAGCCGGGCGTGGGGAAAACCGCCCTGGTGGAAGGGCTGGCGCTGCGCATCGCCGAAGGGAACGTGCCGGAGTCCCTGAAAGCGGTGAGCCTGCGCACGCTGGACCTCGGTCTGCTGCAGGCGGGGGCGGGCGTGAAGGGTGAGTTTGAACAGCGCCTGAAAAACGTCATTGATGCGGTGCAGCAGTCTCCGTCCCCGGTGCTGCTGTTCATCGACGAGGCCCACACCATTATCGGGGCGGGCAACCAGGCGGGCGGCGCGGATGCGGCCAACCTGCTGAAGCCCGCGCTCGCCCGCGGTGAACTCAGGACCATCGCCGCCACCACCTGGAGCGAATACAAGCAGTACTTTGAGCGCGACGCCGCGCTGGAGCGCCGCTTCCAGATGGTAAAGGTGGACGAGCCGGACGACGACACCGCCTGCCTGATGCTCCGGGGCCTGAAATCCCGCTACGCGCAGCACCACGGGGTGCACATTACCGATGAGGCGGTCAGGGCGGCGGTCACCCTGTCCAGACGCTACCTGACAGGCCGCCAGCTGCCGGACAAGGCGGTTGACCTGCTGGACACCGCGTCGGCCCGCGTGCGCATGAGCCTCGACACCGTGCCGGAGCCGCTGACCCGGATGAAGGCGCAGCTCACGGCCCTGGCGATGGAGAAGCAGGCGCTGCTGGAGGATATCGCGGTGGGTAACCTCACCCACGATGAGCGGCTGGCGGCCATCGAGCAGGACGAGGTCCGCATTATTCTGGAGCTCGACGAACGGGAGGCGCAGTACGGCCAGGAGCTGAAACTCACGGAAGCGCTGGTGGCCTGCCGCGCAGATATCTCCCGTCAGGCGGAGATTTCAGACCTGCAACAGCAACTGAGTGAAGCTCAGCAGGACAACCCGCTGCTGGGGCTGGACGTGGATGCGCGTACCGTCGCCACGGTGATTGCCGACTGGACGGGCGTGCCGCTCTCGTCATTAATGAAGGACGAGCAGACGGAGCTGTTACGCCTCGAAGAGCACCTCGGTAAACGCGTGGTGGGCCAGGATGCGGCGCTGAGCGCCGTGGCGCAGCGCCTGCGCGCGTCCAGAGCCGGCCTGACGCCGGAGAACGGGCCGCAGGGCGTGTTCCTGCTGGCGGGGCCGAGCGGGACGGGGAAAACCGAAACCGCGCTCACACTCGCCGATGCGCTCTATGGCGGCGAAAAGTCGCTGATTACCATCAATCTCTCTGAATACCAGGAGCCGCACACCGTGTCGCAGCTGAAGGGTTCCCCTCCGGGCTACGTCGGCTACGGTCAGGGCGGTATTCTGACTGAGGCCGTCAGAAAACGCCCGTACAGCGTGGTGCTGCTGGACGAAGTGGAAAAGGCGCACCGGGACGTGATGAACCTGTTCTACCAGGTCTTTGACCGGGGCTTTATGCGCGACGGCGAGGGGCGTGAAATCGACTTCCGTAACACGGTGATTCTGATGACCTCCAACCTGGGCGGCGACCACATCATGCAGATGCTGGACGAACAGCCGGAGGCGACAGAGGCCGGCCTGCACGAGCTTGTCCGTCCGCTGCTGCGCGACCACTTCCAGCCTGCGCTGCTGGCGCGTTTCCAGACGGTGCTCTACCGCCCGCTCAGTGAGGCCGCCATGCGCACCATCGTGGCGATGAAGCTGGACAAAGTCTCACAGCGCCTTGCCCGTCACTACGGTATCCGCACGACCATTGATGAGAGCCTGTACGACGCGCTGACCGCCGCCTGCCTGCTGCCGGATACCGGTGCGCGCAATATCGACAGCCTGCTAAACCAGCAGATTTTACCGGTGCTGAGCCAGCAGTTTCTGAGGTATATGGCGGCGAAGCGAAAACCGCAGGCACTGACTCTGGGATGGCGTGAGGAGGAGGGGATTGTGATTGAG
The DNA here is from genome assembly GCF_026627565.1 of Enterobacter cloacae complex sp. 2022EL-00788. Classification (NCBI taxonomy): domain Bacteria; kingdom Pseudomonadati; phylum Pseudomonadota; class Gammaproteobacteria; order Enterobacterales; family Enterobacteriaceae; genus Enterobacter; species Enterobacter cloacae complex sp. 2022EL-00788. The sequence goes on along the minus strand of NZ_JAPNMC010000007.1, from coordinate 266,514 downwards.
CTACGGCAGGAAGGTGAGCAATGACCATCCATGATAAAAAAAAGAATGCTGATCAAAAGGAAGAGAAGGAAGGAACGCTGCGGTTACTGACTTCAGGTGAGATTGCACTGGCGAAGTCAGTATTCAGATCGACGATCCCGTACCATAAGGTCTGGATCCACCATGACAGTTATCTTCCTTTTGGACTTCAGGACAAAAATACGGCGATGAGCCCGAACGGGGAGATTTATTTCCGTCACTGGTACAGAGATGATTACGCGTCTGCTGTGCCTTTTCTGCAACATCTTTTTATTCACGAAATGAGTCATGTCTGGCAGCGTGAAAAAGGAATGAACGTCATCGGACGGGGCCTGATTAGTTGGGCAGTGAGTTACCGTTATGTCCTGGATGGACGTCTGTTAAGTGAATATCCCATGGAGCAGCAGGCACAGATTATTGCCGACCATTTTTCTTTGCAGGTTGAAGGGTACGAAACATGGTGTGATATGAGAAAAGCAGGCGATATCACGCTTGACGGAAACATGTCTGAGTATGTTGTCCGCAACCTGTATTCCAGCACGTTGCGGGGGTTCCCATGGTGAAAATAATAACCTTTCGCTGCCGGTATGCTTTTTTGCTCAGCCTGACGTTACTGGCTGGATGCCCCGGACACGGGGATTACCTTCGGCCTGATGAAATAACAACGGTCAGCACAAGTGGTGACAATGTGTGCTTCAGCGTTCCGGAGCCAGAGGACTACCAGCCAGTCAGTATTTCCATCGATCCAAGGGGAACCCGATTCAGGGAGCGGCAAATTACATTTGATCCCACGCTTCGTATCGTGAACAGCCAGCTATGCATCCCGCCTTCATTCCATTCTTTTCCTGATAAAGGCCAGTTCATTGTCAGATATGTCCTGAACTCTGAGCGCCATAAGGATGCACCGCGCAGCATGGTCGCCGGGGTAGAGATTGCCGACGGGTGTATTTTCGACATCCCGCTTAATGATATGGAGGCAGTGAGACCATACGGCGAGTTGAAAGACAGTGATGTTCAGCCCGACCAAAGCGAACGCAATGGTTACTGCAAATACTCTCTTAGATCGGTTCATGGAGTGAAAAATAATGAATCTCTCTGACTCTCTGAAAAACGTGTTATCCGGGGCGGGAACACTGAACCGCTATAGGCTTGATATTCCTTCCTGTCCGTCACCACTGGATGTTGAAGACTTCAGCGGAATTGAAGGTATAAGTAAGATTTACAGGTATGACATCCTATTTACCAGTACGGACAAACATCTTGATGCTGCATGGTTCCTGCGTAAATCCGTAACCCTGACGATGGGAACCGGGTTACTGGAAAGCCTGACTGAACAGAAAAAAGTGCACGGTATTATCACTGATTTCAGACGCATTTCTGGCTCAGCTGACCAGACACAGTACCGGATCACGCTTAAACCTTTTCTCTTCCTGCTGGATAAACAGTTCCGCACACACCGCTTCTTCGTTAATAAATCAGTACCTGAGGTGGTGGAGCAGGTTCTGACTGAACACGGTATGAAGGGCTGGGAGTTTGAATTCAGGCTTAAAAAAACGTACCCGAAACGTGAGCAGATTAATCAGTATCAGGAAAGCGATCTGACATTTATCCAGCGTCTTCTGGCGGAAGTGGGGATTTTCTATTTTTTCACCCTGCAACCGGATACTCAGACAGAAGTTATCCACTTCGGGGACACCCAGGCTGCGCTGATGTTTGATAAAACGCTGGCGATTAACAGTCCGTCTGGCATGAGTGACAATGGTGCTGACTCGGTGTGGGCGCTAAACGTGGCGCACCGTGTGGTGGAAGGTAGTGTCACCACAAAGGACTACAATCACCGCGAAGCCCAGAACCTCCTGATGTCTGCGCCAGCAGATATGACCCGCGGTGAAGGTGACAACATCAACTATGGTGAGGTGTACCATTACCAACTGCGCCACCCTGAAAGGGGCGATAAAATTGACCCGGCACCGGAGACCGCTAACTTCTGGGCCCGCCTCGATCACGAACGTTTTCTGGCCGGGCAGACTACCATCACCGGCAAAAGCACCGATGCCAGCCTCTCACCGGCACAGGTCCTGACCATCACTGACAGTATTCATCCGACATTACCCGCGCAGTTACAGGGACCCGTACTGCTCACGCATATTATCTTCACCGGTAGCAGGAAGGCCGCGCTGCTGGCAGAGTTAACCTGTGTACCCTACAGTGAGGTTATCTGCTGGCGCCCGCCTTTACTGCCTCGCCCGAAAGTCACTGGCACCATGACCGCCCGAGTGACCAGTGCAAAAGAAGGGGATATTTACGCCTGGCAGAATGCATCAGGCCTGTACCGGGTGAAATTTGATGCCGACCTGGATGACAAAAATCCGGGCCAGGAAAGTATGCCGGTGCGTCTGGCGAAGCCTTACGGCGGCGACGTATATGGTTTTCACTTCCCGTTAATACAGGGTACTGAAGTGGCGATCGCCTTCCATGAAGGCGATCCGGACCGCCCCTATATCGCCCATGCCCTGCATGATTCCCGCCATGTTGACCATGTGACGGAGAAGAACAGCACCCGAAATGTGATCCGCACTGCTGCGTTTAACAAACTGCGGATGGAAGACAAACGGGGTGAGGAACATATCAAGCTCAGTACCGAATATGGGGGCAAGACGCAGCTGAACTTAGGTCACAATGTGGATGCGTCCAGAGCACTTCGGGGGGAAGGTGCTGAGCTGCGGACGGATGACTGGGTAAGTATCCGGGGCGGGAAAGGGGTGTTTATCAGTGCGGATATACAGCCTCAGGCGCAAGGACAGATGCTGGAGATGGATGATGCTATCCGGCAACTGGAGCAGGCATTAACGTTGGCTCGAAGTATGGCAAAGGCTGCCATCTCTGCAAAGGCCACTCAGGGGGATGTCGGTAGTCAGCAACGATTGAATGCCTCTTTAAGTGACCTCACCGCACCGGGCATGCTGCTGCATGCTCCAGAGGGAGTTGGTATGGTCAGTGCCAGGGCGCTGCGGATAGCTTCGGGAAGTGAAAGTGTGGGTATCATGTCGGGAGACAACACCGATATCAGTGCTGGCCAGTCGTTCACCGTTGCAGCAGGGGAAGCCGTCAGTCTGTTGGCAAATAACCAGGGTATGCAGTTGCTGGCAGCAAAAGGCGAGGTAAATATTCAGGCGCAAAGTGACGCTTTATCGGTTAGCTCTCAACAGGATCTTGAGATTCAAAGTTCTGAAGGGACAGTGACTGTCTCCGCTCAACATGAACTGGTCCTTGCGTGTGGCGGGGCTTATATCAAACTAAGCGGTGGAAATATCGAACTGGGTTGTCCGGGAAATATTCTGCTGAAAAGCGCGAATGTACAAAAGATGGGCGCAGCCAGCCTTGATATCGCACCGATCGAAATGCCGGTAGGATTTGGTGGTGGTTTTATTCTTACCGATGATAAAGGTATTCCGCAGCCGTCAACGCCTTATCGAATAACAACGGTAGAGGGCGATGTGTTACAGGGAATTACTGATGAAAATGGCAAAACAGCGCCAGTCAATACATCAATTCCGTCATCGATAAAAGTTGAGTTCGGTAAGGTAAAAACTAACGGAGAGGCGGAATGACAAAATACCAGGGGTATGACGTAACAGATGCCACCCATAAAACCAGTATTCATAATGACTGGAAAACGGTTGTCGCAAAGAAAAAGCCAGTACGCGGTGTGACCTTAACCATCGGTGTGTTTTTCGATGGTACAGGGAATAATCGTGAAAATACCGCATCTCGCCTGCTGAAATTTAATGAGTGCAGTGCTCCCAGCCAGGGTGTGAATCAAAACGATGCGCAAAGCTGTGAGGACTTTCTTGAAGCCATCAATAAAGACAGCCTCTCGAATGGCAGCTACAGAGGATATTATTCAAATATTCACTGGTTGAATACTCTCTACTTGCCAGATCAGGCACTTAAGGAAGAGCAGACGTCAGCTCAAATCAAAACCTACATTTCAGGGATAGGTACCGCGGCGGGGGAATCAGACTCGGCCATTGGCATGGGGCTGGGCACCAGTATTCTGGATATGTTTGAAGGTGTGGTGACGAAAACTGACGAGGCAATGGAAGGGATCGCCAGCGAACTTTTAGCTTTTATGAAGCGAAATGTCCAACAGGATTTCTGTATTGCAAAAATTCAGTTTGATGTCTTTGGTTTTAGCCGTGGGGCGGCGGCGGCGCGGCACTTTGCCAACCGGGTGATGGAACAGGATCCTGCAATAGCCAGCGTGATCGCGAAAGGGCTCAGGGGGGACTTTTACGACGGTAAGCCTTCCGGTGAAGTTCGCTTCCTGGGACTTTTCGATACCGTGGCGGCCATTGGCGGGATCAGTAATTTCTTCGATATTAATGGCCGCAGCAATCCGAGAGTGAAACTGGAATTGCGTCCTTCTGTTGCGAAGAAAGTTTTCCAGATCACCGCGATGAATGAATACCGGTATAACTTCAGCCTGAACAGCATTCAGGGTATGTGGCCTGAGCTTGCGCTGCCGGGAGCGCATTCAGACATTGGCGGGGGGTACAATCCGGTGGGCTCACCTCTGCAGGAAAATGAAAGTCTGTTTCTGAGCTGCCCTGAATTTGAAATCGTCAGCGACGATACCAGAGAAACCGATACGCGAGTCTATCGTAAGGCGGAGAAAGCGAGAGAAATGCTGATGTCTTTGCCTGCCTTAAAGCACATTTTGCCTCACGGGAAAATCACCACTAAAACCCGCTCCGTTGGTGTGATAAACAGCAATCAACATCGGAATGGCACAATACAAAAACAGGTGGGAGCCGCCGTGTTTTTTGAGCGCATGGCCGTTCCCAATGAATGGGCCAACGTCTGCCTGCGGGTGATGCTTGATGCGGCTCAGGAGGCGGGGGTATTGTTCTATGAAATCCAGGAAGGGGATGAAAAATATTCATTGCCGACAGAGTTGAAAGCCCTTTGTGATAAAGCCATCGCCCAGGGAAAAGCGGTACGTCTGGGACAGGAGCCTCAGGCCTTTACTGAAGAAGAACGGCTGCTTATAGGGAAATATACCCACTGCTCCGCCAAATGGAATATCGAGTCCGACCGTAATTTATGGGTGGATCCTAAAACGGGAGAGATATTTATTCATCGTTTCGGTCCCAAAGAAGATAAGGCGTTTGTCTTCCCGAATAAACCCAATGACCACTGGGTGCGTTCCGTATGGTATATGGACGATCAGCAGCGGTTAAATGATAACGCAGTAAAAAACGACAACGTTTTGACGTCTAATTTTTAACGCTACAGGATGGCAATATGACCAGAGTGAAACTCATTTTTACTGCACTGTTGCTGGTGTCAGTGACCGGATGTACCGCAGAAAAAACTTCGTCTCTTGCTCCGGATGAGACCGAATGGGGTTACAAAAAACTGCCCTACGACGAATGGAAATTCCTCTTTATCTATCCCAATGCACTGCCTGCAAAGGCCACCCAGGCGCTGATGGTGGATGGTGCCGGTTACAAAACGACGTACGAATATGTTGATAACACCGAGCAAAGTCAGGTCAGCGTAGGACGCTGGAATGACCATCTGGGCGTGACTCAGTCGTATTATAACAAAGGTAAAGCGCTGCCACTGATGCTGCGTTTTTGCTGGGACTCGGTTATCGATAAAAAGAGTTATGAAACCCTGATATTGTTCAAGAAAGGGACCTGGGAGCAGATGACCACGTTATATACAGACAGCTATCGCCCCGATGAGACGTATTATCGTGACACTATGGTGATTGGTCTGGCCCCCGGCGGCAAGGTAAGTGTCTGGCTGGATAATTTAGGAGATCCGGTGGTACCTCAGTCGGATGCCAAAATCACCACCGTATCCGGTGACAAAATGCAGATGTGTAAAGGCGTAACTGATTTCCCTAATGGTTATGGATACACCAAAGGGACAAAAGCTTTCATCGAAGGTAAAACCTACCCCTACGGCAACTGGTGAGAGCCGGCATTTGCGCCAAGTTATTAACGCTACAGGATGGCAATATGACCATAGTTAAACTCATTTTTACTGCACTGTTGCTGGTGTCAGTGACCGGATGTACCGCAGAAAAAACTTCGTCTCTTGCTCCGGGTGAGACCGAATGGGGCTACAAAAAACTGCCCTACGACGAATGGAAATTTCTCTTTATCTATCCCAAAGCACTGCCCGCCCTGGCCACTCAGGCGCTGATGGTGGACGGTGCCGGTTACAAAACTACCTACGAGTATATTGATACGACGAGACCAAGTCAGGTCAGCGTAGGGCGCTGGAATGACCATCTGGGGGTGACACAGTCGTATTATAACAAAGGTAAGGCGCTGCCGCTGATGCTGCGTTTTTGCTGGGACTCGGTCATCGATAAAAAGAGTTATGAAACCCTGATATTGTTCAAAAAAGGGACCTGGGAGCAGATGACCACGTTATATACCGACAGCTATCGTCCCGATGAGACGTATTATCGTGACACGATGGTGATTGGTCTGGCCCCTGGCGGCAAGGTAAGTGTCTGGCTGGATAATTTAGGTGATCCGGTGGTCCCTCAGTCGGATGCCAAAATCACCACCGTATCCGGTGACAAAATGCAGATGTGTAAAGGCGTGACTAAAAGTGATTTTTCATATGGATATGATCAAGATATTAAAGAATTTATCAAGGGTAAAACCTACCCCTACGGCAACTGGTGAGAGCTGACATTTACGCCAAGTTATTAACGCTACACGATGGCAATATGCCTATTCACTTAGTGAATAGGCGAATGCTTGTTTCTGACTTTACTTATTTTTTTAACGTTAAAGGTATAGGCGATAATGAGATTGTTGTTTTTTCTTTTTATTATCAGTGCTACCTCTTGTGTTTCCCAGCCAACAAACATTGATCTGGCCACCGAAACGAACGCTGATGATCTATATACTATAGCTAATATGTATAGCTCAGGATTTGGAGCCCCGAAAGATATAGGCACTGCTTTCAAACTATATGAAAAAGCAGCAAGGCTTGGAAATGTTGATGCTCAGCTTGCTGTGGGTGATTTTTATTATGATGGTACAGAAGTCCAGCGAAGCTATTCAAAATCCAGGTATTGGTACGAAAAATCGGCAAGAGGAGGTAATGCAATATCTCAATCTAATTTAGGGTATATGTATTTAAATGGAGAAGGTGTCTCGGTTGATAATAAAACTGCCAGGTTCTGGTTTGAACTTGCAGTAAAACAGGGCGATCCTGCGGCAGAGTATTTTTTGGGTGTGATGTATTTAGATGGGAAGGGAGTTGAGAAAAATGAACAAAAGGCAAGATTATTATTTCAGAAAAGTTGTACAGGAGGATCATCTTTGGCTTGTGATAAGTTAAATAATAGAAATTAAAGATAATAAATTAAACATATCTTTGTTGTGTACTGCTTGCTTTTAATCAAAGGATAACTAACCAAAGCATTTTTAATGCTGGAGTGTTTTATGTCTAAAGGTTTCGTTTTACTCGGTGATAAAACAACACACGGCGGAGAAGTTATTTCGGCATCCTCCACCATGATTGTTAACGGCAAAAAAGTTGCACTGATTGGCGATATGGTGAGTTGTCCTATACCCGGACATAGTACCAATCCTATCGTGGAAGGCGCACTCGAATGGTCATCTGACGATAAGTCTATCGCGGTGGACGGATGTAAATGCCAGTGCGGATGCCAGGTGATCTCCAGTGCACCGGATTGCGCAATAGGATAATCCATGGGCTGGAACAGAGCGAAATCTTTGACAACGGAGTTGTCCCCGGCACCGTCCATGTTGTGGTGGTTGCTGACTGGCGTGCTGATGGCCATCGCCGGGATTTTATTATTCTTAATCCACGCCTCCGGTATGGTGAAATCGCTTTCGGGATGCAATATCTGGATGGTCTCCCTCGCACCGTCAGGAGTCTGGCTGTTTCTTCTTTGCCTGAGAGGCTGGCTGCGGGGTAAAGAAGTTGATGAACATAATTTTTTGAAAAAAGAAGCTGAACATGCCCAGAAACAATGGGAAGCCTGGACTGAAAGGTATCTTGCGATTGTTGGCAGCTGTATTTTTTTACCCGATAAGATTACCGCGGGCTGCCTCCACGATGCATTACCGCTGCAGTACGGTCTTATCAGGAAAATAGACTACCTCTCTGACCGCTCTCATCTGGCAGATGAGTCCTTGCATCAGCTGCTTGTGGGTATAACAGATGCGCTTTGCCAGTTGCCTTCAGGTCTTCCATTGCAAGTGACGCTGGTAACCGATCTGCCCGATTCCGGATTATCTGAGTCCTTTACCCGCGTCTGGACATCCTTGTTCCCACAACGCGCTGCGCCTGATGACATCACAATAACGCCTGTCTTTTCCATGGGATGGGTTGAAGAGCGCCTGAAGCAGCCGGATCTGACAGTCAGCCTGATTCTGGTAATGCAACTTTGCGGCGGCGACACCTGTTCCGACGGACTGGCCGCATTATTACTGACCAGTGATGATGTGGCGCAAAAATACCGTCTGCCACACCCGGCCCGTCTGTTGCGGCCGATGCTGCTGGACATGGACAAATTTGAAGAAGATCTCACGTTGTTTCTTGAAACCCAGACTATTGCCTGCCGGACTGCCCGTGTACTGGCTGACAGCTGCAACTGGGAAAAGGTTGCTGCACCGCTCATGACCGTCGGGAGCGAACATGGTGCTGGGTGGGATCCTGCCGGGCGTATGTTGCTGGAAAAGTGGTGCGGTATCCCGGGCCCCGCGGCCCCATGGTTGCTGACCGCCCTGGCGGCCGATCTGGTCACCCTTGGTAATCCCTCTCTTTTGACGTTGTTCTCCTCCGGAGAAGAGCGCTTTATCAGTACCGTCACATCAGGAAGTGAAGATGAACACATCGGGTAGTCTGTTTGGTCGTCTCGGGCGGGTCGGGATCGTTTTTGTCGGCGTGGCGGCAATCTGGTGGCTGATAACCCGTTACGGTGCACGCCTGGGCATAGAGACGCGCAATGAGCAAATCCTGGCACTGGTGCTCCTGTGTCTGGGACTGGCGTTTATCCGCTATCTGCCAGCCATCAAAAAATATGCACAGGAACTGGCACATCGCCGCAAGGCCCGCCAGGAGAGTGGTTTGCCCGACGATGAATCCCGGCTGGTGCAGACCCCTCCGCATAACGTCACCGTCAACGACATCCGTCAGACCCTGCGGCATCAGTACGGCAGGCTCTGGAGCCGCAGGGTACGAATCCTGCTGGTCACCGGCCACGTCAGCGATGTGGAACAACTGACGCCCGGGCTGACATCACAATACTGGCAGGAAGACCAGGGAACCCTGCTGCTCTGGGGCGGAGATCCGGCGCAGCCGGAAGATCAGGCCTGGCTCACTGCGCTGCGTCGCCTTCGCCATCGTCCTGCTGATAGCATGGTTCTGGTCACCAGTGCTCTGGGTGCTGCGTCGTCTGCGTCGTTCACTGGGGATGCGCTGGATACGCTGTCCCGGGGCATCAGCGCACGTTATACCTGCCTTGGCTGGCGGCTGCCGCTGTACGTCTGGTCACTTCAGCAGGCCGGTGACGATGCAGCGCGTGTCACCCAGCCGGTGGGGTGCCTGTTACCGGCCCGATGCCAGCCGGACAAGCTGGCCGGCCAGTTGCAGGCGCTGGTTCCGGGGCTGGTCGCCCGGGGGATCCAGCAGGTTTGCGATGCCCCGCAACACCATTTTCTGTTGACGCTGGCTGACCGGCTCAGCAATGACATCGCCTCCGTTTCGGGGCCGTTATCTGCGTTGCTGAACCCTTATCGTCCGTTGCCACTGGCCGGGGTGGTGTTCAGCCCTGCGACCACCGGTGGCGAGCGTACCGTAAAACACCACTGGGGCCGTGATAACCGCTGGGACGCTATCGTGGAAACGGTAAAGGCGCTTCCCGCCGGGCTTCGCCCGCACAGGCCGGGCTTCAGCTGGCGCAGTGCGCTGGCGGTCACCGTCTCTGTACTGATGCTGCTATGGGGGGCGGGCATGGTGGTTGCCTTTCTGGGTAACCGCAGCCTGGTCTCGAACGCACAGGAGCAGGTCCGGCGGACGCTGGACACCCGGCAGCCTGAGGCCGGGCGGTTGCAGGCGCTGTCTGAAATGCAAAAAACCATATCCCGCCTGCAATACCGAGAGGCGCACGGGGCGCCCTGGTACCTTCATGCCGGGATGAACCAGAACGCAGCCCTGCTGGCGGCGGTGTTACCCCGCTACGCGCAGGGCGCATTACCTCTGCTGCGTGATGCCGCCGCCGGGCACCTTCAGCAGCAGCTTGAGGGCTTTATCCAGCTTCCGCCGGACAGCCCGCAGCGCAGCCGGATGGCAAAAGCCGCATATGACCAGCTCAAACTCTACCTGATGCTGGCATACCCGCAGCGGATGGAGCCTGCCTGGTTCAGCCGCACACTGATGCGGGACTGGCCCCAGCGTGAGGGTGTCGCACAGGGGATCTGGCAGGCGAAGGGGCCGGATCCGCTGGCTTTTTACGGCGCGCAGTCTGCAGCGCATACGCAGTGGCAGTTGCCAGCGAATGACGGGCTTGTCAGTCAGGCCCGAACCCTGCTGGTCCGCCTGATGGGGGTGCGTAACAGTGATGCCACGCTGTACCAGAAAATGCTCTCGCAGGTGGCGCACCAGTATGCCGACATGCGTCTTGCGGATATGACTGGCGATACGGACGCCGCCCGGCTCTTCACTACCGATGATGTGGTGCCCGGGATGTTCACCCGCAAGGCCTGGGAAGAGGCGGTTCAGCCAGCCATTGATCGGGTGGCAAAAGGGCGGCGTGAAGAGATGGACTGGGTGCTAACGGACAGCGGCAAGACATCGCAGCAGCAGGCTTCACCGGAAGAGGTCAGGCAGCGCCTGACGGCACGCTATTTTGCCGATTTCGGCGGCGCCTGGCTGGCTTTCCTCAACGGTCTGCGCTGGCAGAAAGCGGAAACGCTCTCTGATGCCATTGACCAGCTGACGCTGATGGCGGATGTGCGTCAGTCGCCGCTGGTTGCCCTGATGAATACCCTGAATGTCCAGGGGCGTACCGGCAGAACCGGCGAGGCGGTGGCTGATTCGCTGGTTAAATCCGCCAGAAACCTGCTTTCCCGGGATACGCAACCGGCCATTGACCAGAGTGCTGTTGCGCACGGGCCGCTGGATGCCACCTTCGGGCCGGTGCTGGCACTGATGGATAATCAGGGCGGTGGCAGCGACGTGCTCAGCCTCAAGACCTTCCTGACCCGGGTGACGCAGGTGCGTCTGCGCCTGCAGCAGGTCACCAACTCTTCCGACCCGCAGGCCATGACCCGGACGCTGGCGCAAACCGTGTTTCAGGGGAAGGCGGTGGATTTAACCACCACCCGCGACTACGGCAGCCTGATGGCGGCAGGGCTCGGCCAGGAGTGGAGCGGCTTTGGCCAGACTGTTTTTGTCCGGCCGATGGAGCAGGCCTGGCAGCAGGTGTTGTCTCCGGCGGCGGAAAGCCTGAACGCACAGTGGAGGGCGTCGGTGGTGGATGAGTGGAACAGTACCTTTGGCGGACGTTATCCGTTCAAAAATGTCAGCAGCGACGTGTCGCTTCCCCTGCTGGCGAAATACCTCAACGCCGACTCCGGGCGTATCGCCCGCTTCCTTCAGGGCAACCTGAACGGCGTTTTACACCGTGAAGGGAGCCGCTGGGTGCCGGACAGTATTAATGCGCAGGGGCTGAATTTTAACCCGGCTTTTTTACGCGCGGTCAATACGCTGAGCCAGATTGCGGATGTGGTATTCACCAATGGTGAAGCCGGTCTGCATTTTGATTTACGCCCCGGGACGGCGGCAGGAGTCATGCAGACGGACATGGTGATTGATGGCCAGAAGCTTACCTACGTTAACCAGATGCCCACCTGGAAACGCTTTACCTGGCCTGCTGACACCGAGGCACCGGGTGCCGCCTTAAGCTGGATCAGCACCCAGGCCGGTACGCGGCAGTATGCCGATATGCCCGGAAGCTGGGGGCTTATCCGCCTGCTGGATGAAGCCGATGTGCAGCCTTATTCAGGTGCCGCCAGCAGCTTCAGCGTGCGCTGGAAGGCGCAGGACGGCAGGTTACTTAACTACATTTTGAGAACGGAAGCGGGGGCCGGACCGCTCGCGCTGCTAAAACTGCGTAACTTTGTTCTGCCGGATACGATTTTCAGCGTCAGCGCCGCCCCGCAGGCGGATATGGATTTTGCCGGTATCACCGAAGAAGGAGACAACTGATGGCGACCATTAATTCCCTGCTCAGCGCCTGTCTGGCCACAGCAGAAGAGACGGGGGCCAGAGCGCAGGCGCGTATCGCCCTGTGGGACAACTGGCTTGCGCCGGTTGCCGCGGACAATCCTGCCGGGGATGACCCCGGTTACGATGACGACTTCCAGCAGATGCGTGAAGAGGTCAATAAGCTCTCCGGGGCTGATACGGAGCTTGTCTGCCAGCTTGCGGAAAAGGTCCTGACCACGACGGCCAAGGATATCCGCGTGGCGACGTACTACACCTGGGCCCGTCTGCACAGAGATGGAGAAAGCGGTCTGGCGGACGGCCTGGAGCTGCTGGCCGGGCTGCTTCAGCGTTATGGTAGTCAACTGCATCCGCTACGCGACCGTAGCCGGATGGCGGCGCTGGCGTGGCTGGGCAGTACCCGCATGCTGGACAGTCTCTCCCTTTATCCCGAGGTGGCGAAGGCTGATACCCTGCGTATCGCCGGTGCGCTCTGGCTGGCCGAGCAAACATTCACTGACGATGCTTCCCGCCCGGAACTGGGTGGCCTGTATCAGGCGCTCGAGGCCCGGCTGATGAAATCCGGCGGTGTCGATGCCATTGTCCCCCAGAACGTGGCCGATACGCCTGCTCCCGCTGCAGGCAGCAGCCCACCCGTCTTGTCCGGTATCACCTCCGGACAGGACCTGCTCTCACAGGCGAGGGTGCTGGCGAAATACCTGCGTGACCAGCCAGACGGCTGGCTCGCAGGGCATCATCTGATGAAAAGCATCCGCCACGACACCCTGCATCAGTTACCACCGCTATCGGCAGATGGCAAAACCCGTATTGAGCCGCCTAAACCGGACCAGCGCGCGCTGCTGAAAAGGCTGTACCTGCAGCAAAGCTGGCTGGAGCTGCTGGAGCAGAGCGACAGCATGTTTACCCGGGGAGCCAACCACCTGTGGCTGGATTTACAGTGGTATAGCCATCAGGCGCTGGTGAAGTCCGGGCAGGAAGCGCTTGCCGATATCGTACAGAACGACCTGAAGGGGCTGCTCACCCGCCTGCCGGGCCTTGAGACGCTGGGCTTTAACGACGGCACGCCGTTTGCGGATGAAGTGACGCTGAACTGGATACGCCAGCAGGTGATGGATGGCGGTGTCCACTGGCAGGACGAGACATCCGTGACAGCGGCGGCAGCCTCCGGGGATAACGATATTCTGGCGCTGGAGCCGGAAGCCTTACAGATTGCCGACAGCGAAGGAGCGGATGCGGCGCTTTCCTGGTTACAGAAGCGGCCCGGCATTACCACAGCACGCCAGCAGTGGCTGTTGCGCCTGCTGATGGGACGTGTCGCTGAGCAGGTCGGCAAAAATGAGCTGGCGGTGCATCTGTTTGCAAAACTGGATGAACAGGCTGGCGGGATGACGCTCAGTGAATGGGAGCCGGAACTGCTGTTCGAAGTGCGCGCCCGTCACCTCAAGCTCCTCAGGCTGAAAGCCGGACGCAGTGAAGCCGATAAAACCCGCCTGGCTCCTGTGATGGACACGTTACTGGCTGGGCTGATTGCTATTGACCCTGCCCGTGCAGCGGTACTGTGTGGATAAAGTGAAAGAGAAACCGGAACGAAATGGACGATTTAACCCTGCGTTATTTTGACGCCGAAATGCGCTACCTGCGCGAAGCCGGAAAGGAGTTCGCACAAACCCATCCTGACCGGGCGGCGATGCTGGATCTCGATAAGGCCGGGACACCCGACCCCTACGTGGAGCGCCTGTTTGAAGGTTTTGCCTTTTCCATGGGGCGGCTGCGTCAGAAAATTGATGATGACCTGCCGGAGCTCACCGAAAGCCTGGTCAGCATGCTCTGGCCGCATTACCTGCGCACCATTCCCTCCCTGTCGGTGGTGGCCCTGACGCCCCAGCTGTCGGCAATGAAAATGGCCGAAATCGTACCCGCCGGGCTGGAAATCAGCTCCCGGCCCGTGGGTCCGAAAAATACCGTCTGCCGTTACCGTACCACCCGCGATATGCCGCTCAACCCCATGGCGGTGGAACAGGTCACCATGGCCACGGAGCCGGACGGTCGTTCGCTCCTGAGAATACGTTTTGCCTGCAGCACACAGGCGGACTGGTCGCAGACTGACCTGAAGCGCCTGTGCCTGTACCTGGCGGCGGAAGCCCCGGTCAGCAGCGCGCTACACCTGATGTTGACGAAACGTCAGGCGGCCCTGTACCTGCGCCTGCCGGGGCAGACCGACAGAATACGCCTCGACGCCTGGTTTTCCCCTGGCGGCTTTGCGGAGGAGGACCGCCTGTGGCCCAAAGGCGACAGCGCCTTCAGCGGTTACCAGCTGCTGCTGGAATATTTTACCTTCCGGGAAAAGTTTATGTTCGTTCACATGAACGGGCTGGAAAACATCACCCTGCCGGCAGGTATACCGGGGTTTGATATTGAGGTGGTGCTGAATCAGCAGTGGCCGTCTGACCTGCCGGTGACGGATGATGCCCTGCGCCTGCACTGTGTGCCGGTGATTAACCTTTTCACGCTTGAGGCCGACCCGCTGACCGTCAGCGGCCTGGAGAGTGAATATCTGCTGCGTCCGAAACGCGTGCAGGATGGACATACGGAGATATATTCCGTGGATTCGGTGACCGGCTCCGGGCGTTCCGGCTGCGCGGAATACGTCCCCTTTACCAGTTTTCGCCACCGGGGCGGCATGCTGCGCCAGGAGGCGCCAGAGCGTTATTACCACACCCGCGTGAAGCGGGGCGTCACCGGCATGCACGATACCTGGCTGATCCTCGGTGGACAGCAACAGGAGGCTGTCAGTATGGCAGAGCGGGAGACGTTATCCCTGCGCATCACCGGCACCAACGGCCAGCTGCCCAGAAGAGCGCTTCAGAGCACGCTGCTTGACCGCTGCGAGCAGACGTTACAGACCCGGGTGAGCGTTCGCAACCTCTGCAAGCCCACCCTGCCGGTCTATCCCCCGGCAGAGGATCGCTTTCACTGGCGGGTGATGAGCCACCTGGGGACTGGATTTCTCAACATGATGAGTAGCGCCGACGTGCTGCGCGGCACGCTTGCCCTCTACAACTGGCAGGAGGATGAGCTGAACAACCGTCGTCTAGATGCCATTCTTGCGGTGGCGCACCACCGCATCCAGCGCTTTGAGGAGGGGTATCTGCTCAGGGGACTGGATGTGGAGGTGACGGTCGACGGTAACGGTTTCACAGGAGAGGGTGATGTCCACCTTTTCGGCGAGATGCTCAACCGTTTCCTGGCGCTCTATGCCGACATGAACCAGTTTAACCAGCTTACCCTTATCGTTCAGCCTGAAGGAAAATGCATCCGGTGGAAAGAGAACCACAGTCCGCGTCTGCCCGGCTGATTGCGCAGTACCGGGAGTTCCTCCCGTATACCAGTTTTTACCGTTTCGGCCAGTTGCTTGAACAAAGCCTGCCGGATGCGCCCGTTACCGGCAGCAGCTGGCAGGTCCGTCAGGAGCCGGTGCGCTTCCGTCCTCATCCCGGGATGGGCTTCCCCGCTGGTGAAATCAGAGGGGCGGAAGCGCCTGAGCATCCGCATCTGCCGCCCACCGTACGCATCAACTTTATGGGGCTTTACGGCGTCGAATCGCCGCTGCCGTCTCACTATATTGACGATATTGCGCAGCAGCGGGAGGGGTATGAAGCGACGGCGGATTTTCTCGATATCTTCAACCATCGCCTTATCGCCCAGTATTACCGTATCTGGCGTAAATATTCGTACCCGGCCATTTTTGAGGCCGGCGGGCAGGACAGAACGTCACAGTATCTGCTTGGGCTTGCCGGGCTCGGCATTCCCGGATGTGCGCAGAACATTGCCACACCGGTTTCACGCTTCCTGGCGTTATTGCCGGTGATGCTGCTGCCTGGACGCACGGCGGAAGGGCTGGTATCGCTGGTCAGCCTGCTGGCACCCGGAACACAGGGTCGAGTCTGGCATCATGACCGGCGCCGCATACCGCTGAACGCCCCGGTGACCATGAGCGTGCGCCAGCCGGTTAGCCTGAAAGGACGTCCGGTAATGGGAGACCATGCCACGGATGTGAACGGCCAGGTGCTGTTGCAGCTCACAACCGGAGATGCCCGTGAAGCGCAAGGCTGGTTACCCGGAGGGCGACTGCACGCTGACCTTCTGGCGCTGCTGCATGTTTATCTCGGAAGCCGCCTGGACGTTCGCATGCAGCTCCGCGTGGATCGCGCGCTGCTACCTGATGCACAAATCTGTTGCCGCACGACACCGGACAGCCCCCAGCTGGGGCGAACAGCCATCATGAAACCGCTGGCTGCGGGGGCGTCACGGACCCCCCGTCCGATCATTATCAGTCTGGGCCGATATCAGCGGGTTCAGGAAAATCATCAACGTAAGGAGACTCATGAGGATGGCGATTACCGCTGGTAATACCGGTTCCTGTCTGGCTGCTGTAGTGCTTTCCCTGTCACTGTCAGGCTGTGGCCTGACACAAAAGGTGACGGATGGCACGGTGGCCGTGACGAAATCCATTTTCTACAGGCAGGTGAAAACGCTGCATCTGGACATCCGCGCGCGCGAGGCGGTTAACAGCAATGCCGGAGGCATACCGCTGTCCACCGTGGTGCGCATTTATCAGCTGAAGGAACGTCAGGCCTTTGACAGCACGGACTATCCGTCACTGTTTGCCCGCGACAGCCAGGCACTGAAAGCCGATATCGTCGCGCAGAAAGACATTCGGCTGTTGCCCGGCGGGGCTGTACTGGTGGATATGCCGATGGATGACGCGGCACGGTACGTGGCGGTAGCGGCAATGTTCCTGGCGCCTGACCAGGCGAATGATACCTGGCGGGTGGTGCTCACCCGGGATGACCTTGACCCCGACAAACCCCGTATCATTGATGCGGGTAACAACCGGCTGGTGCTGAAACCTGTGGAGGGCAACTGATATGCCGCGTCCTTCCCTGTATGACATGCTGTACGGCAACGTGGCCGGCGGGCTGGAGCTGAACCACGTCAGCGAAGAAAACCAGCTCATCCTGTCGGTGCTGGACAACATGCAGCGCATTCTCAACTGCCGGGCGGGCACGCTGGCGCATCTGCCTGACTACGGCCTGCCGGACATGACGAAAATCCTCCAGGGAATGCCCGGTACCGCCCATCAACTGATAGCCACCCTGTCAGGGGTGTTACTGAAATATGAGCCACGCCTGAAAAGCCTGAATGTCACCCTGCTTGAGCAGACGCAGCCGGGCGAGCTGCGCTACGCCATTGATGCTGAACTGAAGGGCATCGGGCTGGTGCGCTATGGCACCGAGTTTATGCCGGAAGGAAGGGTGCTGTTACGGCACCTTAAACAACAACAGTACCTGGACAGCAGGGCCAGGATCTGAGTTACAGGGAAGAACGGTTAACCATGTCAGCAAAAATGCAGTTTCTCACAAAACTACAGGCCCGGAAGGAACCCCTACGCGGCAGTAAAAACAGAAACCAGGCGGACATTGCGGAGTTCCGTCTCCGGATGGAGCAGCTTCAGGAACAGATCTCCGGCTGGCTAGCGGGTACCGGCGTCACACCTGAATTATCCGACGTATTGCTCTCCGACCTGCTGGTGGAAGGCCGGGTTTTTAAGGTGCCGGGTATTTCGCTGTGTTATGAAAACAGGATGATAAAACTTACCCCGCTGTTTTTGTACGCTCAGGGCGTGACGGGCGGAGTGGAAGTTTCTCTTCATGCCCAGGGACGCGTCACCGCGCTGGGGCGTTTATTTATGCGCGCAGGTCACGTTAAGCACTGGACTTTTAATCAGCAAAATGGGCCTGCCTGCACGTTTGATGAAGAGGTTTTTTTTGAGGTTATTGCGGGGCTTTTGCCATAGAAAGGCAGATAGCTGCGAAGTTGCATAAACAATCCCCCTCCGACATTAAATGGACAACTGGTCATGAATGGCACCCCCTCCCGTCAGATTAAAACCGGCAGCGATCCGCGCACGCTACCGGATTATGCTGCCCTGCGCGATGAGCTGAGCAAGCTGACTCATCCGGCGCGCCCGGATGTGAACTGGCAATATGTGGAAAAACTCTGTCTCTCCCTGTTTGAGCAAAATGGTGTCGAGCTTCAGACCGCATCCTGGTATACGCTTGCCCGTACGCAGCTTGCCGGTTTACCCGGCCTGAATGAAGGGCTGGCAATACTGGAGGCCCTCATAAGCCACCAGTGGGGAACGCTCTGGCCGCAGCCTGTGCATGCCCGCATGGAAATCCTCAGCGGGCTCAGCCAGCGTTTGCAGCAGCTGATGCGAACCCTTTCCCTTAACTACAGTGACCTCAGCCAGCTTTATCAAGCTGAGCAACAGCTTACGGCTCTCGGGGAGGCGTTACAGCGCCTTGAGCTTAAACATCTGAGCCAGCTCGATACCCTGCGTACCCTGATGCATAACGGTGCCGTAAGGCTCGAAAACAGCCATGATGCGTCAGAACCGGGCGTTGTCATTCAGCATCATACAGCTGCTGCCGGAATATCTAACAATGCTGCATTGGGTAGTCCCGTGGCGGCAAAAACCGACCCGGTGAGGTGGGTATATGTGGCGCAGCCGGAGTCTCAGCCAAATATCGACGTTGTGGCGAGACCGGAACCGGTAAAACCCTGGGGATCTTTTGCGGCGGGGATGTGCACGATGCTGGTGGCAGGCGCGGCCGCGGTGTGGGGGTGGCAGCACTTCAACCGGCCTGACCCGCAGGAGCAGCAGCTTGCAGCAACCCTTGCGCCATTACCTGCAATGCTCACGCCTGCGCAGCGGGATGCGGCACGGCAGCGCCTGACGTCACCAGAGTCCTTTATTAAAGCAACGCAGCAGCAGCTAATCCGGCTGGATGCGCTTCCCCCGGACTGGAATATTGCCTACAGCAGGCAGCTTGTGGAGCAGGCGCAGGCTTTGTGGCCGAAGCAGGCTGAGTCCATGGCGCTACGGTGGCAGCAACAGCTTAACGCCAGCGCTTTGCCGACAGAAAATCTGGAAGGCTGGCATCAGGGGATGACAAAGCTGAAGCAGCTGAGCGATCGTCTGAACGGGCTGGATGAGCAGAAGGGCAAATACATGACCGTCAGCGAGCTGAAATCCGTGGTGTTTTCCGCGATGCAATCCTTTAACCAGGCGATACCCGCAGAAGAACAGCTGAGGATCCTGGCCAAAACGGCCGAAGGCCAGCCATTACCTTCTGCGGCAAGCGCGCAGGCAGAAATGCACCTGAAACAATTAACCGCCCGTTATTCTAAGATTAAGCAGAAAGCATCGGGTAGATAAATGGCCCGCTTTTAAGCGGGCAATCATTCCGCCAGCTTGCCCACGCGCAGGTCAAGCACCTCTCCCGCGCCGTCGGTCACCAGCCAGAACGCTTCCCGGAAGCTGATTGCCGAGTCGGGTCTGCCGCGTTGTTCAGCGGCGATACGGGCATCGACACCATCATTCAGGGCTTTGCCGGTGGTTATGGCATGGCGGCAGGCATCAAATACCGAAGGGCTATGGCCGCCCGCAATATCGGTGCCTAAGCCAACGTTAAGCCCGCGTTCCAGCATGGCGCGCAGGGGAAAGACCGCATTCGTAAAATAGAAGTTGGACAGAGGGCAGTTAATATCGACAATGGTGCCATTGCCGTCGATACAGAACAGCGTGTCGGTAAAGTGGGTCACATGGTCTTTTGATTACGCCGTGTAGCCCTGAGCGCTGACGACCTGCTGCCAAAGTAAGGCATTACTATTAACTCAAAAAGGATGACATAAAACCAAGATACATTATCTCATTGATGGGCAATAAAGTGGAACTTATTTTAGTATTTGCGAGGGTAATAAAGATAGGCTGTAGTTATAAACGGGAGTTGCTGGAGCTTATTTGGAGTGGTGGCTAAATAACCGACGTGTTATTAACTCTTTGAACCTCTTTTTATCATTCACTTTTTATATACTTTTTTGTGGCGAATTTCCCTGTGCGGCGGGGCATCATTTATGGGTAACGTCATTATGCGGGCTTTGCTCACCGGGAGGCACCCGGCACCACAGTTCTTTTTTTGCAGTATTTCATATAGTGAGTGTGAATAATAACTACGAATAGTTGTGTTCAGATGAATGTTTGTTTTTATTTAAAGAAATAAGCTGTGCCTCTCAAAATAAATTTTTATTGGCTTTTATTATCTCTTCCTGGAACAATCCTCGGAGGAAGAATGGATACAACCGAAGAACTAAATGGAACATATTTTTATGCCGGGAGAACAAACCTTACAGCTGGCGGCCTTTTCTTTATGATTTACTGTGAGTCAATTGCCGAACATTTTGGTATTGACGACGTCGCTGGAATTGCTGCGCTATACAGCGGTGCTAATAATCAGAAGACCAGAAAGAAACCCGCGGGAGCGAAGGAAGGAACGTCCCGAGCCTCGAAAGCCATGCGGCGTTATTTTAAACAAGCTAAGTTCCCGTATGGCATTAGGCTCCCGACATGGATTGGCGGCTACACACCATGGACTGTACGCTGTAGGATGGTTTCACAAATCAGCACGTTTATCGGAAGAACAATTCCATTAGTTGGTATGGTGATATTAGTCGCTGATGTATCACTAATCACCTATGCTGCAATACGTGATTATAATCGAATCGCACGGGGCTACGACAAGCTATGGTAGAGGATATTGAGCAGCGCATCTATGCCTTAGCCAGACGCTATAATGGCGTTTATCTGATGAATAACGAAGAGAGGCAAAAATTACTGAATGCAAAAACGGATTTGGATACTGACATGCAGCTTGATGTCACTGAAGCAGAAGATTTAATGGAAGATTTTTTTAAAGAATTTGATGTTGATAGAGGGAATTTTAACATAAACACCTACTATCCTGATGAGCCTTTTTCATGGAATCCATTCAAAGAATTCCCTGTGGTGATGGTTCCTGATTTCACCATTGGAATGCTTATCGAATCCGCAAAAGCGGGCAAATGGTTATACGACTAAAACGCAAGGAGCAATAGAATGGCCGTACCTGTACATCTCTTTTTAACCAATGACGGCGGCACAATGATTTGTGGTTCTTGTGACGTTGTACATAGGGAAGGAAGTATAGAGCTAAGAGGATTACAACATAACCTCAGCCTGCCAACCGACTCGGCAACGGGAAAGGTCACCGGCACTCGCCAACATTCGCCGTTTCAGTTTACCAAGGAACTGGACAGCTCTTCGCCCTATCTGTTCAAAGCGGCAGCGACGGGTCAGGCCCTTAAAAAGGCAGAATTCAGGTTTTACCATATTAACTACTCCGGGCAAGAGGAGGAGTATTACCGAATCACGCTCGAGAATGTTAAGGTCATTTCTGTGAGTCCAGTAATGTATGACACCCGAGGCTGTCCGGGGACGGGGCATATGGAGGAGGTGGCATTTAATTATGAGAAGATTACCCATTTGTACAAGGACGGTAACTTGTTAGCGCACGATGCGTGGAATGAACGTCCAACCTCTGGCTCTGCTGCATAACGTTATATTGAACTTGCCCGCCAGCGTTTCGTATGCGTGGGCAGGAATTATCATTACTAATCTCTTTTCGTAAATGATGGCCTAAACATCATAAAAATAACCCACGCAAACATTCCAATAATCTTCATCGGCCAGGTTCTAACACATCCAGACACACAATTGCTCCAATAACTAATAGCGGCCCTTCTGCCAGTTCAACTATCCCTCCTAAAATATGTATCTTATGAGGAAGTACTCGATTCAGTAATGTTGCGATAAGCTGTGCGCTACTTCATATGAACATTATTGCGATTGTGCGGTCCTCCCAGTTATCAAAACTAATCAAAGAAATGAGAAGTATAGTCAGTACATAGCCACAAAAAATATATTCAGCATATAAATAATAAACTTGCTCATAGCATTTGCCGAGTCGGTTAATATATAAAGAGTCTATGAATATAGCTCTCTCAACAGAGTGACAAACGACATTGGTTAATAATGCATTTCAGAATTTATTGCGCCTCGCTGATTTCCGTAATAAAAGAGTTAGCGGCTTCATGCCGGTACCATACACTCCACCGCCAACTCTCTTAACTCACACTCTCAAAACACCGGCACCCCCAGCCCCACCTTCACCTCCCTCAACGTCGCCTGCGTCACCCCCTGCGCCCGTTCGGTCCCGCGCTTCAGCATCGCCATCAGCTCGCCCTTATCACGCATATACATCACCCGCCGCTCCCGCATCGGCGCAATCAGCTCCTGCAGGCATGCCTCCAGCTCGTTCTTGCACGCCCGGTCACCCAGCCCACCCGCCTGATAGTGCGCCTTCATTGCCGCCACTTTGCCCTTGTCCGGATGAAACGCGTCGAGGTACGTAAACACCACGTTCCCCTCAATCTGCCCCGGGTCGCTCACCTTCAGGTGGTTCGGGTCGGTGTACATGGCGCTGACCGCACGGTGAATGGTCTCTTCGCTGGCCGAAAGGTGCAGCGTGTTGCCCAGCGATTTCGACATCTTGGCGCTGCCGTCGATGCCGGGCAGGCGACTGGTGTCGCTCAGCATCGCCTTGCAGTGGCGCAGCACCGGGGCGGGCAGCAGGCTGTTCATCTTGTGCACAATCTCGTTGGTCTGCTCAATCATCGGCAGCTGGTCGTCGCCGACGGGCACGCACTCGGCCTTAAACGCGGTGATGTCCGCCGCCTGGCTGATGGGGTAGGCCATAAACCCGACCGGCAGCGAGCGGGCGAAGCCCTTCTGCGCAATCTCGTTTTTCACCGTCGGGTTACGCTCCACGCGGGCAACGGTGACGATGTTCATATACAGCATCGTCAGCTCGGCGAGGGCGGGCAGGGCGGACTGCAGGCATATTGTGGTCAGGTTCGGGTCGATGCCGGCGGCGAGGTAGTCGGCCAGCACTTCGGGAATGTTATCGCGGATTTTTTGCGGGTTGCTGCCGTTGTCGGTCAGCCCCTGCAGGTCGGCAATCAGCACAAACTGGCTGTGGGTGTGCTGGAGCGCCACGCGCTGGCGCAGCGATCCGACAAAGTGGCCGAGGTGCAGCGGGCCGGTTGGGCGGTCGCCGGTGAGAATGGTTGGTGCGTTCATAAAGACTCCTTAACGTTGTAATGCCGAAAGGGGTCTTAGATGTGAGAAAGCCGCCTTTCGGCGGCTATCTTAAAATGGGGAAAACTACTCCGTGCCGCCTTTAAGAAGGCAGCCACCAGCGGTTTACGGTGAGCACGGCGTGGTTTATGTTCATCTCTTTACCGTACCACGTCCGGCGCGAAAAACAAAAGGGCACGTCATGCTGCAATCACTCAACCACCTGACCCTCGCGGTCAGCGACCTGCAAAAAAGCGTCACCTTCTGGCACGAGCTGCTGGGGCTTGCGCTGCACGCCCGCTGGAATACCGGGGCCTATCTCACCTGCGGCGATCTGTGGGTCTGCCTGTCGTACGACGAGGCGCGCCGGGTCGTGCCGCCGCAGGAGAGCGACTACACCCACTACGCGTTTACCGTGGCGGAAGAGGATTTCGAACCGTACTCGCAAAGGCTCGAGCAGGCGGGCGTCACCGTCTGGAAGCAGAACAAAAGCGAGGGGGCGTCGTTCTACTTTCTCGACCCGGACGGGCACAAGCTGGAGCTGCACGTGGGCAGCCTCGCCGCGCGGCTGGCGGCGTGTCGCGAGAAGCCCTATGCCGGCATGGTGTTTACCTCAGACGAGGCTTGAGGCACGCACCTTCAGCCTGCCCGCCAGCGTCACGTGCGTGGCGGCATCTTCCTGATTGCACAGGTACTCCACCGCCAGCCGTCCCAGCTCGCTGTAGGGCAGCTGGATACTGGTTAGCGGCGGGGTGAGCTGCTCGGAGATCTTCTGGTCGTCGTAGCCCGCCAGCAGCATGTCTTCTGGGATGCGCACGCCGTTCACCGCCAGCGCCTGATAGCAGCCAATCGCCAGCCAGTCGCTGGCGCAGAAGATGGCGTCCGGGCGCTCAGTCAGTTCCAGCAGTGAAGTAGTGGCGGTAAAGGACTCGCTGAACTGCCAGTTGGTCTGGCGCACCAGATTATCGTCGCACGCGAGTCCGGCCTGCTGCAGCGCGGCCTGGTAGCCCGCCAGACGCTGGCGCGAGGCCTCCATCCAGCTCTCGCCGGTGATGTGGGCGATGCGCGTGGCCCCGCAGGCGATGAGGTGCTTAGTCACCTGGAAGGCGTTGGCGTAGTCGTCCGGGATAAACGACGGCAGCAGCGGCGAGCCGGGGTCGCGCTGGTTAAGCAGCACCAGCGGAATGCGGGTGCAGTCCTGGAACGCCGTCATGTCCACCAGCGTGGTGACCGGCGAGGCGAGAATAATCCCGATGCAGTTGCGCTTCTCCAGCTGGCGGATGATGTTCAGCGCCAGCTCGATGTCGTCGCCGTAGTCGTAGACGGTGAGCAGGGTCTCGTTGCGCCACGCCGCTTCCCGCGCCTGGCTGATGGCGTCGATAAACGGGTCGAAGCTCTGCATGGAGCTGACCAGCAGGGCGATCTCCTCCTGGTTGCGCGGGGCGTGAACGGTGGGGAGGCGGTCGTAGCCGAGCTCGGTGGCCACGTTAATCACCCGCTGGCGGGTGTCGTCGCTGAGCTTGATGTTGCGGGACTGGTTAAGCACCAGCGATACCGTCGCCTGCGACACGCCTGCCGCCCGCGCAATATCGTTCATCGTCACTTTCGTTTTTCGCTTCATCCGTCCTCTCCCTTTCGCGATTCCGCATCATACCCTAACCGCACGCTTTAGCGCCGTCGATCACGTTTCTCATTCATCGAAGCGTGAACTTTGTGAGTACCGTCGCTTTTCTGAGCGCCGTGATTTGCGCATTTATCCCGCAACTAATATTTATTAGCTAAATATTATCAGCAAGAGGACGCGTAATGAAAGAGCAGTGGAGCAGGGAGCAGGCACAGGCGTGGTATCAGCAAAAAGGCTGGCTGTGCGGGTTTAACTATCTGCCGTCGACGGCGGTGAACTGGACCGATATCTGGCAGGCAGAGACCTTCGATGCCGCCACCATCGAGCGCGAGCTGGGCTGGGCGGCGGAGGCGGGCTACAACACCCTGCGCATCAACCTGCCGTTTATCGTCTGGGAGCACGAC
The DNA here is from genome assembly GCF_026627565.1 of Enterobacter cloacae complex sp. 2022EL-00788. NCBI lineage: Bacteria > Pseudomonadati > Pseudomonadota > Gammaproteobacteria > Enterobacterales > Enterobacteriaceae > Enterobacter > Enterobacter cloacae complex sp. 2022EL-00788. The sequence continues at coordinate 241,097 of NZ_JAPNMC010000007.1, read as the reverse complement.
CGCGACGGGCTGATGGCGCGCATCGACCGCTTTTTGACGATTGCCGACGGCCGCGGCTTCAGCACCATGCTGACCCTGATGGACGACTGCGGCTTCTCCGGCGACGAGCCGTACCTCGGCCCGCAAAAGCCCCCGGTGCCGGGCAAGCACAATAGCCAGGCGGCGGCGAGCCCGGGGCGCGATAAGGTGTGCGATCCTGACTGCTGGCCCCAGATTGAGCGTTATATACGCGACATTGTCCGCCAGTTCCGCAACGATAAGCGCGTGCTGCTGTGGGATCTGTATAACGAGCCGGGCAACCGCGGCATTTTCGCAACGGGCACGCAGGAGGTGCAGTACGACGCGAAGCTGGAGACCTGCGCTCACGAACTCATGAAGCTGGCATTCCAGTGGGTGCGTGAAGAAGATCCGACCCAGCCGCTCACCGTCTGCGCGTGGCGCCTTCCGCCGGAAGAGGAGGGCGAAACGTTCTTCCAGCATCCGCTGGACCAGACCGCGCTGGCGCTCTCGGACGTGGTGAGCTTCCACGCTTACACCCACACCGGGCGCATGACTGCGATTATCCAGCAGCTGCAACAGCTCGGTCGCCCGCTGTTCTGCACCGAATGGCTGGCGCGCCACGTGGGCAGCACCATCGAGGAGCAGCTCCCGCTGATGTACGCAGCGAAGGTCGCGCCGTACCAGTGGGGGCTGGTGCGCGGCAAAACCCAGACGTGGCTGCCGTGGCCGGTGGTGATGAAGGAGTCCACGGACTACTGCCGCGTCTGGTTCCACGACGTGTTTGAGGAGAACGGCATTCCGTTCTCGCGCCGTGAAATCGCCCTGATGCAGCAGCTGCGCAAGATCGCCCCGAAAGTCCAGGGCTAATAATATCGACCCGGCGGCCGACCGCCGGGCAACCAGGCAGGCATATATCAATGGCAACGACAATGAAAATACCGTCTCGCGAGCTGTGGTCTTATTTTGGCTATGGATTAGGTCAGTGTTTTAGCTTTGGTTTAGTGGGTTCGTTTATTAACTATTTTTACACCGACGTGCTGGGGATCTCTGCGCTGGCGGCGAGCACCATCTTCCTGATTGCCCGCGCGTGGGACGCGGTTCACGATCCGCTGTTTGCCAGCATTATGGACACCATTAACAGCCGGTTCGGCAAGTTTCGCCACTTTTTGCTGATCGCCCCGCTGCTGATCACCGGGGTCACGCTGCTGTCGTTCTATAAAATCGAAGCAGACATGACCACCAAAATCCTCTACGCCGGGGTGACCTACATCCTGTGGGGGACGCTGTACGCTATCTCCGATATCCCGTTCTGGTCGATGTCGTCGGTGATGACCAACGACTCCGCTCAGCGCACCCGCGCGGTAACGGCGGCGATGCTCGGGGTGAACGCCGGGATCGCCTGCGCCAACATCTTCTTCCCGAAGCTGGCGGCGTTTTTCGCCCAGTACAGCAACGATAAAGGCTACTTTATGGCGGCGCTGGTGATGATGCTGGTGGGCCTGCCGCTGATGCTCAACGGCTTTATGCAGATCAAAGAGCGCGTGCCGCCGAGCCCGGAAAAGGTAACCATCCGCGACACCTTCCACAACCTGCGCCAGAACAAGCCGCTGTTTATCGTCCTGCTGTCGTTCTTTTTCTGCGTGTTTCACAACGTGGCGGGCGGGCTGTATATCTACTTCTTTATCAATAACCTGGGCGACGGCAGCCTGCAGATGGCGATTGGCGTGATGGGGATTGTGGCGGCGGTGCTGTGCCTGGTGGCCCCGATGCTGACGCGCCGGATGCAGAAGCGGAAGCTGTTTATGATCCTCTGCGGGCTGGACGTGGCGGTGCGCGTGGTGATGTGGTTCATCGGGTATCAGCAGGTGACGATGCTGTTCATTCTGCTCGGCCTGAGCACGCTGTTCGTGATGATGACCAATATCCTCACCTCGTCGATGATTGCCGACACCATCGAGTACGCGGAGTATCACACCCACAAGCGCTGCGCGGCGATCACCTTCTCCGGGCAGACCTTTACCGGCAAGATGTCGGTGGCGGTAGGCGGCGGGCTCATCGGCGTGTTTCTGACGATGATCGGCTACGTGCCGCAGGCGCAGATCCAGAGCGAAGGCGTGCTGTCCGGGCTGTTCTTCGGGATTTGCCTGCTGCCGGCGATTGGGTCGCTGATCCGCATGGGCTTTATGTCGCGCTTTACCTTTACCGAGGAGAAGCATGCGGAGATTTGTCGGCTGCTGGCGGAGCGCGAGCACGGCGTTGTGCAACGCGGTCAGCCTGGGCAGAAGCATGAGCCTACGCTTACGGTGAATTGATTAAGTAGCGCCCGCGCTGCGGGCGTTTCTTAACAAGCTACTTGATATCATGAAGCAACTTTAATAAAAGGCTATCACCGGTAGATTTTATTTTCTGAAAATAAACAGGCTCAGCTATAGGCGAATCCCATTGGTGTATCTCATCTTTCTTAAACGGGATACATTTCATAGCGGTGTTTTTTAATCGTTTTATGCGAAGGTCATATTCGTCAAAATTGTCTGGCGTAGTTTTCAGGCTCAGCGATCTGGCATGATTGATTTGCGTAGGGCAAATAAGCTGAATATTTCCAAGCGAGAAAATGTTTACGCCGGTGATAAAGAATCTCGAAGGTATATCTTTATAGTAACGTGTGTTCCATGTTAAACCATCAAACATCGCTGGCGGGTGAGTATGAGTATCTATGTAATATTGATGCGTGCGCCAGTCGCTTATGCCGGAAAGGTTCATGGTCATGTTAATGATCATATTGGGGGTGGGGCGGAAAATCATTGTCAGGACAAGCATGCTGACAGGAATAATGATTAGTGTATAAATGATTATTTGCAATATACTTTTGTTTTTCTTCTCATTTATCAGGATCATTCCGGGGAAAATGCCTACAATAATCATCGCGACCGAGAGCGCAAGAAAAATGATAACCTGTAATAATGTATTACTTTCTTCGTTAAAATCTAGCTGGCCCGCGATAAAAATGAGCGGGAAGATTTGTGTAAAAGCAGGGGCAATCAATAACAGAGGCAGCCAGTTCCTGACGGCGTTTTTCTGCAAATATTTTACATCACGCGTATTATCAACATCCTTATATGACTGAACGTTGAACATAAGCTTGTAGCATAAGCCATACGATGCGGCCAGTATTATGGCTACCGCTAAGGCAAGAACGATAAAACCATTTATATCCAGAAAAAATTGTAAGCAAAACGCTCCGATAAGCACAACGCACATCACAAAGCTATTACCAAAACAGACTGAGGTAAAACTATGTGTCAAACCTTCGTATTTAACAAACTCTTTCTCATGTGCGGTGTAAATTAAGTAAGCAAGGAAAGATGAGATAAAAATGACAAGGCTGAAGCCAATTAGTGATACAAGGGTAAATCCAAATATTATTCCTACTGCGCTACTCACGCTCAACGCATCGTATAAAATATCAAGCCGGTCAATATTCGCAAGATAGAACCATATAACGCTAAATGTACAGGCTGTGACAAATGAAGAGGATGTTAAAATAGCGAAGATAAACTTTCGGGTTAGCCGCTTATGAAACTGGATATTCATCTTATGTAGTCTCCCTTTGAAATGAAGGAATACTAGTCACAAGGGAGAGGGAGTTCTACGCTCAAATTTAGTATGCCGGGAAGCGCATATTCAGACTGACGCCTGCTGGCGTCAGCCCCGGGACATTACAGCGACTTCACAAACGCCAGCAGATCTTCGTTGAGCTGGTCCTGGTGGGTCAGCGCGAAGCCGTGCGGCGCGTTGTCGTACACCTTCAGCGTGGCGTTTTTGATCATCTCTGCCGCCAGCTTGCCGGTGCTTTCAAACGGCACGATCTGGTCGTTGCTGCCGTGGATCACCAGCGTCGGGACGTCGATTTTCGCCATATCCGGGCGGAAGTCGGTTTCGGCGAAGGCGGTCACGCAGTCGATGGTGCCCTTCAGCGAGGCCAGCAGGGCGATGTTCAGCGTCTGGGTCAGAGCACCGGCAGAGACGGTCTGCCCGGCGTTGGTGCCGTAGAACGGGGTGGCGAAGTCGCTGATGAACTGGGCGCGATCTTTACGCAGCCCGTCGCGAATGCCGTCGAACACGCTCTGATCCACACCCTGCGGGAAGGTATCCGATTTGCCGAAGATCGGCGTGACCGCGCCCAGCAGCGCCAGACCGGCCACGCGCGCGCTGCCGTAGTTATTGATGTAGCGGGTCACGTCGCCGCCGCCCATGGAGAAGCCCACCAGCGTCACGTCCTGCAGGTCCAGGGTGGTGATCAGGTCGTTGATGTCGGACGCAAAGGTATCGTAGTCGTAGCCGTTCCACGGCTGATCCGAGCGGCCAAAGCCGCGACGGTCAAAGGCGATGGCGCGGAAGCCGCGCTCGGCCAGGTAGTTCAGCTGGCTGTCCCACATGTCGCCGTCCAGCGGCCAGCCGTGGCTGAAGAGAACCGGTTTGCCCGCGCCACAGTCTTTGTAGTAAATCTGCGTGCCGTCTTTTGCCTTAAACGTTGCCATAGTGTGTTCCTGTACAGGTGATGGTTATGGTTATACCGGCGCAACCAGGTAGCGAATGGCCGGTGATGTTGTGCCCTGATGAAAAGCCAGAACGCGGCTCTGCAGCAGGAGGTCATTCATGGTGTGGCGTTCCTGCTGGCGCAGATGCTCAATCCACGAGCCCATCAGGAAGGTCTCGATAAACAGTCCGGGGCGCTCAATATCCTCGTACACCGCCCAGCTCATCGCCCCGGCGCGGCGGCGCACCCGGCGCAGCTCGTGCACCGCCTGCAAAAACGCTTTCGCGTTGTGCGGGTCGATGATGTACTCGTGCGACACCAGCACCGGGCCGCGCTCGTTCGGCAGGTCGATCTCCACGCCGTCCAGGGGCTGGCCGCTGAGGTCGAGATTTAAATCAGGATCTTTCTCCAGCTTCCAGCGGAACGCCGTCGCGCTTGCAAGCACCATCCCCAGCGTGGCGACCACCAGCGACGTTGGCGTGCCGAACTGAGAGGCAATCTGCCCCCAGATGGCGCTGCCTGCGGTCATCGAGCCGAAGAACACCGTCAGATACACCGCCAGCGCGCGGGCCTTCACCCAGCGGGCGGCGCTGCGCTGCGCGCCGAGGTTGAGGGTCGACAGCACCGCAATCCACGCGAAGCCGGTGAAAAACTCAAACAGGTTGAGCAGCCAGAAGTGGCGCACGAACGCCAGCGCCAGCATGGTGAGGGCAAACGTCAGGCTGGCGGCCACCATCAGGCGGTCGGCGTTCAGCCGCTGGCGCAGTCGCGGCAGCAGGATGGCCCCGGCGATCGCCCCCAGGCCAATGCAGGCCAGCATCACGCCGTAGCCCGCCGGGCCTAAGCCCAGCTCGCGGCGCGCCACCAGCGGCAGCAGTGCCCAGCCCGCGCTGCCGAAAACGAAGAAGGCCACGGTACGCACCAGCACGTTGCGCAGCACCGGCGCGGCGTGCACGTAGCGAATGCCGGAGCGCACCGCCGAGAAGAAGTGCTCCGGCGGCAGGCGCTGCACGGACGGCGCCGGACGCCAGAGCCACAGCACCCACGCCACGCCGACCACGGAGAGCGCGTTCAGGGCAAACACCATCCACGGCCCGGCGAGCGACAGCAGAAAACCGCCCAGCGCGGGGCCAATCGCCCGGCTGATGTTCACCCCGAGCGAGTTCAGCGCCACGGCGGCGCCCAGCTCCGGCTTGTTCACCAGGTCGGGCACCACCGCCTGGAACGGCGGCGAGCTCATCGCCGCGCCCACGCTCAGCAGGAACGTCGCCACCAGCAGAACGGTGGGGGTGACGTGTCCGGTGAAGGAGAGCACCGTCAGCCCGGCGGCGGCAATAAACACCCACAGCTGGGAGAAGAGCAGGTATTTTCGCCGGTCGACGATGTCCGCCATCACCCCGGAGGGCAGGGCGAAGAGGAACATCGGCAGGCTGCTGGCCGCCTGCACCAGCGCGATATTCAGCGGATCGGCGCTCAGGGTCAGCATGCTCCAGTTGACGCCGACGTCGCTCATCCATGAGCCGACGTTAGAGACCACCGTGGCGATCCACAGCATGCGGAACACCGGCTGGCTCAGCGGCTGCCAGGGCGAAACCGTCGGTGCGGGCGCTGGCTCAACGTGGGAGTCGCGAACGTCGTTAACCTGGGTCATGCGAACCTCTCCGCAGCCTTACGCTGCAGCCGCCACTGCCCCGGCCCGGTGAGGGCAAGGGTAGTGAAAATAATCAGCAGCAGCCAGCCAAACTGCCCTTCGGCAATCGACCAGTTCGGGTGTACCACCAGCATCGCCACCAGCAGCACGGTGATAATCGGCAGGCACGCCAGGCGGGTGTAGACGCCCGCAATGATAAACAGCGGGCAAATCACCTCGGCGACAATCGCCGGGATCAGGCTCGCATACGGCCCGAAGCCGAACGGATCCTCAATGCGCGTCAGCTCTTCGCTGAAGTGCAGCACCTTCGGCAGGCCGTGCACGTACAGCAGCAGCAGGCTGCCGGCGAGGCGCAGGAAGAACAGCCCCAGGTCGACCCGGGGCGGGGTAAAGGTGTTTTTCATCAGAATGCAAAGCAGCTGCAGCCCAGCGCCCCCCAGAAAGCGTTATCGTCGGACACCGGCATTGCTGACGTGCGGGCGAAATCGTGCTGGTGGCTGTGAACCCCGCACGGGCCGCTGCAGTGGTGAACTACGCTCAAGCCGACGCGTGCGGCCTGCGGCGGCGCGCTGCGGTAGTGGCCCGGCACCTTCACCACCGGAGACCACTCGGGCAGGACCGGAATGGCCGGCGGGGAAAGCGGGCCAAAGCTGCCTGCGGCGTAGACGATGTCGCCGTTAACCACGGTGAGAACGGACTCGATGCCCTTGATCTCCTCTTCCGGCACGCGGAAGTAGTCTTTGCTCAGCACCGCCAGGTCGGCGAGCTGGCCGACCTTGATCTGCCCCTTCTGGTTTTGTTCGCTGGAGAACCACGCGCTGCCCTGGGTCCAGAGCATCAGGGCGGTATCGCGGTCCAGACGGGCGCTGTGATCGTACATCTGCATTCCGCCGACGGTGCGGCCGGAGACCAGCCAGTAGAGCGCGGTCCACGGGTTGTAGCTCGCCACGCGGGTGGCATCGGTGCCTAAGCCCACCGGCACGCCGGTTTCGAGCATTTTCGCCACCGGCGGCGTGTGGCGGGTGGCTTCGATGCCGTAGCGCTCGGCGAAGTATTCGCCCTGGAAGGCCATGCGGTGCTGCACGGCAATGCCGCCGCCGAGCGCTTTGATGCGGTCGATGTTGGCCTGCGATACGGTTTCGGCGTGGTCGAAGAACCAGTGCAGGCCGTTGAACGGAATGTCGCGGTTCACCTTCTCGAACACGTCCAGCATGCGGCTGATGGATTCGTTATAGGTGGCGTGCAGGCGGAACGGCCAGCGGTGCTCCACCAGATGGCGCACCACGCGCTCCAGCTCGTCCTCCATGCCCGGCGCGAGATCCGGGCGCGGCTCGAGGAAATCTTCAAAATCGGCGGCGGAGAAGACCAGCATCTCGCCCGCGCCGTTGTGGCGGAAGAAGTCGCTGCCCTGGCCCGGCGTGAGCATGTCGGTCCATTTTTCAAAGTCTTCCAGCTCGTGGCCCGGACGCTGGGTAAACAGGTTGTAGGCGATGCGGATGGTCATCTGCTTCTTCTCGTGCAGTTCGGCAATCACCTCGTAATCTTCCGGGTAGTTCTGGAAGCCGCCGCCCGCGTCGATGGCGCTGGTCAGCCCCAGTCGGTTCAGCTCGCGCATAAACTGGCGGGTGGAGTTGACCTGCTGCTCCAGCGGCAGCTTCGGCCCTTTCGCCAGCGTGGCGTAGAGGATCATGGCGTTCGGACGGGCAATCAGCATCCCGGTCGGGTTGCCGTTGGCGTCGCGCTGGATCTCGCCGCCCGGCGGGTTGGGCGTGTCCCTGGTGTAGCCGACCACCTTCAGCGCGGCGCGGTTGAGCAGGGCGCGGTCGTACAGGTGCAGGATAAAGACCGGGGTATCCGGCGCGGCGCTGTTGATCTCGTCCAGGGTCGGCATGCGGCGCTCGGCAAACTGGAACTCGTTCCAGCCGCCCACCACGCGCACCCACTGGGGCGACGGCGTGCGCAGGGCCTGCTCCTTGAGCATCCGCAGGGCATCGGCCAGCGACGGCACGCCTTCCCAGCGCAGCTCGAGGTTGTAGTTCAGCCCGCCGCGGATCAGGTGCAGGTGCGAGTCGTTCAGGCCGGGGATCGCGGCGTGGCCTTTCAAATCAACCACCTTGGTGCCGTCGCAGTGGTGTTGCATCACCTCGGCGACGGTACCCACTTCCAGAAATTTCCCGTCGCGCACGGCAACGGCTTCGGCGAGAGGGTTCTCGCGATCGACGGTGTGAAACTGGCCGTTAACCAGAATGAGATCGGCTTTACCGAGGGTAACCATAACTGCTCCTGACTGAGAGGGGAATGGTCAGGATTATGGGAACCGGTTTCGGCAAAGATCCAGTTATACAATAGGATAGGTATACCAAAGTATAACTATACCTAAGGTTAACTATACGAAGAGATAATTACGTCCGGAGGCGGAAAACCGCAGGATGGGGGTGACTTTATCGGCGCGGCACTCGCGGCGATTTCACCCTTAACCACTGGAAAATGCTATGACCACTTCAAAGCTCGAAGTTTTAACCCCTGCGAACTGTCAGATTATTTTCATCGACCACCAGCCGCAGATGGCGTTTGGCGTGCAGTCTATTGACCGCCAGGTGCTGAAAAACAATACCGTGGCGCTGGCGAAAGCGGCAAAAGTGTTCAACATCCCGACCATCATCACCACCGTTGAGACCGAAAGCTTCTCCGGTAACACCTACCCGGAGCTGCTGGACGTGTTCCCGGGCCAGGACATTCTGGAGCGTACCTCCATGAACTCCTGGGACGACCAGAAGGTGCGCGACGCGCTGAAGGCCAGCGGCAAGAAGAAGGTGGTGGTTGCCGGCCTGTGGACCGAAGTGTGCAACAACAGCTTTGCCCTGTGCGCGATGCTGGAAGGCGACTACGAAATTTATATGGTGGCGGACGCGTCCGGCGGCACCTCCAAAGAAGCTCACGACTTTGCGATGCAGCGCATGATCCAGGCGGGCGTGATCCCGGTGACCTGGCAGCAGGTGATGCTGGAGTGGCAGCGCGACTGGGCGCGTAAAGAGACCTACACCGCGGTGATGGACATCGTGCGCGAGCACTCCGGCGCGTACGGTATGGGCGTTGATTACGCTTACACCATGGTGCACAAATCCCCGTCTCGCCAGAAGAGCGAGCACCGTACCTTAGCGCCGGTCCCGGCCCGCTAAGCCCCGGCGGCAGGCTGGTCCCTCATCCGGCCTGCCACTGACTGCTTTCTGGAGTTCACTATGAGTACAGGGTTGATATCCCTTGCGGCAGGCGTGCTGATCGGCCTGATGTATGCCGCACTGAAGGTACGCTCTCCCGCGCCGCCCGCGCTGGCGCTGATTGGCCTGCTGGGGATGCTGGCGGGTGAACAGGCGACGCGCCATCTGCTGGCCCGCGACAGCGTGACGAGCGTTCCGGCGGTGGTTCACCATCCGGCAGGAGAGTCGTCATGAAGGCCTGGATAATTTCGCTGGTGTGCGGCGTGGTGGCTGGGGTACTTTACGCTCTGCTCAACGTCCATTCTCCGGCACCGCCGGTTGTCGCCCTGCTTGGCCTGTTTGGCATGCTGGTCGGCGAACAGTTGATCCCGGTAGGGCGTCGGGTGCTGAGTCGCGAACCGCTGACCCTCGCCTGGTTTCGCCACGAGTGTGTGCCAAAAATCAGCGGCACGGCGCCTTCCGCGCCCGTGAAGGAAAACCGCGACGTTTAATGATTTTCTGAGGAATAACAGCATGACGCTGCCGTGGCGCATTGCCATCATCGATGACGAACGTTCTGTCCGCAGCGGGCTGAGTAACCTCCTGGAGTCGGAAGGGTATGCGACCGATACGTTTGATTCGGCAGAGGTGTTTCTGAGCCACCCGTTCGCCCTGTCCGGCGCGTCGCTGGTGATCGCCGATATCAAGCTGCGGGGCATGAGCGGCCTGGAGCTGTTTGAAAAGCTGCGGCTGCTGGCCGCCCCGCCTCCCCCCGTGCTCTTTATCTCCGGTCATGCTGATGAAAATATGCAGCGGTACGCTCTTGATATGGGCGCCGCTGCATTTTTGCGTAAGCCCATTAACATCGATATTCTGCTGGATCATATTCAGCGGGAGCTGGCCCGCCGACAATAAGGATCGCGGATGAACGAAAACGAGCTGCCTGCATTCTGGCCCGCCCAGGGAAATTTCCATGAAGGGCGGGTTTTTGTCCTTAAAGAGGATGTCATTTTTACCGTGCTGGCGCAGGAGGGAGGGATCTCCTGGATGCACGCGCGGCATCCTCACTCTGGCGGCTCCTTTATCATTGCCACCGCGGTCAGCGACGAAGAGGAAGAGCGGGCCACCCGGCTGCTCAAAAATGAGTTTGCGCTGCGAGACCATCTCCAGGACGGCTGGGCCATCCGCGCCGTGGCCTCCACCCAGTACCGGGGGCGCTTCGCGCTGGTGTATGCCCCGTTTTCCTTCGAGCTGCTGGCGCGACGCGCGGGCAGGGCGATCTCGGGGATCGCGCGGTTTATCGAGCTGGCGATCCAGATCTGCGCGCCGCTGCGCCAGATGCACCTGCAAAACCTGATCCACGGCGATATCAAACCCGGCACCATCTTCGTTCATCACGATTCCAGCTGTCGTCTGGGCAGCTTTGGCCTTTCAGGCAGTATCTCCGGGGCTTTTTCCCAGACCCGGCTGGCCGTCTCGGGCGGTACGCCCGCCTATATGTCTCCGGAGCACACCACCCGCACCCGGCGCGCCGTTGATTGCCGCAGCGATCTCTACAGCTTGGGCATCGTGCTTTATGAGCTGCTGACCGGACGCCTGCCGTTTGAGCTGGCCGCGGAGGAGCAGACCAACTGGGCGCATTACCACATTGCGTCGGAGCCACTTTCTCCCGCCGTGATGCGCCCGGACGTGCCCGGCATGCTGTCGACCATCATCCTCAAGCTGCTGGAGAAGAATCCCGATAACCGCTACCAGACGGTCGACGGGCTGATTGCCGATCTTCGACGCTGCCAGGCGACGTTAACCTCCGAAGGTGAGATCGTCGCCTTTGCGCCCGGCCAGCAGGACCGGACGCCGGCGATCCATCTGGCGGACTCCCTGTTTGCGGCGCACCCGCAGGCAAACGACGTTATCGCCGCGTTTGAGCGGGTGGGGCAAAACATTGTGCCGGAGCTGGTGACGATCGGCGGGCCGTCGGGGATCGGTAAATCCTCGATCATCGCCACGGCGCTAAAAACGCTGCAGCAGCGCAGGGTGCTGCTGGCGGTGGGCAAGGTCGATCAGTTTTCGCCGACGTTGCCCTACGGCGTATTAAGCTCGGCGTTTCGCACCCTGACGCTGCACCTGCTCGGGCTGCCCGCTGAAGAGGTGGCGAAGTGGAAAATCCGCCTCTCGCGCGCCCTTGAGGGGTATGAAGCGCTGGCGGTCAGCCTGGTGCCCGAGCTGGGCCTGCTGCTGGAGAGTAAACCCCGCTTTTCGGCGGATACGTTTTCCATTGATGCCCGGGCGCGCTTTAGCCATATGGTGCTGGCGCTGGTTAAAACCTTCGCCTCCCAGGGCTGTCCGCTGGTGCTGGTGCTCGACGATCTCCAGTGGAGCGACGCCGCCAGCCTGCATACGCTGAAGCACCTGCTGATGAACTGCGGCGTTATCCCGCTGCTGGTGGTGGCGGCGCACCGCGATATTGATTCGTTGTCCGACCCGGCGCTACAGCAGCAGCTGGCGAGCCTGCCGGAGGCGGCGCAACGCGCGACGGAAATTGTCCCGCAGGCGCTCTCGGTTAAAGCGGTGGCGCGCTGGCTGGCGACGGTGTTTCGCACCCGCAGCGCGGCGACGACCGACCTCGCCACGCTGATCCACGAAAAAACCGGCGGCAACCCGCTGTTCGTGCATGAGTTTTTCCGCCGCATTGTTGATGACGGGCTGGTGGTCCACAACAAGTATCAGGACAAATGGCAGTACGATCTGCAGGCGATCCGCGCCCGGCATTACACCGAGAACGTCGTTACCCTGGTGCTGGAAAAGCTCGAAGAGATGCCCGACGAAACGCGTCGCCTGCTGGGCAGCATTGCCTGTCTCGGCGGCACGGGGGAGCTGGAGATGATGTGCCGCGTGGTCGGGATGTCGGTCGCGGAAATTCGTTACGCCCTGCACCCGGCGGTGATAGCGCAGCTGATAGTGCTGACGGAAAAAGAGTACGCCTTCACCCACGATCGGGTTCAGGAGGCCGCTTTCGCCCTGCTGGATCAGGGTGAGAAAAGTCACCTGCACCTGACCACCGCCAGCCTGCTGGCCGAGGCCGCGCGGCAGGCGGCGGGCAACGAGCTCCTGTTCCGCGCCGTACACCACGTGACGGCTGCCCTGGACAGCATTCAGCCCGCGCCGCAGCGCCAGATGTTCCGCGAACTCAGCCTGCTGGCCGCGCGGCGTGCGAAGCGCACGGGCGATTACCCTTCGGCGCTGAGCTACATTCAGACCGCCAGGGCGCTGGGCAACGCCGGGGCGGTGTCAGATTTTATGCTCGATATCGAAGAGGCGGGCTGCGAATTTGCGCTCGGCCATCTGGCGCGAACCCGCGAGCTGTGTGACGCCATCCTCGGCTCCCCCGGCGGGCTGACCGAAAAAGCGCTGGCGGCTAACCTGCTGGTGGAAGTGTACATAAGACAGTCGGACAGCCGCCTGGCGCTGGAGGCGGCGCTGTGCTGGCTGGGGATTTTTGGCATCCAGATCAGCCATTATCCGGAAGACGTCGAGTGCGACGAGGCCTGGGAGCGCTTCTGCAACCGCGCGGGCGACGCGCCGCAAAATCTTTTTGTTCAGCTCTCGCAGATGGATAACCCGCAAACCGAAGCGGTGATGAACCTGCTCTACAGCGCCAGCATTTGCGCCAGCTTTATCTGCCCGCGCCTGCACTTTTTGCTGCTCTGCCGCATGATGCACCTGACCCTCGACCACGGCATTACCGGCGCCTCCACCACGGCAATGGCCTGGTTTGGGGTGTTGATTGGTCAACGCTACGCCGAGTACCGCCTCGGGTTCCAGTACGGCACCCTGGCCCGCGAGCTGGTCAATCGCCACGGCTACGATGCGTTTGAAGCCAAAACCCTGCTGCCGCTCGACCAGCTCAGCGTCTGGACCCAGCCGCTGTCCTTCACCATCGAGTGTGCAAAGGCGTGCTTTACCGCCGCCGTGACCCACGGCGATATGACGGTGGCCTGCTTTGCGGCCTGCCACCAGGTGATCAACTTCCTCTCGCGGGGCGATCACCTGGACGGGGTGCTGACCAGCATCGATCGCGGCCTGGCGTTTGTGCGCAAAACCCACTTCCAGGACGTGGAAACGATTTTTATGCTCCAGCGCGGCTACGTTGAGTTTCTGCGCACGCCAACCATCGGCACCTGGAGCGCGTCACAGGTGCTGCCTGAAGCACTGCTCCCCGCCTCGCCGGAGCAGGCCCCGGAGCATACCTCGACCATGCTGTTCTGGTACTGGCTGTATCGCGGCATGGCGCACTTCACCTGCGGGGAGTATGCCGCCGCGCAGGCGGAGCTGGAGCAGGCGGGCTGGTTCGCGTGGTCTGCGCCGGGGCACATCCATCTGCTGGATTACCATCTCTACAGCGCCCTGTCGCTTTCCAGACAGCTGACGCCGGAGACCTTCTCGGCAAATCACCGCCGCAGCATTCACGCCCACTACGACAAAATCGCCCTCTGGGCGCGCATTAATCCGGGTACCTTTGCCGATAAAGAGGCGCTGATTTACGCCGAAATCGTGCGCCTGGACGGCATGAACAGCATTGCGCTTGAGCAGTATGAGAAGGCGGTGCGCCTCTCGCGGGAAGGCGGCTTTAACCCCCTGAACGCGCTGGCCCACGAGCTGGCAGGGCGCTTTGCCCTTGCCTGCGGCTATCCGACCGCCTCGGACGCCCACTTCCGCGGCGCGATAGCCGCCTGGGGACGCACCGGGGCGCAGGCAAAAGTGCGTCAGCTTGAGCAGGATTTCCCGCACCTGCTGAACTCCGCGCAGGCCAGCGCCTACGACACGGTGGCGTTTGCCCAGAATGAGACGATCCGCGATCTGCAAAGCGTGATCAAGGCGTCGCGCGCGCTGTCTGAAGAAATTAACCTTGAGCGGCTGATTGAAAACCTGATGACGCTGCTGCTTGAACGGGCCGGTGCACAGCGCGGCCTGCTGCTGCGCGTGAGCGACAGCCATATCCCGGAGATCGAGGCCAGCGCCTGGACCAGCACCGAGGGGGTACGGGTGCGGATCCTGAAGGAGGCCCCGATGGCGACCGATATGCCGCTGTCGGTGCTGGCGGCGGTGATCCGCACCGGGCAGGAGATCCGCACCGGCAAGCCGGAGGAGTTTCACCCCTTCAGCCAGGATCCCTATCTGGTGACCTCGGGGGCGGCCGTCATGTGCGTTCCGATGTTCAAACAGGCGCGGCTGGTGGGCGTGCTCTATCTGGAAAATCGCCTGATGCCGGAGGTATTTACCGCCGAACACTCCCGCGTGGTGAGCCTGTTGGGCGCGCAGGCCGCGGTATCCCTTGAGACGGCGCGCCTGTACGCCGAGCTGCTGGCGGAAAACATCCAGCGCCGACGGGTGGAGAAAGAGCTGCGATCCAGCCAGACCTCGCTGATGCTGGGCGAGCAGATCAGCCACACCGGCAGCTGGCGCTGGGAGCTGGAGCAGGATCTGATGTTTATCTCCGAGGAGTACGCCCGCATCCTCGGCCTGCCTGAGATGCAGAAAATGATCTCCATGGCGGAGTTTTTAACCTTCGTTCACGAGGACGACTACGCCCGCATCAGCGCCCTCGTCACCGGAAGCGTGCGTGACGGGCTCTCCATGCGGGCGGAGTTTCGCGTTAAGCGTACCGACGGCTCCACCCGCTATATTCTCGGGATTGGCGATCCGGTGGGCGTGGGCAGCGAAGTGAACGAGTATTACGGCATCATCACCGACATCACCAGCCAGCGCGCCGCGGAGGATGCCATGCGGGTCGCGCAGGCGGATCTGGCGCGGGTGTCCCGGGCCACCACCGTCGGGCAGCTGACCTCCTCCATCGCCCACGAGATCAACCAGCCGCTGATGTCGATCGTCTCGAACGCCGGGGCGAGCCTGCGCTGGCTCAGCCGGGAGCCCGCCCGGCTGGATAAGGTCCGCGAAGGGCTGGAGGAGATCGCCGCAGAAGGGGCGCGGGCGGGGGAGATCATCCGCAGCATCCAGTCCCTGACGCGCAAGCAGGATCCGACCTTCTCGCGCATCGATCTGCACTACCTGATCCACCACATCATCGCGCTCTCGCGCAGCGAGCTTGAGCAGCGACACATTAGCGTTGATTACCTTTTGCAGGCGCAGGACAGCTTTATTACCGGCGACAGCGTGCAGATCCAGCAGGTGCTGCTTAACCTGGTGATGAATGCGGTAGAAGCGATGGCCGAGGTGAAAGATCGCCCTTGCACCATCGCCATCGCTACCGGCAATGCGGAGGGGAGAGTGCTGGTGGAGATAGCCGATACCGGCAGCGGTATTGAGCCAGAGCGGCTGGAGAAGATCTTTGACTCGTTCTATTCCACCAAAGCGCAGGGCATGGGGATGGGGCTGACCATCAGCGCCAGCATCATTGAGCGCCACTGCGGGAAGCTGAGCGCGCGTCGGCGGGAGCCGCACGGCACCGTGTTTGCCTTTACGCTGCCGCTTGCCGCGCAGGAGGCGTAGCGGCTACTCCGTCGGCTGGCCCTTGGTCAGGCGCTCAACGGCCCTGACCAGCTCCGCGACGGATCGCACCTGCATCTTCTCCATCACCCGGCGGCGATGGACCTTAACCGTGATCTCACTGACGCCAAGCTCGGCGGCAATCTGCTTGTTCAGCATGCCGCTAATCGCAAGCGTCAGCACCTCATGTTCGCGCGGGGTGAGTGAGCTGTGCCGCTGCTTCAGGGCGAAATGCTCTTTGTTGCGCACGGCGTTGTGTTCCGCCAGCCTGAGCGCGGATTCGATGGAATCAATCAGCGCGCCGGACTCAACGGGCTTGGTGAGAAACTCGTAGGCTCCGCCTTTGATCGCCCGGACGGACATCGGAATGGTGCCGTGGCCGGTGAGAAAGATAATCGGTATTTCCCGCCCGCTGGCCTTCAGCGCGTCCGCCACGTCAAACCCGGTGATTGTCGGCATCTGCATGTCCAGGATCACGCAGGAGGGCAGCTCCTCAAAGGGATGGTTCAGGAAAGCTTCTGCGGAAGAGAAGCCAAGGGCGCGTAAATCTGCTGACTCCAGCAGCCCGACCACGGACTGCCTGACAGTGTCATCGTCATCAACCACATAAACAATGTGTTCCATTCACCGCCCCGGTGCGATCAGTAAATCATCGAGAATAAAAACAGCCCCCGACGTTTGCGTAAGAGACTGTTTATGCTGACTTTCATCTTAACACATTAAATATCATTATCATTTAACAATATGATAACCATATGAAGTATAGCGAGCCATGGCGGGGGCGGTTAAGGAACGAAACGCTGATTTTATGCACCGACCAGCTCAATGCGGTTGCCGTCCGGATCGGCAATCACCGCTTCATAAAAACCGTCACCGGTCATGCGCGGGGCGCTGAGCAGCGTACCGTTTGCCTGCGCCCGCTCTGCCATGCTGTCCACCTGCGCCCTGCTGCCTACGTTAATGGCGATATGCGCCCAGCCGATGAACTCCGGGTGCGCCGGCGCGCCGGGCAGGTCCGGCAGCGTCATCAGCTCAATGGTCGGTCCGTTATCCAGCGTAATAAAATGGGATTCAAACCCCGGGCGGTTTTGACTGACGTAGCGTTCGTTACTGCGGCCGCCAAACACCGTTTCCCAGAACTGAACCTGTGCCTCGAGGCTGCGGGTCCAGAGAGCGACGTGTGCAATATTCATAAGATCCCTCGTTATTTGTCTGTGAGGACTTTCACCGGTAAAACAGGCTACACTCTGGTTTTGAGCGCTAAATGCTGAGGACATAACAATGCACTACACACTGAAAGAAAGCGACAAGGAAAAAGCGGAAGGGTCAAACGGCGCGGGCGCGCTACAGCAAAAGCTGCTTGAGTCCCGTTCGATTGTTATCTCCGGTGAGATCAACCAGGAGCTGGCGCAGAAGGTCATCACCCAGATGATCCTGCTGCAAAGCGTGAGCAACGATCCGATCAAGCTGTACATCAACAGCCAGGGCGGCCACGTGGAAGCGGGCGACACCATCCACGACTTCATCAAGTTCATCCGTCCGGAAGTGCACGTGATTGGCACCGGCTGGGTGGCGAGCGCCGGGATCACCATCTTCCTGGCGGCGAAAAAAGAGCACCGCTACTCTCTGCCGAATACCCGCTTTATGATCCACCAGCCGCTGGGCGGCGTGCGCGGCCAGGCGTCGGATATTGAGATCGAAGCGCGTGAGATCATCCGCATGCTGGATCGCGTGAACAAGCTGATCGCTGACGCTACCGGCCAGCCGCTGGAAAAAGTGAAAAAAGACACCGACCGCAACTTCTGGATGTCCCCGGCAGAAGCGCTGGACTACGGCATCGTCGGCAAGCTGATTACCCATTATGACGAGCTGAACCTGGACTAAGTTTGGCCCGCGCGTGCGTCGGGTGGGGCGTTGCCTTACCTGACCTACGCGCCCGCGTTTGACCCACGACAAGTTCCCCCTCTGCCTTCTTGCCTATAATCGCGCCTGTTTCCCCTCTCACTGGTGCTGACCATGGCGTATCAACTGAACCTGAACTGGCCGGAATTTCTCGAGAAATACTGGCAAAAACAACCCGTTGTGCTGAAAAATGCCTTCCCGAACTTTGTCGACCCGATTACCCCGGACGAGCTGGCTGGGCTGGCGATGGAGCCGGAAGTGGATAGCCGCCTGGTGAGCCATGCTAACGGCAAGTGGCAGGCGAGCAACGGCCCGTTTGAGCATTTTGACCATCTCGGCGAGACCGGCTGGTCACTGCTGGCGCAGGCGGTGAACCACTGGCATATGCCTGCGGCGGAGCTGGTACGCCCGTTCCGCGTGCTGCCGGACTGGCGTCTGGACGACCTGATGATCTCCTTCTCCGTTCCGGGCGGCGGCGTAGGGCCGCATATCGATCAGTACGATGTGTTTATCATTCAGGGAATGGGCAGCCGCCGCTGGCGCGTGGGTGACAAGCTGCCGATGCGCCAGTTCTGCCCGCATCCGGCGCTGCTGCACGTGGATCCGTTCGAGCCGATCATCGACGAAGATCTTGAGCCGGGCGATATCCTCTATATCCCACCTGGATTCCCGCACGACGGCTTTACCCATGAGACCGCGCTCAATTACTCCGTCGGCTTCCGCGGGCCAAACGGCCGGGATCTGATCAGCAGCTTCGCCGACTACGTGCTGGAAAACGATCTGGGCGGGGAACACTACAGCGATCCGGATCTGACCTGTCGCGAACATCCAGGGCGCGTGGAGCAGTACGAGCTGGATCGCATTCGCCAGATGATGATCGACACGATCGGCAAAACCGAAGATTTCACGAAATGGTTTGGCAGCTTCGTCTCCACGCCGCGCCACGAGCTGGATATCGCCGCCGCTGAACCGCCGTATGCGCCGGAAGAGGTGCTGGATGCGCTGCAGGGCGGCGAAACGCTGTCACGCCTGAGCGGCCTGCGCGTGCTGAACATCAACGGCAGCTTCTTCATCAACAGCGAGCAGCTGGAGACGGTGGACGCGAAGGGCGCGGATGCGCTGTGCCGCTACACCGAGCTGGGCCAGGCCGAGCTGGGTGACGCACTGAATAATCCGGCGTTTGTGGAAGAGCTGACCGGATTGATTAACCAGGGCTACTGGTACTTCGACGAATGACGAAGGGCGGCGTTTAGCCAGGCTAAACGCCGCGTTGTTCAGACCAGCATATTGCAGGCTTTCCAGTAGTTCAGAAGCCGTTCATCATCGCGTTCTTTTTCGGCTTTGATCTTCATCGCCTGCGCCAGATTTTCCCGCGACACTTCATGCCCTTTTTGGACAATATCTAATACCGCTTCACCAAGGGCCTGTGAAATTTCAGCCCGATTATTACGAATCGCCATAAATGCCTCCTCGTGGTTTGCGTTAATTAAATTATGAAAGAGAAATAACGAGCCGGAAATAATTCATCTAATTCTTATCAGGAACAGTGTAAATAGGAATCGCTAAATAGACTGAATAAGTGATTATGTCAATGATGTTTCAAAATGCTAATACAGGCCGCAAGCAGATTTTTATACGCTACAGTTAATGACGTGCAACAGCCATATAACCGAAACAGGAGAATCAACATGGTAGATAAAAGCGCAATTAAGGATCATACCCAGGTTGTAGCCAGCTGCGGTACGCATGTGGGCGTTGTGGACCATCTGGACGGCGAGCGCATTAAGCTTGCGAAAAGCGATCCTGAATCCGGCGGCAAGCATCACTATATTCCGCTCGGCTGGGTCGACAAAGTGGATGATAATAAAGTTATTCTGACCAAAGACCATAACGCGGTCTTTGCTGAATGGCAGGAAGCATAAATATATTTCTTTCCTGAAAATATATTATCAGGCTCCGGCTCAGGCCGGGGCTTTGTGCTACTAAACCCGCATTAAAAAACGCCGCATTGCCGCCACGATAAATGAATGGTACTGTTTCCCTTCGTCTATTATCCGATGCAGGCTCCTCACGATGCGCCAGAATGCAAATACCCCAGCGAAACGCCTTTACCTTGTGGCGGATTTTCAGGTATTTGGCGAGCGCTACGGCATCGACTACCATTTCCCGCAGCTCAAGGAGTCGCAGGCCACCAGCCCGGTGCTCCGCGGCGATGTGGAGGAGATGACGCTCTCCTCAGGGATTTCCCTGACCCATTCCGACGTTCACGTACTGCAGCCCTACGAAACCACCTCCCGCCACAGCAGCCCGCTCTATATGCTGGTGGTGCTGGAGGGATGCGTCACGCTCACGCTCGGGGATGATGAATACGTGGTGCGATCCGGGATGGCGTTCAGCGCCCGCCTCAGCGAAGAGCAGGTGATGGGCGCGCGACACGATGCCGACTGCGCCCTGAAGACGCTGTCGTTCGGCGTCTACCCTTCCGTTGCCAGACGTGAAGGCCTGCTGGAGTCGCTGCTTCTGGAATGGCAAAACCAGAAGATACCGGGGTTTATCTGGCAGGTTCCGGACCACGTGCTTTCCGGCATTGAGCATGCGCAACGGCAGGGGGTAAGTGCGCTCTCCCGAAGGCTGCTTCTGGAAGGGCTGATGTATCAGCTGCTGGGACATGGCCTGAGCCAGCGCCAGCAGCATGGCCTGTGCCGGCCAGAGCATGCGCGTCTGGAACGCGTGCGGAGCATGCTGGAACAGTCGCCCGAACTGAATCACACCCTTGCCGAACTGGCCGCCCTCGCGGCAATGAGCCAGAGCAGCCTGCGCAGCAAGTTTCGTCAGCGCTACGGCTGTACGGTATTTGATTATCTGCGCGACTGCCGCCTTTCGCTGGCGCGCCGCTACCTTCTTGAAGGCTACAGCGTGCAGCAGGCGGCGTGGATGTCCGGCTACCAGCATGCCACCAATTTCTCGACCGCGTTTCGTCGCCGCTACGGCGTCTCTCCCGGCGAAGTGCGCCAGCCGCGCTAACCCATTTTTCCTGTTCCTGCGAACGCGATCCGTGCGGTTTGCCATCGCGCATACGAAACCTGGCGGCGCGCATAGTCGTTTGCGGAATGAAAAAGGTAATAATTCTTATTAACAATAAGAAATGCCTTTGGAGAGGATCATGTTTGCTAAGTCGCGTCTGGCTCTGCTGGTGGGATGGGTTACCGGTAGCGTCGCTTTTCCTTTGTTGGCACAGGATGCCCAAAAAACCGAAACCGTTGTGGTCACCTCGCAGATGCAGTCTGCCGCCACCAAAATTGAAACGCCGGATATTGAAACTCCGCAGTCGGTCTCTGTCATCACCCGCGAGCAGTTTGAAGAGCAGGGTGCCACCAGCGTGCGTCAGGCGGTGAGCTATACGCCGGGCGTGTACAGCAACCAGATTGGGGCCTCAAACCGCTTCGACTACATCGTGCTGCGCGGCTTCTCTGACGGCAGCCTGGATAATATCTACCTCGACGGCCTGAAGATGATGGGGGACACCAATTCCCACAGCTCGCTGGTGGTCGATCCGTGGTTCCTGGAAAACGTTGAGGTGGTCCGCGGCCCGGCCTCCGTGCTGTATGGCCGTTCATCCCCCGGCGGGATCGTGGCGCTGACCTCCCGTAAGCCGTCGTTCGATCCGGGCGGGGAGATCAAGCTATTTGCCGGGAATAACGACCAGCGCGGGGCGATGTTTGACGTCACCGGCCCGCTGGACGATAACGACCGCGTGGCGGCGCGCCTCAGCGGCATGACCCGCTACGCCGATTCCCAGTTCGACCCGCTGAAGGAGGAGCGTTACGCGCTGATGCCGAGCCTGACCTGGCGCATCACCGACAGCACCCGTCTGGATTTGATGGCCTACCTGCACCGGGATCCGGAGGGCGGTAGCCACTCCGGTCTGCCGTATGAAGGCACCGTCGTGCCGCACCATGGCAGAAAGATCGCCAACACCTTCTATGAAGGGGAAGACGATTACGACAAATACGATCGCCGCGAGAATATGGTGGGCTACAGCTTCGAACATATGTTCGATAGCGGCTGGTCAGTGCGCCAGAAGCTGCGCTACCTGCATACCAAAGTGGAGCTGAATCAGGTGTATGCCGCGGGCTGGCTGAACGACAGCGAACTGAACCGGGGCTACTCCGGCTCTGACGAGAAGATGAACGCCATCACCCTGGATAACCAGGTGGACGGCAGCTTCGACACCGGGGCGGTGAACCACCGGGTGCTGATCGGCATGGATTATCAGGATCGCACCAACAACGTGACGGGCTACTACGGCGGCTTCCCGCCGATCGACGCCTTCCATCCGGCGTACGGCGCGAAGCCCGACTACATCACCCAGTACAGCCGGGAAAAACACAAGCTGCGCCAGACCGGGTATTACCTTCAGGATCAGATGTCCATCGACCGCTGGCGCCTGACGCTGGGCGGACGGTACGACCAAGTGAGCGTGTCGAATATCGACAACTTCAACCATACCCGCAGCGATCTGGACAAGAACAACTTCAGCAGCCGCGCGGCGCTGCTGTATCTGTTTGATAACGGCGTTGCGCCGTACGTGAGCTACTCTACCGCCTTTACGCCGACCAGCTTTGCCGACGAGCAGGGTAAGATCCTTGACCCGATGAAGGGCAGGCAGTGGGAAGCGGGCGTCAAGTACGAGCCGGAGGGGATGAACAGCCAGTTCAGCGCCTCGGTGTTCCGCATCAACCAGAAGAACATCGCCACCAAAGAGGAGCCGACCGATCCGTATCGTTCCATCGGTGAAATTGAGTCCGAAGGCGTTGAGCTGGAGGCGATTGGTCAGCTGACCGACAGCCTGCGCGTGCAGGCGGCGTATACGTATACCGATATTCGCTATAAAAAGAGCAGCCCGGAAGAGGAGGGCAAGCGCGCCGTCTATGCCCCGCGCAATATGGCCTCCGCCTGGCTGAGCTACGACGTTAAAACCGGTCCGCTGGACGGCCTGACCGTCGGCTCCGGCGTGCGCTACGTAAACGGTATTACCAGCGATCGCCAGAACACCCACACGCTGCCGTCCTATACACTGGTGGATATGGTGGTGGGCTACGATCTGTCGAAGGTGGGGCTGAAGGGCGTGAGCGCGCAGCTAAACGTCAATAACCTCACGGACAAAAGCTACGTGGCGGCGTGTAACTCGCTTTCCTACTGCTACTTTGGCGCAGAACGCAGCATTGTGGGCAGCGTTTCCTGGACGTTCTGAGGCGTTAGCCCCTTTTCGCCCTCTCCCGGTGGGAGAGGGCCGGGGTGAGGGCATCAGGCCGCGCTACTCCTCCATCGCAATCACAATCGCTTCCCCCATTTTCCTCAACGCCTCGCGATGCTTTTCCGAAGGCGGTAACGCCACGTTAATGCGCAGGCAGTTGCGGTACTTGCCGGAGGCGGAAAACAGCGACCCGGCCGCCGCCTGGATCTTCATGCGGCACAGCTGCTTGCTCACGCACACCATATCTACCTTCTCCGGCAGTTCGACCCAAAGCAGGAAGCTTCCCTGAGGCCGCGTGACGCATATCTCTGCCGGAAAATATTGCCGCACCCAGCAGGTATAGGTTTCCATATTTTGCTGATAAATCTGGCGCATACGCCGCACGTGGCGATGGTAATGCCCGTCGCGAATAAAGGCCGCCACCGCCATCTGCGTACCCGGCACGTTGAATCCGCCGGCGGCATACTTCATGTGCATCACCCGGTCGTAATAACGGCCCGGAACAATCCAGCCGACGCGCAGCCCCGGCGCCACGGTCTTGGTAAACGAGCTACACAGGATCACGCGGCCGTCGATATCCATGGAGTGAATGGTGCGCGGACGCGGGTACTCTGCGGCCAGCTCGCCGTAGATATCATCCTCCACAATCACAATATCGTGCCGCTGGGCGAGCGCCAGCACCTGCTTTTTCCGCGCTTCAGGCATGATAAAGCCGAGCGGGTTGTTGCAGTTGGGCACCAGGATCGCCGCCTTGATCGGCCACTGCTCCAGCGCCAGCTCCAGGGCTTCAATGCTGATGCCGGTTTCAGGATCGGTAGGAATTTCAATCGCCTTGATGTCGAAGCCGCGCAGCATCTGCATGGTGCCGTGAAACGACGGGGACTCGACCGCCACGATATCTCCCGGCTTGCAGATCGACAGCAGGGCGATAGACAGCGCGCCGTGGCAGCCGTTGGTGATCACAATCTCGTTTGCCGCCACGGTGGAGCCGCCGTCCAGCATCAGGCGGGCGATCTGCTCGCGCAGCTCCAGGCGCCCGTCGAGCACGTCATAGCTCAGCATCTCGCCCGGATTGTGCTGCGCAATGCGGCTCATCTCGCGCCAGAGCGGCTTCAGGCTCGGCTGGTTAACGTCCGGCGAGCCGCCGCCGAAGGAGATCATCTCTTTATCGGCGCGGGCGTCCAGCAGCATCATCACCTCATCCCACTGGGTAACGTCCACGGGGCGCTGCACCGGGCGCGTCATCGCCGGTACGGGTGGCTGAGCCTTCCGTGTTGAAACAAAATAGCCGGAACGCGGCCGGGGCGTGATGAGCTGGAGGTTTTCAAGGATGTGATAGGCCTGCTGTATGGTGCTGATACTTACGCCGTGCTCCTGGCTCAGCGCGCGCACCGACGGCAGACGTTCGCCGCTGCGGTACAGCCCTTGCTCGATGCGTTCCGCCAGAAGATTGGCCAGATGTTGGTAGCGCGTCATGCTGTATCCTTTGTTATTACCATACAGTTTAATAAACCAGTACAGATTGCCGTTACAAACGGCATGCAGATATCGTTTTAGCGGATCTGTATGTTAAACAAAAGGTGTTTTTGAATCTGTATTGCACGGGCTGATTTGCACGATGATAGCCTCACTGGCACAGTGAGGAGAGCATGATGGAATTTAACGAGAACCGCGCAAGGCAACCTTTTATCGCGTTTGTCTGGATCGCGAAAATGCTGCGTAACTGGTATCGCATCAACCGTACCCGCCGCATTCTGAGCCAGATGAGCGACGAGCAGCTCAAGGACGTTGGGTTGTCGCGGCATGATGTATGAGCCGCGTCATCGCCCGGTGGCGCTACGCTTACCGGGCCTACTCGATCCCGTAGGCCGGGTAAGGCGCAGCCGCCACCCGGCATATAACAAGCGGATTATTCGGCAGATTTTATCGACGTGTTTTCAGCGATGCGGCGCAAATATTCGTTGTTCTTGAACGCAACCATAATCAGTTCGAACATCACGCGGCATCCGACCAGGCTGCATACCGTACCGATAAAGCCGGTGATGAGATGGTCGCTGAACATGGTATACACACCGCCTGCAAAAATAAGCAGCATGGCGATCCAGTAAAATAAGACCAGCACGCGTGGTGTTAATAAATAATCAAATCCCAAAATTGATTTCATTTTCTTTTCCTTAGAAATGTAAAAAAGCCATCAGATTATATCGATATTTTAAATCGGTGCTAATTGGGCAGATATCTGATTTCAGAGTAATATTTCAAGCGTCCGCCGTTTCGGCCGTTCCAGCAGCTCAACCGCCTCCTGATACGATCGCACGTTGTTATAGCCCATTACCAGCCCGTAGCGTTTTCCCGACCCGCAATACCACTCGGATAGCGCGTTAACCTGCAGCTGGTGTGCCTGCCAGCAGCGCGCCACCTCCCGGTCACGGCTTCCTGAGCTAAGAAACGCCACAATGTGCATCCCGCCGTCGTTTTGCTCGGTGAAGAACAGATCGCCATACACCTCACGCAGGGCGGCAATCATCCAGTCGCGCCGGGTCTGGTAGAGGGCGCGCATCTTCTTAAGATGCCGGAAAAAATGCCCCTCGTTGAGAAACGCGGTGAGGATCTTTTGCGTCAGTACCGGCTGGCCGCTGGTAGTGATTTCCGCGCAGTCGGTAAAAGCGCCGACTGCGCGCGCGGGCATTACCACGTAGCCCATGCGCAGCGACGGCATAATGGTTTTACTGAAGGTGCCCATAAAGATCACCCGGTCATGCCGGTCGAGGCTTTTCAGCGACGGCAGCACCTTGCGGGTGTAGTGAAACTCCCCGTCGTAATCGTCTTCAATAATCCACGCCTCGTTCTGCGAAGCCCAGTCGAGCAGCTGCTGTTTGCGCGGCAGGGAGAGCGTTACCGCCAGCGGGCTCTGGTGTGACGGGGTGACGATGGCAAAGCGGGCGTCGCGATGGTGACGGAGCAGGTATTCCGTGTCGATCCCGCTGCGATCGACCGGCACGGTGTGCAGACGCGGCACGATCCGCCTGAGCAGCTGCTGGCCCATAAAATAGCCCGGATCTTCAAACACCACCTTGTCGCTGCGGCTCGCAAGCGTGTCGAGGATCAGGCGCAGGCTGCCGCTGTAGCCGCTGGTGATCAGCACCTGGTCGGCGGTGCAGGAGAGCCCGCGGGAGATATTCAGATAGCGGGCGATCGCCTCGCGCAGCGGGTACCAGCCCGACACCGGCGGGTTGAGCATTTCATCCTGACGCATGGCGCGCGTCGCCTGGCCCGCCAGCAGCAGCCATTTTTTGTACGGGAAGCTGTCGAGTGCGGGAATGCCGGGGCGCAAAAAGCCGGCCCGCTCGCGCTGGCTGATAAGCGATGCCGGGAGCGGGCCGGTGGTCTGCTCCGCCGGAGCGGGTGTAGCCGGAAGCAGGAGATCCGGATTTACCCGCGTGCCGCGGGCGCCCTGGCTTACCAGGTACCCTTCGCCCGTCAGGATGGCATAGGCCGTTTCGACGGTTTTGCGCGCCACCTTCAGCTCCTCAGCCAGCACCCGGATGGCAGGCACCTTATCGCCGGGCTTCAGCACGCCGCGCGTGATGTTGTCGCGATAGCGGGCATAGATGTCGTGATAGCCTGGCTTCATGTCCTACCTCGTTTCACGCTTTTTGTATCTTTTTACTATGTCATGAACGGCGTAGATTTGCCTCATCGCGCGACATAAACCGCACAATACAGAGGAAAGACAATGAGCACCCGCGTAAACCACCATAAAGCCACACCTGCCCTCGCCAACGCCCTCTCCGCCCTGAGCATGGAGGTGGCGAAAACCTCCATCGACCCGGCGCTGAAGCACCTGATCGACATTCGCGTGTCGCAGCTGAACGGCTGTACCTTCTGCCTGGACATGCACTCGAAAGAGGCAAAAATCGCCGGCGAGCGCGAGCTGCGCCTGTACCATCTGGCGGCCTGGCGCGAATCCCCGCTGTTCAGCGCCCGCGAGAAAGCCGCACTGGCCTTCACCGAAGCGCTGACCCAGATTGGCGTACATGGGGTGAGCGACGCGTTGTACCGCAGCGTGGCGGAGCACTTCTCGGACGTGGAGATTTCGGAGCTGAACTTCGCCATCGCAGCGATCAACGCCTGGAACCGTCTGGGCATTACGTCGCGCATGGCGCCCGGCTCGCTGGATGCGGCTTACGGGCTGAACAAGGCTAACCTGGAATAATCACAATAACGCGGCGCTTACCGGGCCTGCCGTAGACCGATAAGCGCCGTGCCACCACATTTCGCTCCCTGCCGAAGCATCGCCCATTCTGTTCCCGCATGCTCTTCGTAACCTCACAACGGAGAGACAACCATGATCGCAGTCCTTTTCGAAGCCAAAGCCAACCCCGTCCATCAGGCGCGTTACCTGCAGCTGGCCGCTGAGCTCAAGCCGCTGCTGGCGGGTATCGACGGGTTTATCGATATCGAACGTTTCCAGAGCCTGACCACCGACGGCAAAATCCTCTCGCTCTCCTGGTGGCGGGATGAAGCGGCTGTCCGCAGCTGGAAGCAGAACGTCTTTCATCAGGCCGCGCAGGCCGAAGGGCGGGAGTCGATTTTTGCGTACTACCGTATTCGGGTGGCGCAGGTCACGCGGGAGTACGCCTCCGAAACCGGAGGGTACGCGGATGTATGACGTTCATGTCGTGTTTAACGCTGTTCCCGGCGAGCTGGCGCGCTTTGGGCAACTTCTGGGGCGCAACGGCGTGGGGCTGGAAGGCGGCGGCGTATTCGGCACCGATGCTCATTTTCTGGTGGAGGATGGTGAAAAAGCCCGCCGCGTGCTGGCTGAGGGTGGGTTTACCGTGCTGGCCATACTTAAACCGGTAATCAGAAAACTTAAGCAGGAGCGACCCGGCGAGCTGGGCGAGCTGGCGGCCGCGCTGGCCGCACGGGGCGTGTCTGTCCTTACCCAGTACAGCGACCATGCGAATCACCTTATTCTGCTGACGGATGATGATAAGCTGGCCGCAGAGATCACCGAACCCTGGGCAACGAATGTTAAAGACGAGCTTACCTCCTGACGGCAGCGCGGCGCTGGAGCGGGCCATTGCCGCGGTGGCGGCAGCCATGGCCGATCCGTCGCGCGTGAAGATGCTCTGCGCGCTGATGGACGGACGGGCCTGGACCGCCACGGAGCTGAGCGCTGCCGCCGACGTGGCGCCGTCGACCGCCAGCGGGCACCTCGCCCGGCTGGTGGAAGGAAGGCTGATTACCTGCCTGTCGCAGGGACGGCATCGCTATTATCGTCTGGTGGGGCACGACGTGGCGGCGCTGGTCGAGCAGATGATGGGGCTCTCCTGGAGCCGCATTACGCCGCCGGAAACCTCCGCGCCAAAAGCCCTGCGTGAAGCCAGGACCTGCTACGACCATCTTGCCGGAACGGTGGCGGTGCAGATCTATGAGTTCATGAAGGCGGAAGGCTGGCTTGAGGCGGACGGCTCCGCGCTGACGCTGTATGGCCGGGAGCAGTTCCTGAAGCTCGGCGTTCCGTTAAGCGCGCATCCGCGCCGGAAAGCCTGCTGCGCCTGCCTGGACTGGAGCGAGCGGCGGTTTCATCTGGGCGGAGAGGCGGGGGCGGCGCTGCTCATGCATCTGGAAAGCAAGGGCTGGATCCAGCGGGTGGCGGGATACAGGGAGGTAGTGGTTACGGGCGCAGGGAAGGCGGCCGTCAGGAAGTACTTTAGCCGCTAAACGCCATTGCGGCCCGATCCCCTCACCCTCAGGGAGGAGCAGACAGCCTTTCGCAATTCCTGCGCTTTAGATTCTCGTTTCTTGATACTTACCCTGATAACTATTATCGTGGTGGGGTAATACGAGAGGAACTCCCCATGAGTGAAGACGATCTGTTTAGCCGCAGGCCGATGGGCATGCGGATGGCGATGATCGTGCGCCAGTGGCGCGCGGTGATCGACGACGCCATTCTCGACACCGGGTTAACCCAGTCGAGCTGGACGGTGATGATGCAGCTTCATCAGCTTGGGGATAACGTCTCGGTCAGCGAGCTGGCGGAGGTGCAGGGTATTGAACTGCCCCCGCTGATGCGCACGCTGACGCAGCTGGAAAAGCAGGGCTACCTGCTGCGCACCGTCTCGCCATACGACAGGCGCATCCGGCTGCTGACGCTGACGCCTGAAGGAAAGGCCATTCTTCAACGGCTCACTCGGGTGATCGAGACGCTTCAGGCGCGCGTATCGCAAAACATCGCGCCGGAACATATCGATATTTTCAGCGCCACGTTAAATCAAATCGCCTGCAATTTGCGGACAATCCGCGAAGAAGATAACAAGACCGAAAAATAATGACTCCTGAACAAAAGTTTGCCCGCTGGGTAAGGGTGAGTATTGCCTCTTTCCTGCTGATGTTTGTCTACTTTATCGTCGCGGATATCTGGATCCCGCTGACGCCGGACTCCACCGTGATGCGCGTGGTGACGCCGGTGTCGGCGCGCGTCTCCGGCTATGTGGCGGCGGTCCATGTCCATAACAACAGCCAGGTGAAGAGAGGCGATCTGCTGTTTGAACTCGACGACACGCCGTTTCGCAACCGGGTCGACGCGGCGCGCATCGCGCTGGAGCAGGCCCGCCTGTCTAACGAGCAGCTGGACGCGCAGATTGCCGCCGCGCAGGCCAGCCTGAAAACCGCCGTGCTGACGGCGCGTAACGATAAGGTGACCTTCGACCGCTACCGGAAGCTGAGCACCATGCAGAACGTTTCGCAGGCGGATCTGGACAAAGTCCGCACCGCCTGGCAGAGCAGCGAGCAGTCCGTCAGCGCAATTCAGGCCAACATCCATAACCTGCGCATTCAGCGCGGGGAGCGGGATGAGCACCGCAACGTGACGCTGCAAAAATACCGCAACGCGCTGGAGGAGGCGGAGCTGAATCTGGGCTGGACGAAGGTCTACGCCGGGGCGGACGGTACGGTCAGTAACCTGCAGTTGAGCCCCGGATTTTACGCCTCGTCCGGTTCGGCCGCGCTGGCCCTGGTGAACACGCAGACGGATATCGTGGCCGATTTCCGCGAGAAGAGCCTGCGCCATACCCACCAGGGCACCGATGCCGCCGTGGTGTTTGACGCCTTCCCGGGGCAGGTGTTCCGCGCCCACGTCACCAGCAGCGACGCGGGGATCCTCGCCGGACAGGAGGCCGTTAACGGCCAGCTGTCACAGCCCGAAACCTCCAACCGCTGGGTGCGTGACGCTCAGCGTATGCGCATTCACGTGGCGCTGGACGAGGCCATACCGAAGCCGCTGCCGACCGGCGCGCGCGCCACCGTTCAGCTCTACAACAGCGAAGGGCCGTTTGCGCGCTTCTTCTCCGGGATGCAAATTCATCTGGTGAGCCTGCTTCACTATGTCTATTAGCACTCTGGCGCGGGTCTTTACCCCGCACGGCAACATCGTCTACACGGCAAACGACTTTCGCCAGACCCTGCGCATCGTCTTTGCCGGGATGATTGCGCTCAGCGTGTCGAGCTTTTACAACACCAGCTACGGCGTGTTTTTTGTGGTTTATCCGATCATGCTGCTGTCGCTGGTGCCGGTGTTTAACCGCCACGTGGCGAAGCAGTTTGTGTTCAGCGCTTCGCTAAACTGCGTGGAGATG
Organism: Enterobacter cloacae complex sp. 2022EL-00788; assembly: GCF_026627565.1. Lineage (NCBI taxonomy): Bacteria > Pseudomonadati > Pseudomonadota > Gammaproteobacteria > Enterobacterales > Enterobacteriaceae > Enterobacter > Enterobacter cloacae complex sp. 2022EL-00788. The sequence goes on along the minus strand of NZ_JAPNMC010000007.1, from coordinate 210,406 downwards.
GTGCTTATCATCGGCTATCTGTCGCAGTGGCCGGTCATCATGACGCTGGTGGTATTTGCCCTGTACGTGATGCGGTTTCGCTTTATGAGCAAGGGGCCGCTGTTCCTGTTCGGTTCGATGGGGGTGGTGTGCCAGAGCGTGATGCTCAACTTTATGAGCTATCCCACGACCAGCTGGCACACGCTTTTATTCTCCAACATTGAAGCGAGCGTGATGGCGGTGTGCCTGAGCGCGCTGATGAATTACCTGCTGCCGGACGTTGAGCCGCGCAAGCCGCCGCCGCTGATCGAGAAAAACGACGCCCGCGTGCGCCACGAGTCGCTGCTCTCCGGCACCGTGGCGACGCTGATTTTCGTGGTGTTTCAGATTAGCGATTTAAGCGATTCCCTGTCGGCGCTGATGGCGGGCATTCTGATCCTGTTCCCGATGCACTATCGCGGCTCGGTGATCAGCTCCATCTGGCGCGTGGTCGGCGTGGTGCTGGGGTGTCTTTATATCCTTGTCGTCCAGCTTATTCTGTACGATCACAGCAGCCACATGCTGCTGATGATGCCGCTGATTGGCCTTGGGCTGGCCTTTGGCGCGCGTCTGCACGTGATGGAGAAGGTGGGTGCCGGGGTGGGCTTCGCCAGTATTACCACCATCGGCATTATGTTCGGGCAGAACATGCACCCGGACAGCGACCTGGTGTTCAGCGATCTGTACCGCATCACCTCCGTCACCTTCGCGCTGGTGGTCACGCTGACGATGGTCTTTCTGGTGCACCTGATCCTCAACCGCTTCGAGGCGACGCGCTACGTTATCGCGCCGCCAAAAGCGGATTAATGCCCCAGCACGGCGGGCAGCTGCGAGAGCAGAAACAGGATCAGACCGATCGTCCCGCCCACCAGGGTGCCGTTAACGCGAATGAACTGAAGATCTTTACCGATGTTGAGCTCAATCTGACGCGACATGTCTTTGGCGTCCCAGCTTTTCACCGTGTCGCTGATATGTCGCGTCAGGAACGCGGCGAAATCCGGCGCCACGCGGTGCGCGGCCTGCTCCAGATGTTCGTTCAGGGACGCGCGCAGGCTGGCGTCGTTGGTCAGCGTTTCGCCAAACCACAGCCCGGCGCTGGCGATGCGCTGCTTCACGCGGGAGTCGTCGCTCTGCATGTCATTTTTCAGCCACTGGCGCAGGTCGGCCCACATCTCCCCCAGATAGCGGTTAAAGGCCTCGTCATTTTTCAGGTAGTGCTTAATGTTTTCGGCTTTTGCCGTCATCTCCGGATCGTTTTTCAGATTGTCGATGAGCCTGATGGTGGCGCGGTCGAACGCCTGACGGATCTGGTGCGTGCGATCGTGGCTGATGTCGTCCAGCAGGGTATTTACCGCGTTTGACACCATCTCGGCGCTCTGGTCGCCCAGCCACTCGGTGGGCAGCACCATCGCCTTGCGCGGATGCTCGGTCTTAAGCCAGTGGACGATCTGGTCGGAAATAAATTCCCGCGTGCTTTCCCGCTGGATCAGGGTAATCAGCCGGTTAATGATGGCGTCCAGCAGCACCTGATGGCGGTTGTTTTTGGTCATGCTCTCCAGCATGACGGCGCTGGTTTCGGTTAAATCGACCTTGTCGATAGCCTTATGCACCGCGCGCTTGAGCAGGCGCTGAATGCGACCGTCGTCGGTCAGTTCCAGAAAACCGCTCATCACCTGCACCAGATGCTGCCCCACGCGCCGGGCGTTATCGGGCTGGCTGAACCAGGTGCCAATCATCTGCGCGGGCTCATAGCGACGGATGAGGGCAACAAGGGACTGCGTGTCGAGAAACTTCTCCTGCACGAACTGGCCGAGGTTATCGCCGATACGGTCCTTATTGCGCGGAATAATCGCCGTATGGCGCGAGATAAACGGAATGGGCACCCGGCGAAACAGCGCGACAACCGCGAACCAGTCCGCCAGCGCGCCGACCATCGCCGCCTCGGCAATGGCCTTCACGCCGCGCACCCAGAAGGTTTGCGGCAGGAAGAGGGTGGTGATAAACGCCGCGACGGCAATCAGCAGCAGCGACAGCGCCAGCAGCTTGGCGCGTTTGAGTTCAGCTATTTTTTCCATGGGTTAAGGATAGAGGTAAGTGAACCAAAAGTGCAAAGCTGGCGTTAAGGGAGGAAGATGTCTTCTTTGAGTAAACAGGTCGCTATTATATTAAAAAAATATGCATTGAAATTATTTATTATTAATTTTTCTATGTTTTTTGTGCTCCTCTATTCCTGGGCATAAGATTTTGTGACCGTTGAGGTAATTTTAACTCTCTTGTTAGTCATAAGATAAAGAACTATTCGTGAAAGGAGGGGTTATTAATGACATGGGAATACAAAGTATCAACAGGGGTATTAAGTCACAATGGCGAGTTTGTTGCTAACTGCTACAGCGGTGCTGGCGAATCGAAAGATAAACCAGAATGCGAACGACAACGAAACAGAGGCCCTATACCAAGAGGTATTTATTTTATTGCCGGGTGGAATAATCACAAAAGCGCAGAGGCAATTATCCTTGAACCTATAGCGGGGACCAATACTTTTGGTAGGAATCATTTTCAAATCCATGGCGATAAGAAAGGCCAACCACCGGGGTCAGCATCTGCAGGCTGCATCATTATGAACGGTCAGGATAAACGACATATGATTTATGATTCAGGTGACACAATACTGGTGGTGAGGTGATGAAATACCTCATTGTATTTATCTTTTTCCCCATGTATTTATTTGCTAAGGGCCATGGACCTGAACAGATTTTGCAAATGATAAATGATAAAGGTGCCAGTTCAGTTGTAACGGAACTGGATTCAAATGATAGCGGTGAGTCGGAATGGTGGAATCTTGTCATCCCGGAGATAAGTAAAGGTTCCCGTGCATGGTTAGCCGTAGCGAGTGCACTTGAACCTGGTGTGGATGCCAGTACGGCTGAAGATCTAAAGGCGGCGCTTTCTGAAGCTATTCCACATAATCCAGCGGGTGTGTTGGCAATCTTAAAAGACGATAAACCGTTGCTCTCTATTGACCAAATCTGTGCTTTCGCTAATTTCCCGAAGACGGAAGCAGAGAGCAATAAGCTTTTTGTCGATTCAATAAGAGAGATGTTTAAGGTTAAAACCACAGAGGGTAAAAGATGTCTCGCCGTTATGATCGAAACCATTGAACACTCTGTTCCATTCGATAAGGATATTTAAATGGCCATTCCAGGATATATGTCATTAACTGACGAAGTGGGTAATATCATAAAAGGCAGCGTGAGAGTTAAAGATCGTGAAAATCAGATTGAGGTTTTAGGCCTCTATCATAACGTAAGCTATAACTCTGATCTGCATAATGGCAGAGCGTTAAGCAAGCGGCAGCATCGTCCATTTCTAATCGAGAAGGAAATTGATGCCTCTAGCGTTCACCTGTACAAAGCATTGAGCACGGGTGGCACGCTCAGGAAAGCGGCTATCGACCTGTATAGAATCAATGATGCCGGGCAAGAAGAAACCTATTTTACGATAATGCTGGAAGCGGTGAAGGTCGTTACGGTATTTTCAGTGATGCATGACGTGAAAGATACTTACCATGAAAAACAAGGGCATCTTGAGCTTGTTTCGCTTCGTTATGAAAAGATTACCTGGCATTACCGTGACGGTAATGTTATCCATTCGGACGACTGGGATTATCGATTAGGGGCTTGATTAACTGGCTACGGGAGAGAGACAGTTTCCCGTAGCCGGGGGAAAATCTCTGCTGTAATTCAATCTTTTAACCGTGTAATTTGTTTTTTATTGAAAACATTAATATTTAAGTTTTTAAAGATTTTCCCTTTACTCCATTGTTTTATTATTGGACGTACTTTACCGATAACTATAATCTCGTCTTTAGCTTCGAGTTTTTCAAAAAAGGTAGAATCGTTACAGGTTAAACCAGGAGCGAAAAACTCTTTGCTTTTATCCTCATGCTCCAGTGTACATAACTCTCCCTTGAGTGAGTAGAAATTACTTTTTTCAGTATTAATGTGTTTCTGTGCATCTTTAACAGTTATAAGAATTGCGACAGGATGCGTAATTTTATCAGCTTTTTTAAAAAGGACGGGATAGCGATCTTCATCATAGAAAAAATCATTCCAGCTAATTTTTTTACCGTTGCAACATTTTTGCTCTTCATCGGCGAACATTTTCTTACGATGAGACTCAAATTTATCACTAATAAATTTCAGGAACACGAGGCTCAGTACCACATGCTTGTACTCGGAGGATTCAACGCTACCGCGAAGCTGGTTCGCGGTATCCCATAAAATGTCTTCAAAGCCTTTCTTTGCTTAGTCTTTTTAGCCATGATGAACTCAATCAGGAAAAATTTGGCGTCTATTGTAGCGATTAAGACGCTAAATTTCGCCTTTTAATCCCTCTTCCAGTTCATCAAAAAGCTGCATGTCCACGTCCAGCAGTTCGATCGCATTGCTGCGACGTATGCCGACATTATTCTCTATCAGCAGTTCAAGGAGACGGTCACCATCAATCAGGGTAATAGGAGCCGCTCCGGGATGCAGAGCCGCTTTTTCACAGTTCCCGGCAAAGCGGCCCGTGGTGATGAGCATGCCCCGGATCGCGCTGTGATAAGGCAATGCACCACGTAACTGGTCGATAACAGGACGGGTTATGTTGCTCTGCATACGCTTAACCTGCACTACTTCCGTGATGGTAGTAATGCCCACCTGTACTCTGCCGACGACGTCGACACCCTTATCGCCCGACGCTTTGGTCACTTCCACCTGTTCATAACCCATTGCCTCCAGAAGTTGACCAATCAAATGCTCAAACTTGTAGGGATTCATGGTGCTGATTTGTTCGCGAAGCTGCTCTTTTTGCTGCTGGTTGTAGCGCTTAACAGCTTCCAGAAGTTCTTTTCGCGGATCGGCTTTGCGGGCTGGTAAGGCATTCGCCAGCCATGCCCGGCCTCTATCGGTGATGTAGTAACTCATCCCTTCCCGGGCGACCATATCGCGATCGATCAGGTTATAGAGTCTCGAGTAGAGGGTGCTTTTGACAGAACTGGTTGAAGCGAACTTTGAATGCTGATGTAAAAAAGCCTGCCATTCCGGGAGTAAGTCAGCACGACGGGACATTTCACGTCCCGCCAGCAGTTCAAGAAGTTGCAGCAACCCTTCTTTATCGTCCAGCGCGCGTAGTGTGGTGTCATCATCATTCAGGAATTGATGCCCGCGCTGGGTGGGTTCCCATGTATCTTTCGACGTCGTTTCCATCAGTTCGAAGACAGAAGAGTTTAGAAACAAATAGCTACCGTAACTATGACGGGGATTGAGGATGTGGTTATCCTGGTTCCAGATTTTCAGCGCGATCTCGGCATCTTCGCCTTTCAGGCGTTCGTTGATCCACATATCGGGTTCGGACCAGTCGACCGGCTTTTGCGGCGTGCCGGTTTGTTCCTGTATTGCATTGATCATGTTACGTACGGAATTCACTGAATAGCCGGAGACGGCTTTCATCATTGCCTGAACCTGCGCGTAGGTTGGAAAAAGTGGCGTGATGACTTTGTAATTTTTCACGTTGTTCCCTTAACGATTGCTGTGACTTTAGCTTGCCACGTCAGGGAAGAAATACTAATAGCTAAGTCACTTATTTTGTAAGGCAATGAAGGCGTTGAATTCTATATAGGCAAAACACTATTTGATAGCAGCCGCCACAGCACCCACCCGCCAAACGCCATCAGCACTACCCCTGCCGTGCGCTCAATCAGCCACAGCGAGCGGCTGAGCTTCTGCTGCACCGCGGGTAGCCCCATCAGCGACACCAGCGCCAGATCCCACGCCAGCACCACCATCACCATCCAGACGCCGCAGGTCGACTGCTGAAGAAGCGTGACGTTCGGCCCCAGCAGCGCCGTCATCAGCGCCAGATAGAACAGGGCGTTCTTCGGATTTAACAGCGCCGAGCCGAGCCCCAGCAGGATCTGCTTGCGCAGCGAGGGAAAGCGCTGATGGGTTTCATTCAGCACCAGCGCTTGCGGGCGGCTGCGCACCAGGTGCGAGCCTATCCACAGCAGGTACAGCGCCCCGCAAAGCTCGATAAGGGTAAACAGCCACGTAAACTGGCGCAGCGCGCTCCAGCCGAGGATCACCAACAGGATGTACACCCCGTTGCCCGCGGCGATGCCGAAGCACAGTCCAGCGCTGCCGCGCAGCCGGTAGCGCGCCGCGTAGCCCACCAGCAGGAAAAAATCGGGACCCGGGCTTAGCAGGGCAACAAAATGCGCCAGCGCCAGGGCGAGAAAAGCGGAAGGGAAGAACGTTTCCATAGTGACCTCGTTGCATTAACTGAGGCCACCTTACGATGTTACTTATCCTGATTATTGTCTGATATTGATCGGCCCGTGGCGTACTGGCGCGGCGTGGCGGCGGTATAGCTGACGAAGGTCTTGTGGAAATGGCTCTGGTCGGCAAAGCCGCTCTGATAGCCAACGTCGGCGATATCGTCCCCGGCGCGCAGCCGCGCTTTGGCGTACTCCACGCGGGAAATGTTGAGAAAGCTGCCCGGCGTCAGGCCGGTGTCCTGCCTGAAGGTGCGGATCAGCGTCTCCTTGCGGAGCGAGAAGCGTTGGGCAAGGTCATCAAGCGAGGGCGGTGCGGCAAGGTCGGAAAGCAAAGCCTGCTGAACGTGCTGGCTGGTTGAACGTAGCTCACCCGTGCGGCTGGCGCAGCGCGGAAGGGCAGATATCAGCGCGTTCAGGGAATTAGCCGACATGTTCTCAACAACGTTCAGGTAAAGCGCAAATAGCGTGCGGTCGCGAATGACCTGTTCTGCCAGCGGAAAGTCCGTGTCGATATAGAGCATATGGTAGCTGCGCGGTTGCCCGGCGACGGGATTGCAGCTGTGCGGCGCATAGGCCGGGATCGCAATGAGGTCCCCGGGATGAAGGATGTACTCTCTGTCATGACACACGCAGCAGGTCTGGCCTTCCACTATCGCACCAATCGAGAGCTGGGGATGACAATGACGTTTATACGCCACGGTGCTCTGCCACGTGCTGCGCAGCTCAAGGCCCGGAATGCGGTTAAAGTTCTGTCGGACGTGTCGGGTATGGGTCATAGGCGCTCCTGTCGGGTATGTTTTTTATACCATGCCCGTGCCCCACTAAGAACCCTCCGTATATACCCAACTTTACCTCCATCGCCAGTCATTTTGACTACGCTTAAAACCCTAAGCGGTAAAACAAGGAGATTCGATATGGCTTACCAGACAGTAAATCCTGCCACTAACCAGCTCGTCAAAGAATATCCCTCCCACACTGACGCAGACGTTGAGGCGGCGCTGAAGGCAGCCGATGCGCTCTATCACTCCGACTGGGCGAAGGGCGATATAAGCCAGCGTCTGCCGGTGCTGCATAAGCTGGCCGATCTGATTGACGAGCGCGCGGAGGATCTGGCGAAGATTGCCAGCCAGGAGATGGGTAAGCTCATCGAACAAAGCCGTGGCGAAGTGAAGCTGTGCGCGCAAATCGCCCGCTATTACGCCGACAACGCGAAGCAGTTCCTTGCCCCGGTGAAGTATCAGTCCGAACTCGGGGAAGCGTGGGTTGAACATCACCCCATCGGTGTGGTGATGGCCGTCGAGCCGTGGAACTTCCCGTATTACCAGCTGATGCGCGTTCTGGCGCCAAACCTGGCGGCGGGTAACCCGGTTCTGGCCAAGCACGCCAGCATCGTACCGCACTGTGCCGAGACCTTTGCGCAGCTGGTGCGTGAAGCGGGCGCGCCGGAAGGGGCGTGGACCAACCTGTTTATCTCGTCTGAACAGGTGGCGAACATTATCGCCGACGATCGCGTACAGGGGGCTGCGCTCACGGGTTCCGAAAAAGCGGGGAGCGTGGTGGCAGCGCAGGCAGCGAAGCACATTAAAAAATCGACCCTCGAACTGGGCGGTAACGACGTGTTCGTGGTGCTGGACGATGCCGACCTGGAGAAAGCCGTGAAGACAGGCGTTAGCGCGCGGCTCAACAATGCCGGACAGGTCTGTACCGCGGCGAAGCGCTTTATCCTGCACGAAAACATTGCCGACGCGTTCCTGAGCAAATTCACCGAGGCGTTTAAGCAGGTGAAGATTGGCGATCCGCTGGATGAAAGCACTACGCTGGGGCCGCTATCGTCTAAAGACGCGCTTGAAACGCTGGCTAAACAGGTCGACGAAGCGGTGAAAAACGGGGCGACGCTGCACTACGGCGGCAGGCCGGTACAGGGCGACGGGAGCTTCTTCGAACCAACGATCCTGACCCACATCTCGCGCGACAACCCGGCGTATTTCGAAGAGTTCTTCGGCCCGGTGGCGCAGATCTATGTGGTGAAAAATGACGACGAGGCGGTCGCCCTGGCGAACGACTCCCACTACGGTCTGGGCGGGGCGGTATTCAGCCAGGACATCGAGCGGGCGAAGAAGATGGCGTCGCGCATTGAGACGGGGATGGTCTACATCAACTGGCTCACCGACACCGCGCCCGAGCTGCCGTTCGGCGGCGTGAAGCGTTCCGGCTACGGACGCGAGCTGTCGGATCTGGGGATCAAAGAGTTTGTGAACCAGAAGCTGGTGGTGGTGCGCAAGTAACGCGGTAATAAAAAAACCTGCCATCCGGCAGGTTTTTTTCAGGAAATTTATTGCACTTCAATCTTGTCCCAGCCGCTTTTGAACATGCAGCTGTCAACGAGCGTATCCCGGCGATATTCATTCGCGTCTTCCACCGTGTAGCTCGTTGAAACATCCTTTTTCTTATGCTTCTTGTCCGTTTTTTCCGAGCTTGAACCGGTCACGACGTTATCCGGGGGCAGATCGATAAGCGCCTGCGCTTCGCATTCCGTAAGCTTCTTATTCATCTCAGCATCACTGACGCCAGGCTTAACCCATTTGTACTGGACACAACCGGCAAGCATGACCGTGATGCTTAAAACACAAAGCGCGGCTATGCGGGGTTTCATCAGAAACTCACTCCACCGCCCACGTAGGCGCCGTCGATCAGCGTGTGGTTTGGACGGCCGTCTTTACCGTCAACGCTCACGTGGCGGTAGCCCACCTTCAGCGTTACCGGTTTGATCGGAGTCCAGCTAACGCCGCCGTTGGCTTCAACGTAGTTCTTCACGCTGTTGTTCAGGCCGTCCGGCGCAACGTAACCTTCACCAAACACGCGGATGCTGTCGGTCAGAGCAACGTTCACGCCGCCGCCGACTGGGAACGCCACGCCGTTATCGCCTTTTTTCGGGCCGATGTAGATAGCCTTCGCGCCAGCGTTCAGCATCACCGGGCCGACTTCGACGTTGTAGCCTGCGCCCACGCCGCCGGTCTGGGTGCCGTCATCGGTGTTTTTCAGCCAGTTGCCTTCGGTGTACAGACCGGAGGTGGATTTACCCATTTCCACGTTCAGGTTGGTAAAGTTTTTACCCTGCTCGATGCTGCCGCCCATGGCCAGCGCGGAGCCCGATACGGCGGTCAGTGCGGAAAGGATCAGAACGTTAAGTTTTTTCATGAGTATGCCCTCGTCATCAAATTAATCTGAGGGCACCTTAACAAGCGATGTTTATGACTGCAAATGTGATGCATATCGCGGTTTTATGCTGATTATGTATGTTTATTGAAACTTAAATGTTGCATGAATGTTTATTTGGCCTGTCGTCAATGCGGAATAAATTCGCGTTTAGGTACAGTTTATATTTCTGGCTAAACGGTGAATGAACGAGGCGCAAATAGTCATTCAGGGTGAATTAATTGAGTTTCTAATAATTTCCAAAAGTATTTCAACTGTCACAGATAAAGACAGAGGTTTACATTTCTGGTGATTGATATACACCCTTTCGGGCGGATCCGTGCGCTCGCGATGTCATTTTTCTGACACGTTTCTTCATTACGTTGTTGGCTTTACTTTATGGATGCTAACAATATGAAAAGAAAAATCATTCCTGTGCTTATCGGCTGTGCGCTCTCTTTCTCTGGCCTGGCGGCACAGCCAACCGCTGAGCGCTACGTCGTCAGCTTTCCCGACGGCTCGCACGTAAAATACAGCGGTGCGTTTGCCGGCGCGTTTCCGAACGGGCTTCCGGTGGGGATTGGCTCAGGCTTGCTGTTCACCGGCAGGCAGGGCGATACCCTGACCTTCGCGACCGTAACCGATCGCGGTCCCAATGCGGATTCGCCAAAGGTGGGGAAAAACGACGCCAAGATCTTCGTGACGCCGGATTTCGCCCCGCTGCTGATGACGATTCGCGTGCAAAACGGCAAAGCGGAGGCCGTGGATGCGCGCCCGCTGCATGACGATAAAGGCGAGATTAACGGCCTGCCGCTGGAAAACGGCGTGATTGGCTCGACCAATGAAGTGGCGTTCAGCGACGCTTTAAAGGTGCTCAAGGGCGACAACCGCGGGCTGGATACGGAAGGCATCACGCCGGACGGGAAGGGCGGTTACTGGCTTTGCGACGAGTACGGCCCTTTCCTGATCAACGTCGACAGCAAGGGTAAAATTCTGGCGATCCACGGCCCGCAGGCGGCAGAAGGGGAGAAATCCATTGCGGGCGGTTTGCCCAACGTTATCAAATGGCGTCAGGCCAACCGGGGCTTTGAAGGGCTAACCCGGATGCCGGACGGGCGTATTATCGCCGCCGTGCAAAGCACGCTGGATATCGACGGTAAGAGCAAAAAGCAGGCGCTGTTTACGCGTCTGGTGAGCTTCGATCCGGCGACCGGCAAAACCGCGATGTACGGCTACCCCGTCGACAGTGACGTTTACGGTAAGAACAGCGACGCCAAAATTGGCGACATCGTGGCGCTGGATGACCACTCTGTCCTGCTGATTGAACAGGGCGAAGATAAAAACGACGCGATGCGCAACCTCATCTACAGGGTCGATTTGCGCAACGCGAGCGACCTGACGGCGTTCGACAGGCCTGGCGAGTACCCGGAGTTTGATGACGCGAAAACGCTGGCGCAGCGCGGCATTACGCTTGCTAAAAAAACGCAGGTGGTCGACCTGCGCGCGCTGGGCTGGCAGCAGGAAAAGGCCGAAGGACTGGCGCTGATTGACGGTAAAACGCTGGCGGTGGCGAACGATAACGACTTTGGCGTGAAGGTGGCGATGCAAAACCCGGTGGAGGGCAAAAAGCTCAAGGACTATCGGGTGAACGCGCAGGGTGCGCTGACGCTGGATGATAAGCCGGTGGAAACCACGCTCAGCGTGAAGCCGCTGAAGAAACCGGAATCAGACAGCGAGCTGTGGATTGTGACGCTGCCGCAGGCGTTGAAATAAGTTTATCTCTTACCCCTCACCCTAACCCTCTCCCAAAGGGAGAGGGGATTGTTCGGTGCGCGTAGTTAAACGGAGAGGTTATTTCTTCAGCCCCGCAAACGCCGCCCGAATTTCTTCTTCCGGCAGCTGGATTCCAATAAACACCATCACGCTGTGCGGCGTTTCCTCGCCCCACGGACGGTCCCAGTCGGCGCTGTAGAGGCGCTGCACGCCCTGGAACAGCAGGCGGTTTGGTTCGCCGTCGATCCACAGCATGCCCTTATAGCGCAGCAGCTTATCCGCAAACGACAGCAGCAGGTTCTCCATCACGCGGGAGACCTCGCCGATATCTACCGGGTAGTCCAGCTCTACCACGATCGACGCCACGTCGTTTTGCTTGTCGGACATAAAGTGGAAGCGCGGTTTCGCGGTGATATTCTCTTCCAGCATAAAGCCGTTAGTGTTGAACAGCCGGGACAGGTCGATATCGCCGTGCGTCACGGTGTAAATCGGCGCGCGGGAGTTAATGCGCGTCAGGCGCTCGCGCAGCTTAACGCTGTCGCCCGCCACGTCGGTTTTGGTCAGCAGGATGCGGTCGGCGTAGCCCACCTGGGACTGGGCGATGGTGAACTGGTTCATCTGCTCGTCGGCGTGGGCCGCATCAACCAGGGCGATGACGCCGTCCAGCAGGTAGCGCTGGCAAAGAATATCGTGGGAGAAAAAGGTCTGAACGATCGGGCCAGGGTCGGCCATGCCGGTGCACTCGATCACCAGACGGTCAAAGTCGATTTCACCGCGATCGCGGCTGTCGAGCAGGTCCAGCAGGGCGTTTTCCAGCTCGCTGGAGCGGGTGCAGCAGATACAGTCGTTGGTCAGGGTTTTGATCTGGGTGGCGCGATCGCCAATCAGCTGGTCGTCAACGGAGACTTCGCCGAACTCGTTTTCAATGACGGCGATTTTAAAGCCGTGCTGCTCGTTCAGAATGTGGCGCAGCAGGGTGGTTTTACCGGCGCCGAGAAAACCGGTCAGCAGGGTAACGGCAATCGGGGTCATGGTCTCTCCTTTAGCAGCAGCGGACGCCGCCTTCTCCACTTCCGCCGTAGCGCGCTTCCTGACGCTCGCGGAAGAATTCGGTGTAGGTCTTGTACGGCTTATCCGGATGGTTGGTCTTCATATGCTCAACGTAGTTGTCATAGTCCGGAATGCCAATCAGCATTTTCGCCGCCTGACCGAGGTATTTTTTTGCTTCGCCTAAGTTACCAAACATTGTGGATTCCAGACAGGAAAAGCCCCTCACCCTAACCCTCTCCCCATAGGGGAGAGGGAACTTTTACACCCTCTCCCCTATGGGGAGAGGGCTGGGGTGAGGGGTATTAGTAGATTAATGGTGGGAAGAGGTCTTCACGCCGCCTTCCGGCACCGGCACGTACGGGGTCTCTTTATCCGTACGACCATCAGCGTTACGCACCTTCATCCAGGTTTTGATGCCGTAGAAGATGATGCTGTACACCACCACCAGGAACAGAATGCTCAGGCCCGCGTTGGTGTAGTTGTTCACCACGATATGGTTCATGTTGGCAACCTGCTGCGCGGTCAGATCCGCGCCGCCTGCGGCGATCTTCTCCTTGTACTGGTTAGCCATGTAGAAGAAGCCTTCCAGCTGCGGGTTGCTGCTGAACAGCTTCAGACCCAGCGCCCAGGTGGTGCAGAGCAGCAGCCACAGTGCAGGCACCACGGTGACCCAGATGTATTTGGTGCGCTTCATCTTCACCAGCACAACGGTACCAAGCACCAGCGCCACTGCCGCCAGCATCTGGTTAGAGATGCCGAACAGCGGCCACAGGCTCTTAACGCCGCCGAGCGGGTCAACAACGCCCTGATACAGCAGGTAGCCCCACAGGCCGACGCAGCCCGCCGTACCGAGAACGCCCGCCACCAGAGAGTCGGTTTTCTTCAGGAACGGCACGAAGTTACCCAGCAGGTCCTGCAGCATGAAGCGGCCCGCGCGGGTACCGGCATCCAGCGCGGTGAGGATGAACAGCGCTTCGAACAGAATACCGAAGTGGTACCAGAAGCCCATGTCCGCCCACGGCAGCACTTTATGGAACACGTGAGCGATACCCACCGCCAGCGTCGGTGCGCCACCTGCGCGGTTCAGCACGGACGGTTCGCCGATGTCTTTCGCGGTCTGCATGATCTGCTCAGGCGAGATCACAAAGCCCCAGGAGCTGACGGTCGCCGCCGCGTGTACGCTGGCCTCTTTCAGCTGGGCCATAATCATTGCGGTATTTTCGCCGCCCATTTCATGCAGGTTTGGCATGGTGATGCCCAGACCCGCCGGCGGCGTGTTCATCGCGAAGTACAGGCCTGGCTCGATAATAGATGCCGCAACCAGCGCCATGATCGCCACGAAGGACTCCATCAGCATCGCGCCGTAACCGATGAAGCGCGCGTCGGTTTCGTTGGCCATCAGCTTCGGCGTGGTGCCGGAGGCGATCAGCGCGTGGAAGCCAGACACGGCGCCGCAGGCGATAGTAATAAACAGGAACGGGAACAGGGCGCCTTTCCACAGCGGGCCGGTGCCGTCAATGTACTGGGTCACCGCCGGCATTTTCAGCTCCGGGTTGATGATCACAATACCGATTGCCAGCCCGACGATTACGCCGATTTTCAGGAAGGTCGCCAGGTAGTCGCGCGGTGCCAGAATCAGCCACACCGGCAGAAGGGCAGAGATGAACGCGTAACCGATCAGCGCGAAGGTGATGGTGGTGTCCTTGAAGGTCAGCGCCGGGCCCCAGTACGGGTCGTGCGCAATCACGCCGCCGAAGTAGATAGAGGCGACCAGCAGCACGATACCGATAACCGACACCTCCCCCACGCGGCCAGGGCGCAGGAAGCGCATGTAAATGCCCATGAACAGCGCAATCGGTACGGTAGAGCAGACGGTAAAGACGCCCCACGGGCTTTCGGCCAGCGCTTTCACCACGATTAACGCCAGCACCGCCAGGATGATGATCATAATCAGGAAGCAGCCAAACAGGGCGATAGTGCCCGGCACGCGGCCCATCTCTTCTTTGATCATCTCACCCAGCGACGAGCCGTTACGGCGCGAGGAGATAAACAGCACCATAAAGTCCTGCACCGCCCCCGCCAGCACCACGCCCGCCAGCAGCCAGAGCGTACCCGGCAGGTAGCCCATCTGCGCGGCCAGCACCGGGCCGACCAGCGGGCCAGCGCCTGCAATGGCGGCAAAGTGGTGGCCAAACAGCACGTAGCGGTTGGTTGGCACGTAGTTCAGGCCGTCATTGTTAATGACCGCCGGGGTGGCACGCGTCGGGTCGAGCTTCATGACCTTCTGCGCAATGTATAAGCTGTAGTAGCGATAAGCCACAAGGTAGACGGAAACCGACGCGACCACGATCCACAGGGCGCTTACGTGCTCGCCCCGGCGTAATGCGACAACCGCCAGACAGAAAGCGCCGAGGATCCCGAGTAAGGCCCAGGGCACGTGCTTCAGTAGTTTTTTAGTATCCATAGTAAGACCTGGTTTTTTATGTAAAGAAAAAAGGGTCAGGGTTCGTTGTGAGGAGGTATTGATTAATGCTGGAGCGATCGTGCCAGATCCTCGCGCGCGTAAAGGACGGTAAATGGGTGAGTGGTTGAAAGCGATGCGTGAGCGGTCAAAAGCGAGGGCGAGTGGTCAGGACTCGCCCTCAGTGGAGGGAAATATGTGATTGAGATCACTAAGAATAATCCAGCACTGCCGGGCGTGGCCGTCCACACCCGTGCGGAACCTCAGCGTTTTTTGCGCAACGGCATTACACCGCGGCTTCCATCTCCAGCATCACCGGATGGAAACGGCGCCTGAAGTAGATCAGGCCGTGCCCCTCGCCGCTGAGGATGATGTTCTTAATTTCAACGAGGTAAACCAGATGGGTTCCGATAGTTTGCACCTGGGCTATCTCCCCTTCCAGGCTTGCCAGCGCCCCTTTCAGTACCGGCTGCGCCAGCGGGCCTTTCTGCCAGCAGGAGAGGGCAAAGCGCTCCTCCATTGCCATGCCCGTCATCCCGGCAAAGTGGCGGGCCATGATCTCCTGCTCGTGGTTCAGCACGTTAACGCACAGCTTGCCGTTGCCCTGAAAGACCGGGTTCATGGCGCTGCTGGCGTTGATGCACACCATCAGCGACGGCGGCGTGTCCGTAACGGAACAGACGGCGGTGGCGGTAATGCCGCAGCGACCGGCCTCGCCCTCGGTGGTGATGACGTTGACCGCCGCCGACAGGCTGGCCATCGCGTCGCGAAAACGCAGGCGTTCTTCTGATTGCATTGAAACCTCCCGCTGCGTTATTTCAGCAGCTTATCCAGCATGTTGATATCGGTGTTGTTGTGCAGGTGCGATACGGTCCAGCCGTGCTGGTCGTACTCGGACATGCAGCGGTCGACCATCGCCATCATCTTGTCCATGTTGCCCGAGCTCTGCGCCTGGCGCAGGCACTGAAGGCGAATTTCGTCCTGGCTCCCGGAGTAGTTGATTTCGTACAGCTCGTGACGGCCGCCAAACTCGCTGCCGATGGCATCCCACATCAGCTTCAAAATCTTGATGCGCTCGACGTGATCCATGCCGTTGGAGCCGCGCACGTATTTCGCCAGGTACTGGTCGATCTGCGGGTTGTTCAGATCCCGCGCGCTGGACGGCAGGTAGATCAGCCCGGAGGTGACGTTGCGCTCGATGATGTTCTTGATCTTCGCGTAGGCCATTGGCGCCATCACGCGGTAGGTCTGCAGCGCCGCGTGATCGGGCAAGTACGCGCCGTTGACCCACGGCGTGGCTTCGGAGCACATGGAGTCGCTCAGCGCCCAGAACATGTTGCGCCAGGCGACCACTTCGCCCAGATCCGCCTGCACGCCGCGGAACTCGAGGGTGCCGGTGCACTCCAGCGATTTCTTCAACAGGGCGGTGATAAAGTCGAGCTTCACCGCCAGACGCACGCAGGCCTGAAGCGGGTACATGCGGGCGAAGCCCCCTTCCATCGTCCAGCGGCGGCAGCGGTCGAAATCACGGTAGATCAGCACGTTTTCCCATGGGATCAGCACGTGATCCATCACCAGGATCGCGTCGTTCTCGTCGAAGCGGCTGGAGAGCGGGTAGTCGTACGGGGAGCCGGTGGCGCCTGCCACCATCTCGTAAGAGGCGCGGGAGATCAGCTTCACGCCCTCGGCGTCCATTGGCGCGACGAACATCAGCGCGAAGTCCGGGTTTTCACCCATCACCTGCGCGGAGCCGAAGCCGATCATGTTGTAGTGGGTCAGCGCGGAGTTGGTGGCCACCACTTTTGCGCCGCTGACGATAATCCCGGCATCGGTCTCTTTCTCGAGCTTGATGTAAACGTCTTTCACCTCGTCCGCCGGCTTGTGGCGGTCGATAGGCGGGTTGACGATGGCGTGGTTAAAGTACAGGCCGGTTTCCTGAATGCGGGTGTACCAGCTGCGGGCGTTCTGCTCGAACTGGCCGTAGAAGGCCGGGTTAGCGCCGAGCGCGCAGCCGAACGCGGCTTTATAGTCCGGCGTGCGGCCCATCCAGCCGTAGCTCAGGCGCGACCACTCGGCGATGGCGTCGCGCTGCTGGCGCAGGTCGTCGGCGCTTTTCGCCACGCGGAAGAACTTATGGGTATAGCCGCCGCTGCCGGTGTCGGTGCCCCAGCAGAGCGTATCCTGCATGTCCGGCTTGTGCAGGGCGTCGTACATCTGCGCGATGGACGCCGCCGCGTTGCGGAATGCCGGATGGGTAGTTACGTCTTTGACGCGCTCGCCGTAGATATAAATCTCACGACCGTCCTGCAGGCTTTTTAAATACTCTTCACCCGTTAACGGACGTTTGGCATCGGCGCGGAACTCTTCAGGCTTCATAGGGACCTCGTATCGGAAGATGGTTGTTAAATTTATGTTTTGTTTTTGTTGTTTAATTGAAGCGTGAGAAGGGCGGACCGTGAAGGGACGATTGGGACAACGGCGGGTACTTTTCGGGTGGTGAGGGGATTTGTGATCGTTGTCCCCTCACCCTAACCCTCTCCCCAAAGGGGAGAGGGAACAATTACACCCTCTCCCCTTTGGGGAGAGGGCCGGGGGGAGGGGAAACCGGTACTTTCTGCGCCCGATAGGCGCTCGGCGAGCACCCCACTAAACGGTTAAAAAACCGGGCAAAATAGGCCGGATCCTTAAACCCCAGCTGCCAGGCTATCTCGCTGACCGCGCTGTCGGAGAAGAGCAGCAGCCGCCTGGCTTCGCGCAGCTGCCGGTCGAAGATCAGCCGCTTCGGCGGACGGTTGGCGAAGCGGCGGCAGATATCGGTCAGGCGGGATTCGGTCAGGTGCAGCTCGCTGGCGTATTCCGGCACCGTCCAGTGCTGGTGGTAGTGGGCATCTATCAGCTGGGTAAAGCGCTGGAACAGCTTCAGCTCGCCGCGCATGCCGCCTGAAGCGTGGTCGTCGAGCTTCGCGTTGCGCAGCAGCAGGGTAAAGACCGCCTGGGCCAGCAGGACCAGAGTATGCTCGCGACCGGGCAGCTGCTCCGTGGATTCCCGGGCAATCAGCTGCCAGTAGTGCCTGAGCGCCGCCAGCTCGTCAGGCTTGTCGGCCATCGAGAGGCAAATCCCCGGCAGGCCGAACGCTTCCCGCGTGCCGGGGTAGAGCACCTCCAGCAGCGGCCAGATCAGATCTTCCTGCACCGTCAGCACGTGGCCGTCGCTGTCGGATTCGGTAATAAACGCGTGCGGCACCGACGGCGGGGTCAGAACAAACAGCGGCGCCTGCACCGAGTAGCGATGATCGTCGAGCTGGAGCTCAATCTGCCCGGTATCGAGAAAGTGCATCTGAAAATACTGGTCGTGGCGATGCGCCTGCATGTCGCGGCCAAAAAAGGCCGCCATGCGGGCGAACGACTGATAGTGCACATCGTCGGTGCCCAGACTTTCGTCGTATTCCTTGCTGATATCAATGTTGGCGATGGGGCTCTGGCACATGATCGTTCCTCTGTTGATCCCGCTGCGTCATCGGGATGCGCGTCAGCACCAGCGCGCCCACCACCAGCAGCCCGGCCACGAACCACAGCCCTGAGCTGAAGCTGCCGGTCGCGTCGCGCAGGATCCCAATCAGCAACGGGCTGACGGCGGAACCCACGTTACCGATGGCGTTGATCACCGCCAGGGCTACCGCGCGTGACTGCAGGCTGATAACCCGATCCGGCGTGGTCCAGAATATCGCCATGGCGGTAAACGATCCGGTTGAGGCCATGATGATGCCAAGGAGCTGGATCATGCTGTGATCGGTCGCCGAGGCCAGCATCCAGCCTGCCGCCGCAAACAGGTACGGCAGGATGGTGTGCTTTTTTCGCTCTTTCAGCCTGTCGGAGCGGCGGCTCCACCAGATCATCCCGAGGATGGTGCAAAACTGCGGGATCGCCGCCAGCAGGCCGATGGTGATATTGCTGCTGCCGGTGTTGAAGCTTTGCAGGATCTGCGGCGTCCAGATGTTGATGGCGCTTAACGTGTTGGTCAGGCAGAAGTAGGCCAGGGTGTAGAGCAGCACGGCGGGCGTCAGTACCTCGCGAAGCGTCGAGCGCGGCGTGGCGGCGTGCGCAATCGCCATTTCCTGCTCGCGGGCGATCATCGTTTTCAGCGCCTGCTTTTCGTCATCATCCAGCCAGGTAGCCTGATCCGGCGTGTCGTTGAGGTAGAACCAGGTCACCACGCCGAGCACTACCGACGGCAGTCCTTCCAGCAGAAACAGCCACTGCCAGCCCTTCAGGTTCCACAGCCCGTCCATCGCCAGGATGTACCCGGAGAGGATCGAGCCGAGCATCATGGTCACCGGCATGGCGATCATAAACAGCGCGTTGGCGCGGGCGCGGTGATACGCGGGGAACCACCAGGTGAGATAGACCAGGATCCCCGGCAGGAAGCCCGCTTCGGCAATGCCCACCAGCATACGCAGCACGTAAAGCGTTTCCGGGCTGGTGGCGAACATGGTGCAGGTGGAGGCGATGCCCCACACCACCATGATCCCGGCGATCCAGCGGCGCGCGCCGATCTTCGCCAGCATGATGTTGCTCGGGATCCCGCACAGCACGTAGGTGACGTAAAAGAGCGTCGCGGCCAGGCCAAACATGGTCGACGTAAGGCCCAGATCTTTGCCCATCGTCAGCCCGGCAAAGCCGATGTTGATGCGGTCGAGAAACGAAAAAACAAACAGGATAAAGAGAAACACGATTAAACGACGGAACAGCTTATTTATAACGCGATGTTCAACAGCTTTGTTTTGCAGGGTTGAGGTCGTCATGTTGCGCTCCACATCGTACGTTTAGTAGACGGATTTATTGTTATCAACAGCTGTGGTGACGTCGGTAAAGCGGGCTGCCAGCGCTTCCGCGCCGCGGGCGAGCAGGGTGGTATCCACGCCGACCGCAACGAACAGCGCGCCGAGTTCGAGATAGCGTTTGGCCAGCTGCTCGTTGGCCATCAGGATCCCGGGCGCTTTTCCCGCGCTCAGGATCTGCGCGATGGCCTGCTCAATGGCCGCCTGCACCTCCGGGTGCTGCGGATTACCGGCATAGCCCATGTCGGCGCTCAGATCCGCCGGGCCGATAAACACCCCGTCGACGCCGTCCACGTCCAGGATCTGCGGCAGGTTTTTCAGCGCCTCGCGGGTTTCGATTTGCACCAGCACGCACATGGCGTCGTTGGCCTGGTGCAGGTAGTCCGGGATGCGGTTCCAGCGCGAGGCCCGCGCCAGGGCGCTGCCGACGCCGCGAATGCCCGCGGGCGGATAGCGCGTGGAACGGACCGCCAGACGGGCCTCCTCGGCGTTTTGTACCATCGGCACCAGCAGGGTTTGCGCACCCACGTCCAGCAGCTGTTTGATCTGCACCGGATCGTTCCACGACGGGCGCACCACCGGCTGGCTTGGATAAGGGGCGATGGCCTGCAGCTGGGTTAACACGGTCTGCACGCTGTTCGGCGCGTGCTCGCCGTCAATCAGCAGCCAGTCGAAGCCTGCTCCGGCCAGCAGCTCCGCGCTGTAGCTGCTGGTCAGCCCCAGCCATAAGCCGATTTGCGGGCGGCCTGCCTGCAGCGCCGCTTTGAATGCGTTTTGCATGAATGTCTCCTTACACAAAGCGGCAGCTGATGGAGCCCATATTGCCGTAGTCCACGTGGAAGGTGTCGCCTCTGCTGGCGGGCACCGGGCGGGTAAAGGAGCCGCCGAGGATGATCTGCCCCGGCTCAAGCTGCACGTCGTACGGCGCAAGCTTGTTCGCCAGCCACGCCACGCCGTTGGCCGGGTGGTTGAGCACCCCCGCGGCGACGCCGGTCTCTTCGATGACGCCGTTGCGGTAGAGCAGGGCGGAGATCCAGCGCAGATCCAGCTCGTCGGGCTTAATCGGGCGACCGCCGAGGATCACCCCCGCGTTGGCGGCGTTATCGGAGATGGTGTCGAACACCTTGCGCGGGCGCCGTGTCTCCGGGTCGACGTTGTGGCAGCGGGCGTCGATCAGCTCCAGCGCGGGTATGACGTAATCCGTAGCGTTGTAAACGTCGAAGATGGTGCAGTTCGGGCCGCGCAGCGGCTTGGCCAGCACGAACGCCAGCTCCACCTCGATGCGCGGAACGATAAAGCGATCGACGGGGATGTCGCTGCCGTCGTGGAAGAACATGTCGTCCAGCAGCGCGCCGTAGTCCGGCTCGCTAATCTGCGAGCTGGCCTGCATCGCTTTCGAGGTGAGGCCGATCTTGTGGCCCTTCAGCACGCGGCCTTCGGCGATCTTCAGGCTCACCCATTCGCGCTGTACGGCGTAGGCGTCTTCAATCGTGATCTCCGGGTACTCCAGCGAGATCGCGCGGATCTGCTCCCGGGACTGCTCCGCCTGATGCAGGCGGTGGGCGATCAGGGTATGGGTGTGTTTATCGAGCATGGCGATATCCTGTTTTATGTTTGTTTTCTCCCTCTCCCCGTGGGAGAGGGACGAGGTGAGGGCATCGGGCCGCAGAGGTATCCCCTCACCCTAACCCTCTCCCAAAGGGAGAGGGGACGGTGTTACGTAAACAGCGCGTGCACGTTGTTTTGCTTGTAATTGAGCGTCGGGTGCAGTTCGTCGAGCTCAAACGACAGCGCCAGATAGCGGGCGGCCATGAGGTCGGCAAAATGCGCTTTGATCAGCGCAAACAGCATTTCACCCACCGCTTGCCGGCTCTCAAGGCTGCGCCCGGAACCAATCTTCAGCGTCATATGGACAAAGGCGTAATTGTGCCTGCCGTCGGCCATCTGCCAGGTATCCAGCCAGTGGGCGCGGCTGCGGATACCGCCGATGGGGAAAATGCCGGTGGCGGCCAGCGCCTCGTTCACTTTGGCGAACAGCCCCGGCAGGTCAGCCTGCTCGCGGATGTTGTCGGTACATTCGGCTATAAAGTGCGGCATGGTGGCTCCTTATGCGGGCAGCGGGAAAACGGCGTTGACCTGGCCGGTGCCGGAGCTGGCGAACAGCTCGGTGAGGAACTCCACCTTGCCGTCGTAGTTATCCCAGCCGAGCATGCCCAGCAGCATCACCGTGTCGTGCATGTTGCCCTCGCCGTAGCAGTAGTCGGCGTACTCCGGCAGCATGCTGCAAAACTCCTTAAACTGGCCCTCGCGCCACAGCTTCACTACCCGCTCGTCCATCTGACGGTCGAACTCGCGGGTGTAGCTGTTCATTCCTTCTTCCGCCCGCTGGTCGTCGATAAAGCGGTGCGACAGCGAGCCGCTGGCGAGCACCGCCACGGTGCCGTCATATTTTTTGATGGCGCTGACGATGGCCTCGCCCAGCCTGCGGCTGTCGGCGAAGTCGTGAACCGTGCAGAACGCCGAGATGGAGACCACCCTGAAGTGCTTATCCGCGTTCATGTAGCGCATCGGCACCAGCGTGCCGTACTCCAGCTTGAGGCTCGGAATGTTGTGCGCTTTGGCGCGCACGCCAAGCTTTACCGCCTCGTCGGCGATCAGCTGGCCGAGCTCCGGGTTGCCGTCGTAGTCGTAGGCCATGTCGCGGATAAAGTGCGGCAGCTCGTTGCTGGTATAGACGCCTGAAAAATGGTCCGCGCAGTTGATGTGGTACGCGCTGTTCACCAGCCAGTGGGTGTCGAACACGATGATGGTGTCCACGCCCAGCTCGCGGCAGCGCTTGCTAATTTCCTTATGCCCGTCGATGGCCGACTGGCGGCAGCCGTAGTTTTTTCCCGGCAGTTCAGAAAGATACATCGACGGTACGTGGGTAATTTTCGCCGCTAACGCTAACTTGCCCATTGTCAGATCCCCCATTTTGGAATCGGATGGTCGCCCATGGAGATGCAGACGTTCTTCATCTCCGCGAAGACTTCAAAGCTGTACTCGCCGCCTTCGCGCCCGGTCCCGGAGGCCTTCACGCCGCCGAACGGCTGGCGCAGGTCGCGCACGTTCTGGGTATTCACGAACACCATGCCCGCTTCGATATTGCGCGCCAGGCGCAGCACCTTGCTGACGTCCTGGGTCCAGATGTACGACGCCAGGCCGTACTCCACGTCGTTGGCGAGGCGCAGGCCTTCCGCTTCGTCCCTGAACGGCAGCAGGCAGGCCACCGGCCCGAAGATCTCCTCCTGCGCCACGCGCATGCGGTTGTCGACGTCCGCCAGCACGGTCGGACGCAGGAAGTTCCCCCCCTTCAGGTGCGCGGGCAGATCGGTCGGCTTGTCCGGGCCGCCCGCCAGCAGGGTCGCGCCCTCCTCAATGCCGAGGCGGATATAGCCGGAGACTTTCTCCCAGTGTGGCTTGCTAATCAGCGCGCCAATCTGGGTGTTGGGATCGGTCGGATCGCCCACGCGCAGGCGGCTGGCGCGCTCGGCGAAGCGCTTCACGAATTCGGGGTAGATGCTCTGCTGGATGAAGATGCGCGAGCCCGCGGTGCAGCGCTCGCCGTTGATGGAGAAGATGGTGAACAGGGCGGCGTCCAGCGCGCGTTCGATGTCGGCATCCTCAAAAATCAGCACCGGGGATTTGCCGCCCAGCTCCATGGAGTATTTCTTCAGCCCGGCGTTTTTCATGATGTTGCGCCCGGTGGCGGTGCCGCCGGTGAAGGAGACGGCCCGCACGTCGTGATGGCGCACCAGCGCATCGCCTGCCGTCGCGCCGTAGCCCTGAACCACGTTCAGCACCCCCGCCGGAATGCCCGCCTCCAGCGCCAGCTCGCCCAGACGGTCGGCGGTCAGCGGGGAGAGTTCAGACATCTTCAGCACCGCGGTATTGCCCAGCGCGAGGCAGGGGGCGACCTTCCAGGTGGCGGTCATAAACGGCACGTTCCACGGCGACACCAGCGCGCAGACGCCCACCGGCTGCACCAGGGTGTAGTTGAGCATCTTGTCGTCGACCGGGTAGGTTTTGCCGTTCATCTGCTGGCACACCTCGGCGAAGAACTCGAAGTTGTGCGAGGCGCGGGGGATCAGCACGTTTTTGGTCTGGTGGATCGGCAGGCCGGTATCGGCGGTTTCCATCGCGGCAATGTCCGGCACGTTCTGGTCAATCAGATCGCCCAGGCGACGCATCAGGCGCGCGCGCTCCTTCATCGGCAGGTTGGCCCATTTCGGGAACGCCTCTTTGGCGGCGGCGACGGCCTGATGAACCTCGGCTTCACCGCCGGAGGCCACTTCCGCTAATACCTCGCCGGAGGCCGGATTAGTGGTGTGGAAGTACTCGCTTCCGGCGACGTTTTTACCGTTGATCCAGTGGTTAATCTTTTTCATTTTGTCGTCTCCTCGCTGACAATGCGGTTCACCAGGCGGCCCACGCCCTCCACTTCCACCACCACCTCATCGCCCGGTACCACGTTGGACAGCCCCTTCGGCGTGCCGGTGGCGATCATGTCGCCCGGCTGCAGGGTCATAAAATCGCTCAGGTACGCAATCAGGTACGGGATGCTGAAAATGAGATCTGCGGTGGTGCCTTCCTGGCGCAGCTCGCCGTTGACGAAGGTGCGCAGGGTGAGGCTGTGCGGGTCGGGGATCGCCGCTTTCGGCACGATGTTGGGGGAAATGGGCGTCAGCCCGTCGCGGCTTTTTACCCGCAGGTTCGGGCGGTAGTAGTTTTCCAGGTAGTCGCGGATGGCGTAGTCGTTGCAGACCGTATAGCCCGCAACATAGTCCATCGCTTCGGCTTCGCTGACCTTGCGCGCGGTTTTGCCGATGACCACCACCAGCTCCGCTTCGTAATGCATGTATTCAACGCCGTTCGGGCGCACCGAGGTCTGGCTGTCGCCGTTGAAGGTGTTCGGCGCTTTGATAAACACCAGCGGCTCGGTCGGCGGCCTGAAGTCCAGCTCGCTGGCGTGATCGGCATAGTTCAGGCCGAGGGCAAACAGCGTGGGGTGCGGGGGCGCGCTTTGCGCGAGGGCGACGTCGCGTTCATCAACCACCGGGTTTTCCAGCGGCGGGAAACCTTCTGCCAGAATGCGTACCCGATCGCCCGGGCGGATCTCAACGCGGTTTTGCGGGGTGCCGAGCAATATCGCATCCCCGGGGTTCAGGGTGGCAAACTCGCTCAGGGCGCTCAGCAGTTCGGCGGCGCCGCGGTGCAGATCGGCGGTGCTCCAGCGATCCGCTTCGCGGCCGTTGATTTCGGTGACGATGGTCAGGTTATCGACGTTGCCGACGGCAGCCAGCTCGCCAGTCGGGCAAAACCCGTCCCGACATTTGGCCTTGATGGCCGGGCGGTAGAAGCTCTCTTCCGGCAGGCTCACCTCGTTGGCCAGCGCATATCCCGCGATGTACGCTGCGGCATCCTCCACCCGTACCCTGCTGGCGGTTTTACCCACCACCAGCGCGACCGTCGCGCCGCTTAGCACCGTTTCGCCCTGCGGGAAGGGGATCGGTTCGCCTGAGCGGATCGCGGTGTTGTGCGGCTTGATAAACCATACCGCCGTTTGTGGCGGCGCGTTGTAGGGGGCTTTTTCAAAGGCGTCAGCCCAGGCTTCTCGCTGGCTTCGGTGGTTTAGCGCCACGGCAAAAACGGTACCTTTCATTGACATACTCCTCTGGCCGGATGACCGGTTTGGATTTCATTAATATGTTAATGATCTGGTTTTATGCTTTTGCTGTTCGTTTCGCAATCAGAAGTGAATAATTTGTGATATGAATAACAATAAATTTACATATAAGGATTAAAAGCTATTAAAATTAACGTGTTAAAAAAATGGCGCTGATTCTGTTAGACTTTTTGAGTTAAAACGTGTTGTTTATAAAAACGTCTTTTTTGGATTGTTTACTTGTTAATGATGTGAGGGGAAGGCTATGCATGATTCATTAACCATCGCGCTGCTGCAGGCGCGGGAAGCGGCGATGGGCTACTTCCGCCCGATTGTGAAGCGGCATAACCTGACCGAGCAGCAGTGGCGCATTGTGCGCGTGCTGGCCGAGCATCCCTCCATGGATTTTCACGACCTGGCCTTTCGCACCTGCATTTTGCGCCCGAGCCTGACCGGCATTCTGACGCGCATGGAGCGCGACGGCCTGGTGCTGCGCTTAAAGCCGGTAAACGACCAGCGCAAGCTGTACGTGTCGCTCACCAGAGAGGGTAACGCGCTGTACCAGCGTGCTCAGGCACAGGTGGAAGAGGCATACCAGCAGATTGAGGCGGAGTATACGCCGGAGAAGATGAAGCAGCTGACGGCGCTGCTGGAAGAGTTTATTGAACTCGGAAACCGGCATATTGCCGCGCGGGACGAAGAGTAAAAACCCTAAATTCCAGGATGATTTTCGTAAAGTTTTCCCTTACCAGGCCGAAAATTCTGTTATCTGTCTGAGGAAAACGAAAACATGTTAAACCGTATCAAGATTGTCACCAGCTTAATGCTGGTTTTAGCGATATTTGGCCTTTTACAACTCACGTCCGGTGGTCTTTTCTTCAATGCCCTGAAGCACGACAAAGAGAATTTCACCATCCTGCAAACCATTCGCCAGCAGCAGTCCACCCTGAACGGCAGCTGGGTGGCGCTGCTGCAAACCCGTAATACCCTGAACCGCGCGGGTATCCGCTACATGATGGATCAGAACAATATCGGCAGCGGCTCAACCGTCGCCGAGCTGATGCAGATTGCAACGGCGTCTCTGAAGCAGGCGGAAAAAAACTGGGCGGATTACGAAGCGCTGCCGCGCGACCCGCGCCAGAGCGACGCTGCGGCACTGGAAATTAAACGTAACTACGATATCTACCACGGCGCGCTGGCTGAGCTGATCCAGCTGCTGGGTGCCGGCAAAATCAACGAGTTCTTCGACCAGCCGACCCAGAGCTATCAGGATGGCTTTGAGAAGCAGTACGTCAGCTATCTGCAGCAGAACGACGCGCTGTATCAGACCGCGGTTGAAGACAGCAACAGCTCTTATCACCAGGCTATCTGGGTGCTGATTAGCGTTCTGGTTGCGGTGCTGGTGGTGATTGTAGCCGTCTGGCTCGGCATTCGTCAGGCGCTCATCTCTCCGATGACCCGTCTGATCGACAGCATTCGCCATATCGCCAGCGGCGACCTGGTGAAGCGCATCGACGTGGAAGGCACCAACGAGATGGGTGAGCTGGCCGACTCCCTGCGCCATATGCAGGGCGAGCTGGTCCGCACCGTGGGCGACGTGCGTAACGGCGCGAACGCCATTTACAGCGGCGCGAGCGAAATCTCGATGGGCAATAACGATCTCTCTTCCCGTACCGAGCAGCAGGCGGCGTCGCTGGAAGAGACCGCAGCCAGCATGGAGCAGCTGACCGCGACCGTGAAGCAAAACGCCGAGAACGCCCGTCAGGCGAGCAACCTGGCGCTGAGCGCATCCGAAACCGCGCAGAAAGGCGGGA
Source organism: Enterobacter cloacae complex sp. 2022EL-00788 (assembly GCF_026627565.1). Classification (NCBI taxonomy): domain Bacteria; kingdom Pseudomonadati; phylum Pseudomonadota; class Gammaproteobacteria; order Enterobacterales; family Enterobacteriaceae; genus Enterobacter; species Enterobacter cloacae complex sp. 2022EL-00788. Next base: position 183,237 of record NZ_JAPNMC010000007.1, on the reverse strand, counting down.
AGGTAGTGGATAACGTAGTGCAAACCATGCGCGATATCGCCGGCAGCTCGCAGAAAATCGCCGATATTATCAGCGTGATCGACGGCATTGCCTTCCAGACCAACATCCTGGCGCTGAACGCGGCGGTAGAAGCGGCGCGTGCGGGCGAGCAGGGCCGCGGCTTTGCGGTTGTTGCGGGTGAAGTGCGTAACCTGGCGCAGCGCAGCGCCCAGGCCGCCCGTGAAATCAAGAGCCTGATTGAAGACTCCGTGGGCCGTGTCGAAGTGGGTTCTACGCTGGTGGAAAGCGCCGGTGAAACCATGGGTGAAATCGTGAACGCGGTCACCCGCGTGACGGACATCATGGGCGAGATTGCCTCTGCGTCTGACGAGCAGAGCCGCGGTATCGACCAGGTCGGCCTGGCGGTGGCGGAGATGGATCGCGTGACCCAGCAGAACGCCTCGCTGGTAGAGGAGTCTGCTGCTGCGGCAGCGGCGCTGGAAGAGCAGGCGAGCCGTCTGACGCAGGCCGTGGCGGTGTTCCGCATTCAGCAGGAGCAGCAGAAAGCGCGCGAGTTCGCTTCTGCGAAAAGCGTTGCGGCACCGGTAGTGGCGCGTAAACCGGCGACCGCGGACGCGGGCGATAACTGGGAAACGTTCTGACGCCGCGCGTTACGCCGGTGACGGTTTGAGTGTGCCCGAGGCCCGGTAAGCGCAGCGCTACCGGGCGATATTAGAGAGGCAGGCGCATGGCGCAGCGGTCGTCTGACGCTAACCCGTGCGCGGTCTCTTCTTCCCTTTTCTGGCGCAGCTCCGGCGTCAGCGTCGTCACCCTTTCAAAGCCCAGCCGGGCATAAAATGGCGCATTCCACGGTACCTCGCAAAAGGTTGTTAGCGTCAGCGAACGCAGGCCGAGGCTGCGGGCATGGGCGGCGGCGCGGGCGATGAGCTGGCGTCCAGCCCCTTTTCCCTGCCAGTCCAGATCGACCGAGAGTTCCTCAATAAACAGCGACGTTGGATGGGCTTCTGCGAGGATAAAGCCCACGGGGCGATCGTCTGCCAGCGCCAGCCAGCTTAGTCCGCGCGCGACGTAACCGAGGTGCACTTCAACGGAAATAACGTCGCCTTCGGCCAGCCAGGCCAGTGCCGGATAGTCGCGAAAACGCCGGCCCGCCGCGCGCTCGATGGCGGGCAGGGCGGCAACGTCGTTGACAAAAGTGGGGCGAATGCGAATGTTCATGGCTGGAAGTATAGCCTGAGCGGCCGACGCTACACTGAGCAGATCAGCACGGGCGAATAAAAATTGCTAATGACCAGCGCGCCCTGGGGCGTGCGCTCTATCGTCAGGAGCCTTTTTTTCCCCAGCGTCAGGCCGGCGACATACTTTTCAAATACTCCCGGCGGCATGGCGTCATGGCTAAAGCGCTCCACTTTTTGAATGACGATTTCATACAGTTCTCCCTCCACCTGGCGCCACTTAAACATCTCCTGACGAGACACTTCCCAGCTCTGGGGGGCGTTCTCAACGTTACCGTTTAGCGTAATGTAGCCCGTTTTATCGGGTTGAAAACGCATAATAACCTCACCGTCAAACGTGAAGGCATGGCTGTCACGTTTGTCGGAGAACGTCAGGTTTCCATCGCAGGCCACCGACAGCGGAGGCGTGTAAAAGTACCACGCCAGCGCGGAGCCCAGAAGCAACAGGTTGAGTACCAGTATTAGCCAAACTTTTTTCTGTCTCATATCACCACTCGTAATAGAAAAGCGTCCGGCAGGCGCTGGCTTTACCCCGGGCAAGGGAGCATTGGGATAGCACCAGCCGCCCTTCGTGACCGTAGAACAGCGTTCTCTGAATGTGCATGTAGAAGATTGAATTTTTCAGGCACGGCAAATGACCGTCTCGCTGAAGGGTTTGCGCCAGCGCAACCGCCCTCCCGTGAAACACATCTGCCAGCGGCGTAAAGGTGTAGACCGGACACGCGCCAATATGGGTGAGCAAATGGATTTCGCTCTGCGGGGCTTCTGGCTTGACGGCCGTTATCCAGACGCACAGCGCGACGATAGCGAGCGTGAGCGCGCCGCAGAACAGCAGTTCAGGCCGAATGCGCCAGGCGGGTTTCGCCGTTTCGGCCGCCGGGGCCTCCTCTTCCAGCGCCGTTACCGTGACGTCCGCGCAGAGCATAAAGCCCGTTTTAGGCACCGTAACGATAAACAGCACGTCGGGAAGCAGGCTGGCCAGCATTTTGCGCAGGATGCTGATGTACTGGTTTAACGAGTTGTTGGATCCCTGAAGCCCGCGCTTATCCCAGACCTCACGGAGAAACGTTTCCCGTTCGATGACGTTCCCATGATGCTTTACCAGCAGCTTCAGGATGGTATTGGCCGTACAGGTGAGGAGCTGCGCATCCTCTTCCGGCGCATTAACGGGAGTAACGGTACCGTCCTCGTCGTTGTAAACGAGGGCATCAGCGAGCAGGTATTTCATAATTTGTTGTAATGCAGACAGAGATAATTAATTAAAAAAGAGAAGGCATTACGCCTTCCTAAGCGGAACTGCTGGTTATTTTAGCGCCATTGTTACCGATAACATTGATCCAGACGGTTTTTTGTGTCGTTTAATAAGTCAGCGTAATTATCACGTCGTCAATAAACTCCCCCGTACCGCTCAGGGGCTGGGCCGGTACTTCTCCGTAAACGGTGAAGTTCTGCGTCCCGCCGGCGGGGTTGGTGACCTGTAGCGTATCGCCGCTGCTTTGATCGCCCCAGCTTTGCGTGGCCGCGGCATCCTGCCAGAGCGCATAGCGCAGGCACTGGCCCTCATCGTTGCAAAGCTGCCGCCGATCGCCGCTGGCATGATTGCCTTTTCCCATGGCGAGCGTGAATGCGGTTCCGGCCGGACAGCGCGTGGTGAGGGTTGCCGTGGAGCGCGTCGGGCGCAGCGTGGCGGCGCTGGTTAAGGTGCCGAAGTTGAGCGGGGTGACGCGCTCTATGTAGCACCCTTCGCTGATTTCGGCCTGGGCATTGCTCCCGCCCTGCACCTGTTCCCCCTCCGCGGAGCCGTCTGCACAGCTTTGCAAGGCGTCCCGGCGGGTGGCGCTGTGCCAGGCGATGCGCAGATTCATGTTGTAGTTGTAATAGTGGGTCGCGGGGAGCTGGCTCTGCCCCGCCGGAAGGGTGGCGATAAGCGGAAAGCTGCCGCTGACGCTGGCATTGCTTTGCGCCATGACGGTCTGCTGGATGAGATTTCCGCTGCTGGCGGGCCCCAGCTCCTGGGCGCGCGCGATGCCGTTAAGCAGGCGAAACAGCAGGGTATATTGTTTACCGTCCCCGTCGCCCAGCGAGAGCATCTGAAAGGGCGGGGCGTCAATGCTGCTCAGGCAGACGTTGATATACTCTGCCGTGCCGTAGTTGTCGGCCTGACAGCTAAATTTTACCTCGGTGCTGGTCGAGGCAGCGTTGCCCGCTACGACATTGCCAAAGTTGATGACGGCGGGCGAGGTTATCCAGCATGCCGCCGCAATCGCCTTCATGGAAAGCACGGGCAGCAGCAGTAACGACGCTTTTAATGACACGGCTGTTCTCCAATATTCATTACGGTTGACGCGGCGCGCGGGGCCGGAAGCGTGACCCGGCACTCGCCCTCACCGGTTTTCACCACCAGCTCACCGGGCAGGGGCGGATCTTCAAGCCAGATAAACCCGTCGCGTCCCACGATGGTGGCGCCGTGCGGCGTTGACACGACGCTGCCCAGCGGCAGCGGCCGGCGACGCGCGTCCACCAGCCGGGCCTGAACCGTCACGGCGTAATGGACGTTAAAATCGACTTTCACCGCGCTGCCGTTGCCCGGCCTGGCATACATGTCGGTGACGGGCGCGATCGCGTCGGGGGGCAGATCCAGCGGATCGATGGTGACTTTACTGTTGTGATAGCGGGGCAGGTCGGTCAGCAGAAGGTACCCGCGCTCATCGGTTTCGCCTGCCCGGCGGTTTTCCAGCATCACCGGCACGTGGCCGATACCGCGCGTGGAGACCAGCGCCAGCCCCTGCTGGTTGTAGCGCAGCGCGTGCAGGCTGTGGTCCAGCAGCGTTACGCTGCCTTCGGCGGAGGCGTACTGGCTGCCTGTGTTAGCGCCTTGCTCCAGCCCGGCGTGCCACTCTCCGGCGCGGCCAAGGTAGCCCACGTCTGCATACCTTTCCCGATTTTTGCCAAAGCCCTGTCCCAGCTGCCAGGACCAGCCGCCAGCCTGATTGTCTGGCTGATGGCGATAATCCATACGCGGGGACTCCCGGCTAGCCTGAGCGGAAAGCGTGTCATGATGGCCAAACGGAACGGAGAGCATAAGCTGAACGTTACTCGACGAGTCCGTAAACGAGCGCGTGTAGCTCAGCGTGCTGGAGAGGTGGGCCGGCAGCGAGACGGTCCAGGAGGCGTTGAGGTAGCGCTGGGTATTGCCCTGGAAATGTTGTTGAACCCAGCCCGCACCCAGCGTACCGACGTGGGGAACGGCGTGGCTTACCCAGACGCTATCGCTGCGTCTGACGGGGACGGCACCGCTCATGCGAGCGTTATCGGCGAACGCGGCATCGGTACGAACGGTGCTGGCGGAAATGCCCGTCCCGTTACCGCTCCACTGCCAGCCAAGACCCCACTGCATTCCCTTACCGTAGGGACTGTCGCTTAGGGCGATGTGCGGGCTGAGAATGCCCGTAGCCGGGGAGATCAGCCAGTCCGCGCCGGCGCCCGCGTTACGCAGCTTTCGCTGCTGTTCCGTATGCAGCGCCATCGTCAGCTGGTTATTCACGCCATAACGCCAGCCGGCGTCGAGCATAGGCGAGGCGGCATAGTCATCGGAGCGCAGGGCGTAGTTTTGCCGCATCCAGCCGATATCCAGTGAGCCACTGCTCAGCCCTTCCGCCAGCATTCCCGGCGCGCCGTACAGATCGAGCTGGACGGTGCGCCGCTGGCCGTTGATGTCGGTAATGACCACCTGCGCCTGCCCGCTGCCGGTAAAAGAGGGCAGGGTATCCAGCAGAAAATCCCCCGGCGTTACGCGCTGGCTGCTCTGCTTAAGCCCATCGATGTAAAGATCGACCGTTGAGGGCAGGACGGCCGTGTCGCTGTAGCGGCTGCGCGGTTCGGTGTTGAGCTGGGGATTCAGCTCAAAATTACGCGCCCAGTGCAGGCCGCCAAAGCGTACCTGTCGGCTCCAGCGGGTGCCGGTAGTGATACTGTCCCCCAGCGCCAGGCTGGTGAGCGAGTCCGTGTTGTCCCGCTGCCAGCGGGTTTCAAGACGCGTGTGGGCGGGCCGTCCCGCGCTGTTTTCCTCTCCGGCATGGCTGGAAAAGCTGCTGCTGAAGGTGCCGGGCAGCATTCCGGAGGCGGTCAGCATGGTCTGGGCGTTAAGCTGTCGTTTCCCCTCTGACTCGCTGGCATAGAGCGCGTAGCCGAGCGTCAGCGCGCTGATGGGCTGTGCCTCAGGATAGCGGTACGGCGAGGGCGGCCTCCCGAAAGCCAGGTGCTGCTGCCCCGCGAGCGCCTTCGCTCCGGCGGTAATTGACACCTGCTGAGAAAGTAAATCGAGGCTGACCCTGAGGTCCGGCAGGGACGTCAGTTCAATCCACTCGTTGTGGTTATCCGGGGCGCGAAGCCCCAGTTTTTGCATGTCGCTGCGGCTAATCCACAACGCGTCACCCGCTACCCGGCAGGCCCACAGCTCGCCACGCAGGGCGTGGTTCACGGTGATGGCCAGCCATTGCACGGTGTCAGCGGTGGATTCAGCCCGGGCTGACAGCATGAGCGGTAGCCAAAGCAGGAGCGCGAGCGGCAAGCGGGCGCAGAGGTATCTGGCTGGCATTGTGATCGTCATTGATGTAGGCGCGTAGCGCGCTGAGCGTATGGCGTGGAGCGTGCCTGAATGTCAGAAGCGCGGTCTGTCCCGGCAGTACGTAGCCCGCCAGGCCTTTAATCGAGGCCACAGCCTGCCCGCTGGCCGTCAGGGCCTGAAGGTGGCTAAGGCGAATATGGCTGTTTCCGGCGTTATAGCAGCGGATAGTCGCCGGGGTGTCCGCCTGTTCACAGCTCAGGGCATCGCGGCTGACGGGCGCTGTCTGGTTTCCGGCAATGAAGACCGGAATTGAGTAGCGCAGCAGGAAATGCACCGCGTTGGGGCTGGCCGCGCGGGCCGCTGCATCCGGCAGCTCATCGATGACTAGCCGGTAGCTTTGCTCCTGTTCATTCAGGCCCGGCCGCATGACGATAATACGCACCAGCTGCTGCTGGCCCGGCGCCAGCGAGGTCATCGCCGGGCTGCTGACCACCTCCTCGGTGGCGGCCAGGACGTCTTTACCGTTTTTCTGGCTCCACTCGTACACCCGTATCTGCGCATGGATGGCCGATTTCCCGCTGTTAGTGAGGTAAACCGCCGTTGCTCTTTGCCCGCTCTGGAGATCGAGCGTTACAGGGGCGACCTGAAGCGTGGCGGCCAGCGCGTAGCGTGACAGCAGCGCCAGCATCATGAGCCAGATAATGAAGCAGGGAAGATAGCGTCGCACGATCAGTACACCAGGTTTAAGGTGATATCGTCGCTATAGGTGCCTGCCTGCGCGGCCGTCAGGGCGCCTGCATCAATAACACCGTACAGCGTCTCTTCCTGTTTCATGCCGTTGCCGGTATCGGTGAGCCCATCCGTGCCGGTGATTTGCGTCTGTTTGCCCTCGTCAGCAAACAGTTTCCAGGCAATTTTCTGGGCGCCCGTTTCGCCGTTATCCGGCTTCAGCCAGAAGGTGCCGTTTTCGCTGCTATCGTTGCTGGTCGCGGAGAGCGTGAACGGCGTACCGTTGGTACAGACGATATCGACCTGGGTTTTGGCCTGAATTTCACTGGTTTCATCCGAACCGTGGCGCGAGAAGTTAAGGTCGTTGGCGTTGAGGGTGCAGGATTTAACCACCTCGAGCGAGACGTGCATCGTCGCGCTTGCGGTGCTGTCTGCTGCGATCGCAGCGGCAGGAAGCAGGAGAACCGAACAACATACAACAGTGGGGATAATTCTCATGATCTTATTTCCTAACGTGGTTAACGGTGCAATTACAGAGATGAGAGCTGAGCGTCCAGCAGGCAGAGTTTTCGATGGAATTCCGCCAGGTTCTGGCAGCAAAATTTGTTCATCGCGTTACGCTTGTGGGTGTAAATCGTTTTAGGTGACTTACCAAAGACCTGTGCGATACGAACCGGGCTGAATCCTTTGTGAAACAGCATGCAAACCCGCATCTCCTGATACGTGAGCGTGGCGAGGTTTTCGAAAGAGTATGTCGTGTCGCTAAAGCAGCGGCTCAGCTGAGCAAGCGTCAGATTGTCCGCCACCACTCTGGCGCGCTCGCCGCGCAGGAAAGCGTTAATCTCATCCACGCGGGCCGCATCGGTAAAGACCAGCCAGTCTGACCCGGCGCGGGTATTCAGGAGGTGCTCCTGCAGGTGCAGAAGCCCTTCGGGATTAACGTCGTTAATCCAGTAAATCTCGGGACGTGGGGCGACGGCGGTAGCGATAATCGACCTGAGCCCAAGGCATAAATACGCGTTTTCGCTCAGGATGATGACCCGAAAGCCCGCGTTGATAATGCAGGGCGTCATGAGTTGCCCCACAGGTAGCCCTGGCCGTAATCGGCCGCGCTGGCGCGGGCCAGCGCGAAATCACCCGCGGTTTCGATACCCTCTATCAACACCTTACTGGCGAGACGCTTGCACTGGCGGGTGAGGTGCAGAAACTTTTCCTGCTCGATGCGGCCGCTCCAGAAAGTATGCTTGTCAATTTTGACGCCGCAGAAGCGGATCTGGCTGGCAAGCAGAGCCGGAATGAGATCTTCGCAGACGTCGTCAGCCCACACTTCGATACCCCGCTGATGCAGCGTGGCGATGCATATCCGCAGGGCCCGGCTTTTGTCATCATCAAGCTGTACGATGCGATGAAGATCGGTAACTTCGATAGCAAGCCTCTCCGGACGGGGCGTTTCTTCTTTCAGCCTGTCGAGGAAGTCCGTTTCCAGCAGCAAATCCGATGTCGCGTTGAGATAATATTTTTTGCCTTCTTCGCGCAACATGGCATGACGAAGCTGCGCAAAGAAATGCGCTTTACGCTGCGTCGCGGGCATTGCGCAAAAGTAGTCTTCGAGATTGACGTGAGGCTTGGCCGTGGACAATACCTCCCACGCAATCACTATTTCACTGCGCAGCGCCCGGATGGATTCGAACTTATAGCCGGTTAGCATGATAAAAGTGCGTCACTCCTCGCGGTGTATTAAGGAGCTGCATATCTTATGAATTACGGCTTTGGCGGGATATTTATAAAATAAAAAGGCTTAAATATGGTGTTTTTAGCTAATTTATAAGGTTTTTATAGGATTATTTATTTTCATAAGCGCCCGGCTTTTGGCCGGGCGCTGCATCATTAGCCGGCTTTACTGACGATTTTGATCTCCACCATGCCAATGCCCAGCCTGCGCGGAGAGTGGCCGAGAATATTCCCTTCGTTTGTGGCCTGCGGGTCTGGCGGCACAATGACCAGCGTATTGCTGCGCGAGGGGTTCTCGAAGTGCAGCGTGTGAGTGCTGACCTCGTTCCCCAGCGTCAGCGTCTGCTCCCGATCGCCCACGCGTACCGGTACGGGCCTATTGGCGTTAGGGCCAAATGCCCGGGCGGTGATCACCAGGTCGAATTTCTCCGGCAGCGGCTCGTTATATTCGATTTTCACCTCATCGCCCAACTGCGCGTTGGACCAGCGCCCCCACGATTCAGGACGTGAAATACCGCTGAACTGCTTCACCTCCTCCGGCGCGCCGGCTACGTTAAAGATGAAGCTGTCCGCTTTGTAACGAATATCGTTGTCGACGACCTTCAGCAGATCGACGTTGCGCTGATAGCGTGCGGTATCAATAACCGTATCCCTGAACGCGGTTTTACCCTGCCACACTGGTTTACTGACGTGTTGTACGGTCTGCTTACCGCCGAGCTGCCCCTGAGAGACGCACCAGTCGGTGGAGAGTGACAGCTGAGGCGACCAGAGCTGCCCCATTTTGTAGCACCTGTCGACCCAGACGAAGTTATCGCGCGGGGCGAAATCCGCCAGCTGGAAGCGCAGTGGCGCAGAGTATTCACTTTCAGGCAGCGGCTCGACGCGCTTGTCTGACACCCGCAGCAGCAGCGGCAGGCGGAAATGGCTGCCGGAAAAGGCGATCGTTTTTTTATCCCGATCGATGGTGAAATCCTGTATCTCTTTCGGGAAGTTCCACAGACGGATGATGTCCGGCTTCCAGGCGAGGATTTTTTCCTTCATGTTGAGGAAGATTTCCGACAGGGATTGCCCCGACAGCGTGCTGCGGCCCAGGCCAATAAAGTTATCGCCGCCCAGAATATCCAGCACCGTCGCGCCGTTGTCCATCGAGTTACGTTTGGTGGCGATAACCTCCTGCCGGGGCTGGTCGCCGCGCAGCACAAAGAACAGGTTGCTGCGATCCCGCTTGCTCAGCTCGTCCCAGGCGCTATTTTTCATTGCCAGATGGTCTGACGAGACGACGATGACCGTATTTTTGAAGTAAGGCGATGCTTTGATTTTCTCAACGAACGCCGCGATGTGCTCCTGGCTACAGGTCACGGCGCTGAACGAGGTGTTGTTTTTGCCGTCGATGTCGTAGCGCTGACGCTTGCAGGTGCGCGAGACGAAGCCATCCGGGTGGTGCGTGTCGACGGTCAGCGCAAACAGCGAAAAGCGTTTACCGGCGCGGGAAAGCTCCTCGAATTTCTTCCAGGCTTCATCCAGCACGGTGTCGTCGTAAAAGCCCCAGTCGTTGCGGTAAGCCGGATCGGCCACGGTGGTTTTCAGCTCTTCTGAACCATAAAGATGATCGAAACCGTGGGACTTCAGAAACACGTCTTTCCCGGCAAAGCGCAGGTTGGCCCCCTGCATGAAGTAGTTCTCATAGCCCGAGTTTTTCAGGATATCGCCAAGACAAACGTTTTGTGGGAAGAAGCTCGACATCGAGGCGGAGGCGTTTCCTTCAAACGGGGCAAACAGGGGAATGCCGCACTGGGAGGCCACCATTCCGGCAATGGTGTAATCCGTACCGGGCAGCTGCATGGTGTGGCTGAAGTCGAGGCCTTCGTTCTTCAGCGCGCCCAGCTCCGGCGTCAGGTTCGGGAAAGCCTCGTTATCAAAATAGGTGCGCTCCAGGCTCTCGCCGTAGATATAGACCAGGTTGAGCCTGGGGTTGTCGATCTTCTTCGATGGCTCTTTGTAATACGCGGCAAAGTCCGGATCGCCATCGCGCGACTGAGATTTTACCAGCTCGGTAATCTGATGAAAGGCCGGGCTGGCGTCGACGGAGGCCAGCGCCAGACACAGCGCCAGCAGGCTGTAGCCATGATGATGTGGACGGTGGCGGCGACGGCGCAGCACCCAGGCCAGCGCGGCGAAGATGCCAACCAGCGCGACCACCAGCCCCAGACCGGGAAGTATGTACTTACCAACGCCCGCGCCGGTCAGGCTGTTGGTGAGGGTGTAGAGCACGGCGTCGTTAATACCGTCGCCGGTAAAGTAATCGCTGGCATATAGCGTAATGTTCAAAATAATAAAAATGCCGAGCACCGCCAGGGTGGCAACAAACCACCAGGTGTGACGACCGGCTTTCCAGGCGTAAACGCCAATCGAAGCCAGAAAAAGGACAAGGGACATTAACTCTGACAACAGCACATCCTCATCATGCCGGACGCTCGGCCGGCTAACTGATTATTTTTTGGGTAAGACAATGTAATTGCGATGTCGTATAGCTGCAATTTTAGTGTCACGAAAGTGTGCTGTTGTTAGGATTTGGTTTATAAAATCGTTTATTTGAAAGCCGTCGCATCGTGGCATACGGATGCTGAGGCGGTGGCGAGGCGTAAAAAGGTGCGCTTCACGCCGCGGTTTCAAACTTACCTGAGAAACCGGGCGTGTAGGGGCCGAAAAGGGGGGGCGATCAGGAGAGGAAATTAACGCCCTGTTTCAGCACCAGATCGCAGGCTTTGGTTTTCACCTGTTTCGCCAGAGAGGAGTTGCCCAGGGTGCTGAGGTTAAGCTGCTGGCCGTTTTGCGCGTTCAGCAGGCCCTGAATGCCGTCCATATAGTTGGTGTCCGCCTTCTGCTCCTGGGTGTCCAGGCCAAGCTTACCCAACACCTGATTTTTGATGTTTTCGGTATCGGTTACGGAAGCCAGCTTCTGCTTCGCGCAGTATTCCAGGATACCCGCCGCGTTGTTCATCGTACCGGCGCTCAGGCTCTGGGAGCTGTTACCCAGCAGGCTGGTGAGGGATGACGCGGAAAGACCGCCCTGGGTGCCGCTGCTCTGTTTGGTAAGCTCACCTGCTGCGCTGGAGAGCGACTCCTGCCATGACGCGGCCTGCGCTGCGCCCGTCACCAGCAGAACGCCAGAAATAACGCTGATAAGAAACTGTTTTTTCATAATGGTTTACCCGAAAAGGTCCGTTTTGAGCCGGAGGGGAGTCCAGTATATACCTCCGCTCCACCGGTATTCCCTGGAAATATCTTAATACTCTTTGCCGGTGACGCGGCTGCGGTAGCTGTCCCAGTCGAAGATGACGTACAGGCTGTTGCCCAACTTCATGCGATCCATAACCCGCTCGCCCAGGAGCCGGGTCATCTCGTCGATATTGTGGTTCGTCAGCATGCCGGTTGGGCGTTTCGACGATGAACGGCGATCGACAATCTGGTTAATGATCACTTTTTCGTAGCGGGATTCCGTCTGGACGCCGATCTCGTCGATGACCAGCAGATCTACGTTGCTCAGATCGTTCAGCAGCTGTTCTTCACTGGTTTCGCGGTTGCTGAAGGTGTCCTTCATGGCGGACATAATATCTGCCACGGTGATAATCAGCACAGACTTCCCGCGCAGCAGCAGCTCGTTGCAGATAGCGGCCGCGAGGTGATTTTTCCCGGTACCGGGTTTTCCGCTAAAGATGAAGCTGGCGATGTTGCCGTCGAATTCGTCCACGTACTGGCGCGCCTGGCTAAGCGCGTTCATCTGCCCCTGCGACTCAACCTTGTAGTTCTCGAAGGAGCAGTTCTGGTGCAGCGGACGAATGCCCGAGCGGTTAAAGGTGCGCTGCATTTTCATCGCGCGGTTTTCGCGGGCGAGGGCAGCCGCGCGGATTTCACCCTGCTCTTTTTGCCACGCCAGCAGCTCTTCGCCCGTGGTGAAGGCGGGCTTCACGTTGGCTGGCATCATCTTCTGCAAGCGCTTCATCAGGTCGCCGACGTTTTTCATTTCGCACCTCGGAATCCATCAGGGATTTTTTTATCCGGTTCTGAAAAGGCATTAATATCACGCTTTGGCTGGCCGTTGCTGCTGGCGCGGTTGATTTGCAGGCTTCGTGCGAGCTTTTGCTGCCACTGAACGTGATGGAATACTTTCCCTTCAGCCTGCCAGTAGGCGGTAAAGGCCGCCAGCTCTTCCGGCGTCGCGGGCTGCGAGAGGGCAATCCCCCAGAGTGCCGCCTGGCGCTGAAAATCGGCGTCCGGCTGCCACCCGGCGTACATGGGGAATTTACCCATCGGAACGGCTACCGGGGTGCTGGTGGGTTCATCAAAAAACTGATTGTCCAGCGTGACGTCACTCGCCGGGCGCGACAGCCGCGCTTCAATATCCAGAAGCTGCGCCAGACGTTCCGGCGTAACCGCGTAAAACGCCGGGGCGTTGTCGGCAAATACCGCGAGCGTGCCGCCTTCGGCGTGCGTCAACACACCGCGAGGATCGCGCATAAAGGCATCAATGCCAGCAATGCTGGTGGTCAGAATTCTGGAGGACATAACACTTTCTCAACTTATTACTACGGGCGTGATTGAGGGTTATGGTAGCACAGAGAGAGGGCAGGAAAGGAGAGGATTTCCCCGGTAGCGCTACGCGTACCGGGGCTACAGTCACAGAGGCTGATTACGCGATGATGTTCAGCGTCACGTCGATATTGCCGCGCGTCGCGTTAGAGTAAGGGCAGACGATGTGCGCTGCATCCACCAGCTTTTTGGCTTCCGCTGCGTCCATCCCCTCAACGTGGATGTTCAGCTTCGCTTCGATACCAAAACCGGTCGGTAGCGGGCCAATGCCGACTTCACCTTCAATAAAGGCGTCTTTTGGCAGCGCGAACTTATCGCGTGCCGCAACGAACTTCATCGCACCCAGGAAGCAGGCGGAGTAGCCCGCGGCGAACAGCTGTTCAGGGTTAGTCACTTCGCCACCCATGCCGCCCATCTCTTTTGGCACGCCCAGCTTGACGTCCAGAACGCCATCGGAAGAGGTTGCGCGGCCGTCGCGGCCCCCGGTTGCTTTGGCTTTGGCAGTGTAGACAACTTTTTCTAAAGACATGGCAGGTTCCTCATCTTGTATTTAAGTGCGCTATTAAATAGCGTGCGATGTTTTAAGGTAAATAAAGACGCGTAAAGTATAGCCTTACGCGCGATGCAGCTGCTGGCGAAGCAGTTCGAGCTGTTGCTTGAGCGCCAGCATGGTGTCGGTATCACACTGCGCAGCACAACCCACGGCGTGTGGGATGGCTACGGCCTGCTGTTGCAGCTTGCGGCCCGCGTCGCTCAGGGTCACGGCGACCTGACGTTCATCCTGACGGGAACGCTGGCGGAGGATCAATCCTGCGCTTTCCAGGCGCTTCAGCAGGGGCGTTAGCGTGGCGGAATCCAGGAACAGCCGCTCGCCGATGTCTGACACCGTAATATCATCCTGCTCCCACAGCACCAGCATCACCAGGTATTGCGGGTAGGTCAGGTTCAGCGGTGCCAGCAGCTGCCGGTACAGCTTGTTAAGCGCCAGGTTCGCCGAATAAAGGGCGAAGCAGAGCTGGTTATCCAGCAGTAGCGCGTCGGTGGTGTCGTTCATTTTTGCGTCCATGGGATGAATATAGATAGTGCGCGATATAATTGCAAGCGATTTTATCAAACGCGTGGACGCTTGCGGTAAAGCCACAGGCCGGGAATCGACAGGCCGATGGAGAGCGCGCCCACGATTGACGAGGCTTTGAGGAAGTTACTCAGCAGCAGGATCATTTGCGGTTCGCTGTAGCCAAAGTGGCTGATTTTTACGGCGGAAATCATTGCGGTATAGGCCGAAATGCCGGGAAACATGGGAATGACTGCCGCCACGGTAAACACTTTCGGGTGTGCCAGATACCAGCGGGACCATTGAATACCAATGCTTCCGACCAGCATGGCGGCGATAAACGTCGACCATTCGATATTAAAGCCAGCGGTCATCATCGCCATACGCGAGCCGTGACCAATGGCGCCGAGCAGCGCGCACCAGGGTAACGCCCGCTGTGGGACGTTAAACACCATCGCAAATCCAGCGGCGGGTAGGGCTGCCAGGAGCATGTCCTGCGCCAGTGCGAGCAGAAAATCAATTACGCCCATCCGCGTAACCCCCACATCGTCATGGCCATTACGACCCCGATACAGGTCGCCAGCGTTAGCAGGCTGGCTATCGCCCAGCGCGCCAGACCGGTGTTGATATGGCCTTTAAACATATCGGCGACGGCGTTGATGAGGGGAAACCCCGGCACCAGCAGCAGCACACTGGCGGCCATCGCAACCGTAGGCGTGCTGGCGAAGACGGGCTGGCGCAGGAGCAGGCCGGAGACGGTTGTCGCCACAAAGGCCGTTATGCAGAAGTTAATCTGCGGATGCAGCTGCCTGTGCGTTAACAGCTGGCGGACATACATCGCGATGCTGCTGGCAAAGAAGGTCACGACGGCGCCGTCCCAGCCGCCGTTATTGAGCTTGCAGAAACAGGCGCAGGAGAGCCCTACCATCAGCACAACCAGCCAGCGCGGGTAGCGAAGCGGCTTGATTTGATTGAAACGTTTTTCAATCTCATGAAGATCGAGCAGCTTATGCTCGGCGAGGATCACGATGTGCTGCACCTCCGTTACGACGTGCATGTTAATGCCGCGGTCGTGATTCTTACGGGTCGAGGTGAGGCACTGCCCGTCTTTAATGGTGGTCAGCACAATGGCATTTGACGAGATGGAGCTTTCGACGCTGTCCATCCCCAGCGCCAGCCCAAGGCGCGTGGAAAGTTCTTCGACGAGGGCGCTTTCTGCTCCGTGCTGTAAGAGAAAAAGCCCGCACTGAATACATAGCCGCGTGGTAGCTCGCTGCGTAGACCGATCTGCCTGCATGTAATGCCCTGAAGAGAAGAGAGATTGCTTACTTTTAACACAAAGTGCAGGGCCCATTGCGCTGGGCCAGATCAACTTTTATGCGATCGGTGGCGTGGTTAGCGCCGGGAGGGGACAGGCTTATTATTTGCCTAATGAATATGAAATAAGGATTTATAAAAGCAATATATTAAGTATTTCTAATTTCATATTTTCGATCTTTTAAGGCAACTTCAATTAAATTTCGATAGTCTTTATGCGATATTAAGCCTGTATTGGGCGTTTCTTAACCTATATGACATTTATATCGTTTACGAGTATTAAGCCGTTTTGTTCTTAGGGATGCAAATATGTTTTATCTCGTAGGGTTAGCTCGTTCTTAAATAATGAATTAATGACATGGAGGGTCTATGTTGCCATTGAATGGTAAACACGGAGTGGTGATTAGTAGAGTACCGGTTATGCAAAATGGGCTGGGTGGCTTAATGGCCCGCCATTTTCCGGAATTTGAGTTGACGTACTGCCGTTCCATGCAGGAGTTAACGCTACTTCAATTGCGTCGTGCTGGGGTTGTGATTGCCGATATTTCAGGGGAGTACCGTAATCCGCGCGGCACGCTTGAGCAATATTATGGATTAATGAATCAATACAGGGATATTCACTGGATTTTCCTCGTCTCTCGTCCTCTTTATCCGCTGGCGGTTGAGCTACTTATGCGTCCGGAAAGCACCTTACTGTCGGATATGGAGCCTATTGAAGGCGTGATTAACGCCATTCGCGCGGGCAGCGAACGTGCTGAGCGAATAAGCCAGACGCTATTAATGCCGGAAAATCCCGATATTGAAGAAGAGAGTGAGCAAATGATTGCGCTCACCCACTCTGAACGCAAGGTTTTACGTCTGTTAGGCAAGGGCTGGGGAATTAACCAAATTGCGACGCTGCTGAAGAAAAGTAATAAAACGATCAGCGCACAGAAAAACAGTGCCATGCGCCGTTTATCGCTTCGCAGCAATGCCGATATGTACGCCTGGATTAGCAGTACCCAGGGAATGCGAGAACTCAGTTTAATGTCGGCTTATGGAGAGTTTGAGGAATGGAAAAAACCACTGCACCAGGACATATCGCCGTCATCGAAAGCTGCTCAATGAGCGCCGTGGGGCTGAAGCATCTTTTTGCGATGCCGGCCCTGCGCCATTATCAGGTGCACCTGTTTAGCGGATTCGACAGCTTTAAAGCGGCGCTCTCTGATACCTCATTTTTTGCGGTAATCTATTCTTTGTCCGATGCGCGTGAGGAGCGCCGAAACTGTCTGGCATGCTTGCGTGACCTTACCTTCACTCACGGCGGCGTTCAGCGTATCGTGCTGGTTTCGGATGAGATGGAGGCGAGGCTGGTGAGCCATCTGTCGCCGTCCCAGCTGCATGGGATAATCAGTAAATCGGTTCCGCTGAAGCAGCTGGTTGAGGAGCTTGGGACGCTGCTCAGCGAGACGCATCGGGTGAATGACAATATTTATAATCACTGGTGCGTGAACCAGAACCGCATGCTGAGCCCAACGGAGCGGGCAATACTGCGTTACATGTCGTCTGGCTATTCGATACCTGAAATAGCGGCACAGCTTGAGCGCAATATCAAAACCATCCGCGCGCACAAGTTTAACGCGATGGTAAAGCTGGGCGTCAATTCTGACGTGGGGTTACTGGATGCGGCGGATATCCTCGCGCATCTTCCCGCGCGGGAAGTGCGTCGTTCCGCTCTCACCGTTCCGTCATTCTCATAGAAACGCGTGATGCGCCAGAGCACTTCTGGCGCAACGTTCAGATACAGACATCTACCCATTTTGCCGCGGTCAGTTCCGCCATCCTGTCGGGCGATATTCTCACCGCACTGTGGATGGCACCCGCTGCGGGTAACACTTCCGCGTACTGTTTTAACGTGATGTCACAATAAACCGAAAGAGGATTCTCCAGTCCGAAAGGGCAGACGCCGCCGACAGGATGGCCCGTCAGGGTAACCACTTCATCACTGCTGAGCATGCGGGCTTTTGCGCCGAATGTCTCTTTGAGCTTTTTGTTATCCAGACGCGCATCCCCTTTGGCGACCACCAGAATCACGTCATTCTTAATTTTCAGCGACAGGGTCTTGGCAATTTGGCCTGGCTCAACGTTGTGCGCGGCCGCAGCCAGCGCAACGGTCGCCGTGCTTTGGTTAAGCTCAATGATCTCTATATCCGGAGCGTTGTCGGCAAAAAACTGCTGTACAGACTGCAAACTCATTGATTCCTCCTGACAAATATCCTGCGTAATCTGTCACAACAAATTAGTCGCTGTAAATATCCCTTAAGTAACAAATATCCGTCAGGGGCGATTTCTGGATCGCCTTCACATTCACAGAAACCGGTTACAGTAACCGGTTGCAGAGCGTGATGCAGAGATTAATACTGAGGGTGTAACTTCCCCTGTATCTAATAATAAGAGCTAATTATGAAACCAATCCGTTTGAGCAGTACCGCTGGTACACGATCCGGCAAGGTTGTGAAGTGGATTTATGGCACAGCGTGTGGCGTGAACACGCCTGAAACGAACGTCTGAAAGGAGATCTGATATGTCTGCCAACCATGCTGCGTTTAATCTGATTTTCCGTTTCGTTGAGAATTACGTCAGTCCGATTGCCGGGCGGATCTCTTCCCAGCGTCATGTTATGGCTATTCGTGACGGATTTATCTCGGCGATGCCGTTCATGATTGTAGGCTCATTCTTGTTAGTGTTTGCTTACCCACCTTTTTCGCCTGATACCACGTGGGGCTTTGCTCGCGCCTGGCTGGATATGGCGAAGCAGTTTGAAGGCCAAATTCTGACGCCGTTTGATATGACGATGGGCGTGATGTCCCTCTATATCTGCGCGGCCATCGCCTATAACCTGGGCAAGCATTACGTTAAAACGCATCAGCTGGATCCGTTTATGTGCGCGATGCTGTCGCTGATGGCGTTTCTGCTGGTGGCAGCCCCTAAAACCAAGGGCACGCTGCCGGTTGATAGCCTCGGCGGAACCGGTATTTTTACCGCGATTCTGGTGGCGATCTACTGCGTTGAGATGATGCGCTTCCTGAAAGCACACAACATCGGGATTCGCCTGCCGGACCAGGTTCCACCGATGATCAAAAACTCGTTTGATCTGCTGATTCCGGTGCTGGTGGTGGTGCTGACGCTCTATCCGCTGAGCCTGCTGATTCAGTCGCAGTTCGGTATGCTGATCCCGCAGGCGATTATGTCGATCTTTAAACCGCTGGTGTCCGCCGCTGACTCTCTGCCTGCGATACTGCTGGCGGTGCTGATTGGGCACCTGCTGTGGTTTGCCGGGATCCACGGCGCCGCGATTGTATCCGGGATGCTGCAAATGTTCTGGCTGACAAATCTGGGGGCTAACCAGACCGCGCTTGCGGCGAGCCTGCCTTTGCCGCACATCTTCATGGAAGCCTTCTGGACGTTCTTTATCGTGATCGGCGGGTCAGGGGCGACGATGGGGCTGGTGTTCTGCTACCTGCGCAGCCGCTCCGCGCACCTGCGCTCGATTGGCCGCCTGAGCGTGGTGCCAAGCATTTTCAACATCAATGAACCGGTCATTTTTGGTACGCCGATTGTGATGAACCCGGTCTTCTTCATTCCTTTCCTGCTGGCGCCGATGGTTAACGCCGTGCTGGCGTGGGCGGCGATGAAGTTCGATCTGATTGGCCGCGTGATTTCCGTTGTGCCGTGGACGGCGCCGGCTCCGGTTGGTGCAGCCTGGGCGTTGGGTTGGGATTTCCGTGCCGCTATTCTGGTGCTGGTGCTGGCCTGCGTTTCAGCCATCATCTACTTCCCGTTCTTCAAGGTGTACGAGAAACAGCTCCTCCAGCAGGAAGCGGAAGAAGCACAGCGTAACGCGGAAGAGGAAAATCAGCAGATTGCCTGAGTAAACGCAAAGCGGCAGCGTCGGTTGCCGCTTTCAGCGTTGTTTAACGAGAGGGATTACGCTCCCGCCCGACTATTTCAGCGTGCAGTCGCCGCACTGCTGTACATCCGGCAGGCGATAGCGCTGGCAGCAGGTGCGACGGACCAGAAGCCCCTCGCGCGGGACCACGGTGCGGTAAAGAGGATTATCGCGCCCATCCGAAAGCTGTTTGGCAAAGAAACAGCTCTGGCGCAGCGCCTCCACTTTCTCGTCGCCAAGCAGCGGCTTCATCTCGGTTAAATACCAGTGGATAAGATACCCGGTATTACTCCAGATCAGCTTGCCGTTGATCTCGCCCGTCGCTTCCAGCGCGTCAACGACCGGAACCAGCGCTCTGGCGATCAGCATTTCCATACGCGCCTGCGCGGAAAGGTGAATCGCGCTCGGATCTTCATGGACGTCGATCCAGAAACAGGCGGCGCGCCCGGTTTCATGAAATTCGACGTGAAAATGTTCTGACGACAGGTCGAGCACGGTTTCCTGGGTCAACAATGCCAGCATGACCGGGGGAACCATCAGCCCGATGTACCACTGTGCCCAGAGGGAGAGCAGCGGTTTGTTTTCCCGCGCAAGCGTCGGTTGATTACGGTAAATATGGTCGGAATAGGTTGCCAGCAGCGAGCGAAGCTCGGCAGGGCGCTGCCACTGCGCCAGCGTCAGCGCATGGTGCGGAGGCGCTTCATCCAGCTTGATGAAATCCAGCAGGTGGGCGCGGGTAACGGCAATTTTCTCGCGTATGGCATCCGCAAGCGTTGTCTCCCCGGCGGAGAGCGGTGCTCGCCAGAGTAAGGGCTCAACGATGTGTGCGGTACGAGTAGCCATAGTGTGGATTACAAATCTAAATGATAATGATTGCCAATCCTAACTATAGATAAAACCGAGCGCAAGACTTTTATCCTGGCTCTGTGAACGCGCCGTCAGGCGGTGTGCAGCTCCTCGCTCAGCAATATGCTGTTGCGTCCCATATGCTTGGCTTCGTAGAGGGCTTTATCCGCCTTCGCCAGCGCGCCTTCCACGTCTTCGCCTTCAAACATGGCGATGCCGATACTGATGGTCACGTTGGTGGCGACGCTTTCATTAAACATGTGCGGGATCTTAAGGTCGTACACCTTCTGCCGGATGCGTTCCGCCGTCTGCCGCGCTTGCTCAATCGGGATATTACTGAGCAGCACCATAAATTCTTCTCCACCGAAGCGGGCGACAATATCGCGTGAACGCACGGCGTCGCGGATCGCAGCCGAGACTCTGATTAAGGCCTGATCGCCCATCATATGGCCGTAATGGTCGTTGTAGGCTTTGAAGTGGTCGATATCCATCAGCAGCACAAAGTGCTCGCCGCTGTCCGGGGTGGGAAGATTCTCCAGCCGGCTTTGCAGCCCGCGGCGGTTATACAGGCCGGTGAGCGGATCCATCATGCTGAGATCGGTCAGGGTTTCGCGCTCCTCCAGCAGTTCGGAGAGGAGTTCCTGGGCGAAACGGTCGTTGCGCCGCTGAAGAACGTGATGAATGCCGATGGCCACCACCGGCAGGGCGAAAGAATACGCCATTCGCAGCCAGTATTCGGAATCGCTAAGCCACAGGCAGGCAATAAAAGCGGGAAATGAATGGAGCGTAAATGCCTTGATATTACTGGCAAACGCCAGAGACCCTATAAAAAGCACCGTTAATAGGGCCATCATTAAAAAATTCGCGTGATCGTGCGTAATTAACGAAAATTTAGAGACGATCTGCCAGGCCCATAAAAACCCGAAAATACCTGAAACAACAGGGATATTTATTTTTCGCGCGCAGTTTTTCCAGTGCCAGATAAGTAAGCCTGAGCTGAAAATAAATACCGCAAACAGGGGAACGGATAACACGCGAACGGAATACAGCGGGTTTGTTACCGAGAACAGGGCGGATGCGGCATTCAGAAATAAGAACAAACGTAAAGATAATTGATATTTCTTATCGACTAAAGACCGCCAGGTTTGTGATGTCATATGCGTGCGTTTTTATTAAAACTCAATTAAAACAAGAAGCAAGGTGTTGTTATGTAATATTAGATGCAACTCAATTGAATTTTTATTATCAGAAAAACTTTATGAGAAGTTAACAGGTGGGCAATTTATCACCTTACACATTCTCTGTCATTATAGGAAAGCAAATTGTCGGTGCTATTTCTTGCTTCGCATGCTGACAAGTGATAATTACTATCATATGATATTGGTTATCATTATCGATGCGAGAGGTTAAACCATGTTGAGCAAAGCGCTGGGAAGCGGGTGGGGTATTTTGCTGCCCGGCTTCATCATCGGTGGCCTGACGTTCGCCGATCTCCCCATTGATGTATGGAAAGCAATGATTGTTTCAGGACTGCTGGTGACGTCCGCGATGATATGGCACAAGCAGTTACGGCATTACGTGCTGCTGCCGTCATGCGTTGCGCTGGTCAGTGCAATACTGGTCATTATGATGAGTTTGAAATAAAAGGGAAAACCAGAGGTGCTGCTGAAGGGATGTAAGATAATTGGTGCGAGGGGGGGGACTTGAACCCCCACGTCCGTAAGGACACTAACACCTGAAGCTAGCGCGTCTACCAATTCCGCCACCTTCGCACAGTCATCTTACTTTTTTTGATATCGCCTCGTTGGTGCGAGGGGGGGGACTCGAACCCCCACATCCTAAGGACACTAACACCTGAAGCTAGCGCGTCTACCAATTCCGCCACCTTCGCCCAGTGCGAGCAATATCAACGTGATTTATGGTGCGAGGGGGGGGACTTGAACCCCCACGTCCGTAAGGACACTAACACCTGAAGCTAGCGCGTCTACCAATTCCGCCACCTTCGCATACCATCGATACTGTAAAAGTATCGTAACCACGGAGGCGCATTCTAGATGTTTTCAGCTTTACGTCAACAGAAAAATGCGCGCGTTGTTTTGATTGCTGCAAAAATGGGCGATGGCAGCGTCAGCCATCGCCGGTGCAGGGCGAGTCTTACTTTTTCGCCTGGCGCGTCATTACGGTGCGATAGACCTTAAAGCGGCCAGTCTGGGCGATCACTTCGTGGAAGCCAAAGGTCTCATCCAGCACTTTCGGGTAGGCCAGGAAGGCGTTTGCCACGATACGCAGCTCACCGCCGCTGTTGAGGTGGCGGGTTGCGCCGCGGATCAGCGCCTGCGCGGCTTCCAGGCTGGTCTCCATTCCGTCGTGGAACGGTGGGTTAGAGATGATCATGTCAAAGCGGCCGGTCACGTCGGAGAAGACGTTGCTGGCAATCACGTCGCCTTCAATGCCGTTAGCTGCAAGCGTGGCGCGGCTGGCCTCTACCGCCGGGGCGCTCACGTCACACAGGGTTAAACGAACTTTTGGCGAGTGGCTGGCGAGAACCGTTGAAAGCACGCCCGCGCCGCAGCCCACGTCCAGCACCTTGCCTTTGGTATGTGGCGTCAGGGTAGAAAGCAGCAGCTTGCTGCCGGTATCCAGCGCGTCACGGCTGAATACGCCCGGCAGGGTTTTAATGGTCAGGCCGTCAAGCTGGTACTCGTCCCAGAAGGCGTTGGCATCAAAGGCGGTCTGTTTTTCCAGACGCCCGTGATACAGGCCGCAGCGGCGGGCGCTGTCGATTTTGGTCAGCGGCGCGTAATCCTCCAGCATCTGCTCCGCGCTGCGCACGCCGCTGCGGTTCTCCCCGACAACGAAAATATCGCAGCCGATCGGCAGCAGAGAAAGCAGGTTCATCAGCTGGAACTGGGCTTCCGGTTTGTTCTTCGGCCAGTAGTAAATCAGCGTGTCGCAGTCAGCAATATCGCTCTGCTCCGCCGCCAGGCTAAAGCGCGCGCGCTCGCCCATCTGGCGGCTCAGCACCTGCCAGTGGTGATAGTATTGGGTGTGGGCACGGCTTTCAGCACAGTCGAAACGCGCGGGCAGGTCATCCTGCATATCTCCGGCAAACAGAATACGGCTTTCTTCGAAATCATCACTGTGACGCAGCAAGACTTCACTTGCCGGGGTAAATGCAGACATGAATTGTTCCTCAATAAACTCAGGCGGGGATTATAGTAGGTAGATGGCGCAGTTTCGACACATTTGCTATATTTGCGCGCCTGAGAGACAGGAGTTTTCGCTATGACATCCCGACGAGACTGGCAGCTGCAGCAGCTGGGCATCACCCAGTGGGCTTTGCGTCGCCCGACGGCGTTGCGCGGCGAAATCGCAATCTCCATCCCTGAGCATGTCCGCCTGGTGATGGTGGCAGAAGCGCTGCCTGCCCTGAATGACCCCCTTATCGGAGATGTCCTTCGCAGCCTGAAGTTGACGGCCGATCAGGTACTACAGCTGGCGCCCGAAAGCGTCGCGATGCTTCCTCCTGACAGCCGCTGTAACAGCTGGAGAATCGGGACGGTTGATGCGCTACCCCTCGAAGGGAGCCAGATCAGCTCCCCGGCGCTGGATGAACTGAAGGCCAACCCAAAAGCGCGCTGCGCGCTATGGCAACAAATTTGCGAATATGAACACGATTTCTTCCCTCACGACGGCTGACCTGTCCACCGCGTTCGCGATTGAAACGCGCGCCCATGCCTTTCCGTGGAGCGAAAAGACGTTTGCCAGCAATCAGGGCGACCGCTATTTAAATCTCCGCCTGGACGTAGCCGGTACGATGGCCGCGTTTGCCATTACCCAGGTCGTTCTGGACGAGGCGACGCTGTTTAATATCGCGGTCGATCCTGCTTATCAACGCCGCGGGTTGGGCAGGGAACTGCTTGAGCACCTCATTCGCGAGCTTGAGACCCGTGACGTTTTCACCCTGTGGCTGGAGGTGCGCGCGTCGAATGTCGCCGCCATCGCACTCTATGAAAGCTTAGGCTTCAACAAGGCGACAATCCGCCGTAACTACTACCCCACCGCAGAGGGACGTGAAGACGCCATTATCATGGCTCTGCCGATTGGATAACGAAAAATAAGGTTGTAACGATGAAATGGGACTGGATTTTCTTTGACGCTGACGAAACGCTGTTTACGTTTGACTCGTTCGGTGGCCTGCAGCGGATGTTTCTCGACTATAGCGTGACCTTCACCGCTGAAGATTTTCAGAACTATCAGGCGGTGAACAAACCGCTGTGGGTAGATTACCAGAACGGAGCCATCACCGCGTTACAGCTTCAGCATCAGCGTTTTGACGTGTGGGCAGAACGGTTGAAGGTCAGCCCGGGAGCGCTGAACGAGGCCTTCCTCAACGCAATGGCGGATATCTGCGCGCCGCTACCCGGTGCCGTTTCTCTGCTGGATTCGCTGAAAGGGAAGGTGAAGCTCGGGATCATCACCAACGGCTTTACCGCCCTGCAGCAGATCCGCCTTGAGCGCACCGGCCTGCGCGATCATTTCGACGCGCTGGTGATCTCCGAAGAGGTAGGCGTACCGAAGCCGGATCCGCGTATTTTCGATTATGCGCTGGCGCAGGCCGGAAATCCTGACCGCGATCGCGTGCTGATGGTGGGGGATACCGCAGAATCTGATATTCTTGGTGGTATGAGATCGGGTCTGTCGACCGTCTGGCTGAACGCGCACGGTCGCGTGCTGCCGGAAGGCATCGAGCCGACCTGGACCGTTACGTCATTGAACGAACTGGAGCAGCTCCTGTGTAAACAATGATTGCCTGCCCCCTGCTGATGGGTAAAATAGCCGCATTTTTCGTATTCCATGATGCGCGGCCTGCTGCCGCGCTTACCTAAGAAGATTTGATTATGACGTTGTCTCCTTATCTGCAAGAGGTGGCCAAACGCCGCACTTTTGCCATTATCTCGCACCCGGATGCCGGTAAAACGACCATCACCGAGAAGGTATTGCTGTTCGGACAGGCGATCCAGACCGCCGGTACGGTGAAAGGCCGTGGCTCCAGCCAGCACGCAAAATCCGACTGGATGGAGATGGAAAAGCAGCGTGGTATTTCGATTA
Source organism: Enterobacter cloacae complex sp. 2022EL-00788 (assembly GCF_026627565.1). Classification (NCBI taxonomy): domain Bacteria; kingdom Pseudomonadati; phylum Pseudomonadota; class Gammaproteobacteria; order Enterobacterales; family Enterobacteriaceae; genus Enterobacter; species Enterobacter cloacae complex sp. 2022EL-00788. The sequence goes on along the minus strand of NZ_JAPNMC010000007.1, from coordinate 158,128 downwards.
CCACCTCCGTGATGCAGTTTCCGTATCACGACTGCCTGGTGAACCTGCTGGACACCCCGGGCCACGAAGACTTCTCCGAAGATACCTACCGTACCCTGACGGCGGTCGACTGCTGCCTGATGGTGATCGACGCCGCGAAAGGTGTTGAAGATCGTACCCGCAAGCTGATGGAAGTTACCCGGCTGCGCGATACGCCGATCCTCACCTTTATGAACAAACTCGACCGTGACATCCGCGACCCGATGGAGCTGATGGATGAAGTGGAAAACGAGCTGAAGATTGCCTGCGCGCCAATCACCTGGCCAATCGGCTGCGGTAAGCTGTTCAAAGGGGTTTACCACCTCTATAAAGACGAAACCTATCTGTATCAGACCGGTAAAGGCCACACCATTCAGGAAGTGCGCATTGTAAAAGGTCTGGATAACCCGGAGCTGGACGCTGCCGTCGGTGAAGAGCTGGCCGCGCAGCTGCGCGACGAGCTTGAGCTGGTTAAAGGCGCGTCTCACGAGTTCGACAGAGAACTGTTCCTGAGCGGTGAAATCACCCCGGTCTTCTTCGGTACCGCGCTCGGTAACTTCGGCGTCGATCATATGCTCGACGGTCTGGTTGAGTGGGCGCCGCAGCCGATGCCGCGTAAAACCGACACGCGCGAAGTGGAAGCGAAGGAAGAGAAGTTCTCCGGCTTCGTCTTTAAAATTCAGGCCAACATGGACCCGAAACACCGCGACCGCGTTGCCTTTATGCGCGTGGTGTCCGGTAAGTACGAGAAGGGCATGAAGCTGCGTCAGGTACGTATCGGTAAAGACGTGGTGATCTCCGACGCGCTGACCTTTATGGCGGGCGACCGTTCGCACGTGGAAGAAGCCTATCCGGGCGACATCATTGGCCTGCACAACCACGGCACCATTCAGATCGGCGATACCTTCACGCAGGGCGAGATGATGAAGTTCACCGGTATCCCGAACTTCGCGCCGGAGCTGTTCCGCCGCATTCGCCTGCGCGATCCGCTGAAGCAGAAGCAGCTGCTGAAAGGCCTGGTACAGCTTTCCGAAGAGGGGGCAGTCCAGGTGTTCCGGCCAATCGCCAACAACGATCTGATCGTTGGGGCGGTGGGCGTGCTTCAGTTTGACGTGGTCGTTGCCCGCCTGAAAAGCGAGTACAACGTGGAAGCGATTTACGAATCGGTGAACGTGGCGACCGCGCGCTGGGTTGAGTGTTCAGACGTGAAGAAATTCGAAGAATTTAAGCGTAAGAACGAAATTCAGCTGGCGCTGGACGGCGGCGACAACCTGACCTATATCGCCCCGACCATGGTTAACCTGAACCTGACGCAAGAGCGTTATCCTGACGTTCAGTTCCGCAAAACCCGCGAGCATTAATTCCCTCTCAGAGCACGGCAGCCGCCGTGCTCTGCTTTAATCCCTGTGTTATTAAACCCTTGCGGAATGTTCTTAATTCAACGCAATTTTTCGCTATTCGTTCGTTTTTTCCCCAATTCTGAATGCACCTCCGTAATTGTGATCTATATTTAACTCAGTGTTTAGCACCGGGCGTGGATGAATTAACTGTTCAATGCATGTCCACTGGTTCTCCATTTCGCCCGTGTGTTAATTCGCAATATATAAAACCAAGATTTAGGGAAGTATGTCGCCCAAATAACGGGCAAAACACAGGAATAAATCGATGAATATGACAAGACTGAAGATTTCTAAAACTCTGCTGGCTGTAACGTTAGGTAGCGTCCTGGTAAGCGGTTCTGCTCTGGCGGAAACCAGCACCATGGATAAAGCGCAAAACACCGCTAATACCGCAGGGGAAAAAATCGATAGCTCTATGAATAAAGTCGGTAATTTCATGGATGACAGCTCCATCACAGCAAAAGTGAAAGCCGCACTGGTGGATCATGAAGCCATCAAGAGCACCGATATTTCCGTCAAAACCGACAACAAAGTTGTCACCCTGAGTGGTTTCGTTGAAAGCCAGACCCAGGCTGAAGAGGCCGTGAAAGTGGCCAAAGGCGTTGAAGGCGTAAGCTCCGTCAGCGACAAACTGCACGTACGTGACAGTAAAGAATCTTCGGTGAAGGGTTATGCCGGGGATGCAGCAACCACCAGCGAAATCAAAGCTAAACTGTTAGCTGACGACATCGTGCCGTCCCGTATGGTGAAAGTTGAAACCACCGATGGCGTGGTACAGCTGTCCGGTACGGTAGAGAACCAGGCACAAAGCGATCGTGCTGAGTCAATTGCGAAAGCGATTGATGGTGTGAAAAGCGTTAAAAACGATCTGAAAACGAAGTAAAGCAACATCACTCGCCCGTCAGGCTTAGCCCTGCGGGCGAAATAAAAACGACTCTGGAAAATCGCCGGTGAGTGACCTGAGCGCTCACGTTTAGCGGCCGACATTAACTATGGTAAAGGAGAGGCTTATGTTTCGTTGGGGCATTATTTTTCTGGTTATCGCGTTAATTGCCGCCGCATTGGGCTTTGGTGGACTGGCGGGTACAGCGGCATGGGCAGCTAAAATTGTCTTCGTCGTAGGTATTATTCTGTTCCTGGTCAGCCTGTTTACGGGCCGACGTCGCCCGTAGCAAACGCAATATTGATTAAACAAACTAAAGCCAGTCCTTGTGACTGGCTTTTTCTCGTTTGAGAAGTGGCGGGGATGTGCGTTACTGTGTCTTATCAAAATAATGAAAACAGGAAGGCAGAGGTGGGGCAACGAATTCCCGTTACGCTCGGCAATATTGCGCCGCTGACGTTAAAACCGTTTCATGCAGGCCAGCTTGCGCTGGTCTGTGAAGGGGGCGGTCAGCGCGGTATTTTCACCGCTGGCGTGCTCGACGAATTTATGCGCGCGCAGTTCAACCCGTTCGATCTCTATTTTGGTACTTCTGCCGGGGCGCAGAATCTTTCGGCCTACGTCTGCAACCAGCCCGGCTACGCGCGCAAAGTTATTATGCGCTACACCACGTCCAAAGAATTTTTTAACCCGGTGCGCTTCGTGCGCGGCGGGAACCTGATCGATCTCGACTGGTTACTGGATGCCACCTCCAGCCAGATGCCGCTGGCAATGGATACCGCGTCGCGGCTGTTCGACGCCGGAAAGTCGTTCTGGATGTGCGCCAGCCGTGGCGACGACTATTCCCCGGGCTATTTTTCGCCGCAGAAAGAGAACTGGCTGGATATCATTCGCGCCTCAAGCGCGATCCCCGGTTTCTACCGTACCGGCGCGCTGCTGGAGGGAGTTAACTATCTTGATGGCGGCATCAGCGACGCGGTGCCGGTGCAGGAGGCCGCGCGGCGTGGGGCCAAAACTATCGTGGTGATCCGCACGGTGCCTTCGCAGATGTATTACACCCCGCAGTGGTTTAAGCGCATGGAGCGCTGGCTGGGCGACAGCAGCCTGCAGCCGCTGGTGAATATCGCAAAACAGCATGAAACGACCTACGGCGCGATGCAGCGCTTTATCGAAAAGCCGCCGGGTAAGCTGCGCATCTTTGAAATTTATCCGCCCAGGCCGCTGCTAAGCATGGCGCTGGGCAGCCGCCTGCCGGCGTTGCGTATGGACTATAAAACGGGGCGGCTCTGCGGTCGCTACTTCCTCGCGACGGTGGGTAAAATGCTGGCCGGCCAGCCGCCGCTTCACCGGCATAAGCGTATTATTTTGCCGCCTGCGGTAGTGGCCAATGACGCGGTGGCGATGCCGCTGGTGGATGCTCCGCAGGCGAACGATGGCTTACTCGATAATGAGGATCTGGCGTGAGGCACGGCTTTATTGATACCCATTGCCACTTTGATTTTCCGCCGTTCAGCGGCGAGGAAGCATCATCCATCGAACGGGCGGCGCAGGCAGGCGTAAAAGCCATAATTGTGCCCGCCATTGAAGCGGCGCGGTTTGATACCGTGCTGGCGCTCGCCCGCCATCACGATGCGCTGTATGCGGCGCTGGGGCTGCATCCGATCGTGATTGAGCACCATCTTGATGAACACCTCGACAGGCTTGATGCCGCGCTGCAGGCCGCGGGTGAGAAGCTGGTTGCCGTCGGTGAGATCGGCCTCGATCTCTATCGCGAGGATCCGCACTTTGAACGCCAGCAGGCGATCCTGGACGCGCAGCTCAGGCTGGCAAAACGTCACGATCTGCCGGTGATCCTCCATTCCCGACGCACCCATGACAAGCTGGCGATGCATCTGAAGCGCATCGATCTGCCGCGCAGGGGCGTCGTGCACGGTTTCGCAGGCAGCCTTCAGCAGGCGCAGCGTTTTATCGACCTGGGCTATAAAATTGGCGTCGGCGGCACCATTACCTACCCGCGCGCCAGCAAAACCCGCGACGTGATGGCGCAACTCCCGCTGTCTTCGCTACTGCTTGAAACGGATGCGCCCGATATGCCGCTGAATGGTTTTCAGGGCCAGCCGAACCGCCCGGAGCAGGCGGCGCGCGTTTTTGACGTGCTGTGTGAGCTGCGCCAGGAGCCTGAGGACGTCATTGCCGGCGCGCTGCTGGAAAATACCCGTGCGGTCTTCGGCATCACGCTATAGATACAGCGCCGGGCGGATCACCGTAATCTGCTGCTGTTCCAGGGCCAGCGCCAGCGGCTCGATATCCTCCGGCGTGGCGCTCCGCCAGAGCGCCGCCTCCCCGTAAACCCCGTGAGCGTGAAAGGCGTTAATCCGCACCGGAATATTCCCCAGGCTATGGATAAACGCGGTCAGTGAAGGCAGATTTTGCAGATAATCGCACCGCTCGGGGATCGCCAGCAGGCGCAGCTCGGCAAGACGATGATGTTCAGCCAGCCAGCGAATGCTCTGCTTGATTTGCGTATTTTCGCGCCCGGTCAGAAAGCGGTGATGCTCATTGCCCCAGGCCTTCAGATCCACCATCGCGCCGTCAAACACCGGCAGCAGCTTTTGCCAGCCGGTTTCGCTTAACAGGCCGTTGCTGTCCACCAGACACGTCAGATGCCGCAGGGCCGGATCGGCCTTTATCGCGTTGAATAGCGCAACCACAAACGGCAGCTGCGTGGTGGCCTCGCCCCCGCTGACGGTCACGCCTTCAATAAAAGGCGCGGACTTGCGAACCTGGATGAGGATCTCCTCTACGCTAAAGCGTTGCGCCATCGGCGTGGCCTGCCGCGGGCACAGGCGCAGGCAGGTGTCGCACTGGTGGCAGTCGCTCTCCTGCCACCAGACGCGCCCGGCCTGCATGGTCAGCGCATCGTGGGGGCAGCGGGGCACGCAGTCCCCGCAGTCGTTGCAGCGCCCGATGGTCCACGGGTTGTGGCAGGTTTTGCAGCGCAGGTTACAGCCCTGGAGGAACAGCGCCAGGCGGCTGCCCGGCCCGTCCACGCAGGAGAAGGGAATAACCTGACTAACTAAAGCGCATCTGCTGTTCATGGCTAATCACGCGTGGCTGACGTTCCAGAATGCGGGTATTGCGCGCGGCCTCCTCGCCGAGCCAGGTGGTGTTGGTGCGAGAACCGGCCTCCCGGTACTTTTCCAGATCGGAGAGCCGCACCATATACCCGGTGACGCGCACCAGGTCGTTTCCGGCGACGTTGGCGGTAAATTCGCGCATACCGGCGCGAAACGCCCCCAGGCAAAGCTGTACCACCGCCTGAGGATTGCGTTTGACCGTCTCATCCAGGGTGAGAATATCGCTGATACCCGAATGATAGTGCTGGTGATGTGGCGCCACGGCCAGCAGGTGGCTGATGGGATCCGGCTCGTCGCCGTAAGGCAGGCGCGCCCCCGGCGTGGTGCCTGAATCAGAACTGATGCCAGACTGGGCATGCAGCATCGCGCGGTGCTTCCAGCCGTGCTTCACCGGCGTGTTCTCAACAAATGCCGCAAGCTGTTCACTGATGCGGTAGCCCAGCGCGTTGGCCTGCTCGTCTTTTCCGTAACGCCCCGCAATACCTGCTTTTTCGCACAGCACGTTCACCGCTTCGGCCAGCCCGTACATGCCAAACATCGGCACGAAACGATCGGCATCGATCAGCCCCTCTTTTACGAGGAAGCTATTCTCAAAGAAGCCGGATTGTTCATATAAAAAATCGCAGCGCGCGTTAACGATCGCCATTTGCTGCTGACAGTAGTGCGGCAGGGTACGGGTGAAAAAGTCTTCGGGAGAGTGGCTGTGCTCTGCAATCGCTTTCAGGTTAAGGCGCACCAGCGTGCTGCCGCCGCCCGCCAGCGGCAGGGAGTTGTAGCAGCTCACCACGCCATAGCGGCCTTTTGTGAAAATTTTATCATTCAGCGGGCCATTGGAAATATGCGGTTTACTGCACTCGCAAATGTTTTTCGCCACGCTCAGCAGCAGGTCGTCAGGGGTAACGTCCGGGTCGTAAATAAAGGTCAGGTTCGGCGCGACCTGCTTCAGCTCTGCGTCCGCTCGCAAAATAGCACGCGTAACGGGCGTATCCGCCGGGCCGATATTGGCATGCATAAAGGCATCCGGCAGGGTTCTGTCGAGATAGCGCCAGAAACGTTTTATTCGGCTATCGATTTCATCCTGTGTTAGAATTTTAACATACGGAGTGAGGATTTCATCGAGCTGGCCCAGATAGACCGGCATTGATGTGACGGACGGAACATGATGGTAGAGGATAGCGAGCAGCGAGAGGGCATCATCCAGATCTTTCGCCCCTTCCAGCTCCAGCCACTCTGAGCCGTTTGCCAGGAATTTAGCGTAGTCCGGAAGCACGTAGCGCGGTTTGTAGGGCGCATGGCCTTCGAACATGTCGCAGATAAATCCTTCGTCCAGCGCGGCGCGTGCCGCCTCTGGCAGAGCAGGGTAAGGCAGATTGTTCTCTGCTTCCAGCGCCAGAAAATGACGTTTTTGTTCCGGGGTTAACACCGGGCTTGTCACAATGTGCTGGCAACGTTGTTGCAGGGCGTCGGGCATGTTCACTTCCTGGATTATTCTGCGGATGGTGAACGAATTGTAGGAAGCCAGCCTGGCGGGGCTTTTGATCCGGCAGGGGGTATCGCTGCTTTAGTCAGCAACCTGTACGCTAAAGTTTGAAGAAGATCTCATTACAGTAATGCAAATTTGCACGCAGTTTTCATTAACTGTGATGAATATCGAAGTGTGGATGCGGGTGAATGTTAGAATACTCACAGACCCGCAAGGTAAAATTGATACGGCACTGCCGTTGGAGAATGTTATGACCGATTTAACTGCAAGCAGCCTGCGCGCGTTGAAGCTGATGGACCTGACCACCCTGAACGATGACGATACCAATGAAAAAGTCATCGCCCTGTGCCATCAGGCGAAAACGCCAGTGGGTAACACCGCCGCCGTTTGTATCTACCCGCGCTTTATTCCGATTGCCCGCAAGACGCTGAAAGAGCAGGGCACGCCGGACGTGCGCATTGCAACCGTGACTAACTTCCCGCACGGCAATGACGACATCGAGATCGCCCTGGCAGAAACCCGTGCGGCAATTGCTTACGGCGCAGACGAAGTTGACGTGGTGTTCCCGTACCGCGCGCTGATCGCCGGCAACGAGCAGGTCGGTTTTGACCTGGTGAAGGCCTGTAAAGACGCGTGCGCGGCGGCAAACGTGCTGCTCAAAGTGATCATCGAAACCGGCGAACTGAAAGAAGAGGCGCTGATCCGTAAAGCGTCTGAAATCTCCATCAAAGCCGGGGCTGATTTCATTAAAACCTCTACCGGTAAAGTGCCGGTTAACGCCACGCCGGAAAGCGCGCGCATCATGATGGAAGTGATCCGCGATATGGGGGTGTCCAAAACCGTGGGCTTCAAACCGGCTGGCGGCGTGCGTACCGCTGAAGACGCGCAGCAGTTCCTGGCGATTGCCGACGAGCTGTTCGGCGCAGAGTGGGCGGACTCCCGCCACTACCGCTTCGGCGCCTCCAGCCTGCTGGCGAGCCTGCTGAAAGCGCTGGGCCATGGCGACGGTAAGAGCGTAAGCAGCTACTAATAGCTAAAAAATGCCGGATGGCGATTCGCTTATCCGGCCTACAGGAACGTAGGGCGGGCGCTGCCCGCCACAATTCACCCGATTCCGCATGGGGGTTACCGTGTTTCTCGCACAAGAAATTATTCGTAAAAAACGTGATGGTCTTGCCCTGAGCGACGAAGAGATCCGCTTCTTTATCAACGGCATTCGCGACAACACCGTCTCTGAAGGTCAGATTGCTGCCCTGGCGATGACCATTTTCTTCCACGATATGTCGATGCCTGAGCGCGTGTCGCTGACCATGGCGATGCGAGATTCAGGAACCGTGCTGGACTGGAAGAGCCTTAACCTCAACGGGCCGATTGTGGACAAACACTCCACCGGCGGCGTGGGTGACGTGACGTCGCTGATGCTTGGCCCTATGGTCGCAGCCTGCGGCGGCTACATCCCGATGATCTCCGGGCGTGGCCTGGGCCATACCGGCGGTACGCTCGACAAACTGGAAGCCATTCCGGGCTTCGATATCTTCCCGGACGACAACCGCTTCCGCGACATTATTAAAGACGTTGGTGTGGCGATTATCGGCCAGACCAGCTCGCTTGCTCCGGCAGACAAGCGTTTCTACGCGACCCGCGATATTACCGCAACCGTAGACTCCATCCCGCTGATCACCGCCTCTATCCTCGCCAAAAAGCTGGCGGAAGGTCTGGACGCGCTGGTCATGGACGTGAAGGTAGGCAGCGGCGCGTTTATGCCGACCTACGAGCTCTCTGAAGCGCTGGCTGAAGCGATCGTTGGCGTCTCCAACGACGCGGGCGTGCGCACCACCGCACTGCTGACGGACATGAACCAGGTGCTGGCATCCAGCGCCGGTAACGCCGTGGAAGTGCGCGAGGCCGTGCAGTTCCTGACGGGTGAATACCGCAACCCGCGTCTGCTCGACGTGACCATGTCGCTGTGCGTGGAGATGCTGATCTCCGGCAAGCTTGCCAAAGACGATACGGAAGCCCGCGCCAAGCTTCAGGCGGTTCTGGACAACGGTAAAGCGGCGGAGATTTTTGGCCGTATGGTGGCGGCGCAGAAAGGCCCGACCGACTTCGTGGAAAACTACGCCAAATATCTGCCAACCGCGATGCTCAGCAAAGCGGTCTACGCGGACAGCGAAGGTTTTGTCTCCGCAATGGATACCCGCGCGCTCGGCATGGCGGTGGTCTCAATGGGCGGCGGTCGTCGTCAGGCGTCCGACACCATTGATTACAGCGTTGGCTTTACCGATATGGCCCGTCTGGGCGACAGCGTTGACGGCCAACGTCCGCTGGCGGTGATCCACGCCAAAGACGAAGCCAGCTGGCAGGACGCGGCGAAAGCGGTGAAAGCGGCAATATCTCTTGACGATAAAGCACCGGAAACCACACCGACGGTCTATCGTCGTATCACCGAATAGCGGTATACTGATCTGATCGCATTTTTATGAAGCACTAAGTACGGAGAACAATTATGAAACGTGCATTTATTATGGTGCTGGACTCATTCGGCATCGGCGCAACCGAAGATGCAGAACGTTTTGGTGACGTGGGTTCCGATACCATGGGTCACATCGCGGAAGCCTGTGCAAAAGGCGAAGCGGATAACGGTCGTAAAGGCCCTCTGAACCTGCCAAATCTGACCCGCCTCGGGCTGGTAAAAGCGCATGAAGGCTCTACCGGTAAAATCGCAGCCGGTATGGACGGCAACGCGGAAGTGGTGGGCGCTTACGCCTGGGCGCACGAGCTCTCTTCCGGTAAAGATACCCCGTCCGGTCACTGGGAAATCGCCGGTGTGCCGGTGCTGTTCGACTGGGGCTACTTCTCCGATCACGAGAACAGCTTCCCGCAGGAGCTGCTCGATAAGCTGGTGAAGCGTGCCAATCTGCCGGGCTACCTTGGTAACTGCCACTCATCCGGTACCGTGATTCTGGATCAGCTCGGCGAAGAGCACATGAAAACCGGCAAGCCGATTTTCTACACCTCTGCTGACTCCGTGTTCCAGATTGCCTGCCACGAAGAGACGTTTGGTCTGGATAAACTCTACGAGCTGTGCGAAATCGCCCGTGAAGAGCTGACCGAAGGCGGCTACAACATTGGCCGCGTTATCGCGCGTCCGTTTATCGGCGACAAAGCGGGTAACTTCCAGCGTACCGGCAACCGCCACGACCTGGCCGTTGAGCCACCGGCACCCACCGTGCTGCAAAAACTGGTCGACGAGAAGGGCGGGCACGTGGTGTCAGTGGGTAAAATTGCGGACATCTACGCAAACTGCGGCATCACCAAAAAAGTGAAAGCGACCGGTCTGGACGCGCTGTTCGACGCTACCGTCAAAGAGATGAAGGAAGCGGGCGACAACACGATTGTCTTCACCAACTTCGTGGACTTCGACTCCTCCTGGGGCCACCGTCGCGACGTCGCAGGCTACGCTGCCGGTCTGGAGCTGTTCGACCGCCGCCTGCCGGAGCTGATGGAGCTGGTGGGTGAAGATGACATTCTGATCCTGACCGCGGATCACGGCTGTGACCCAACCTGGACCGGCACCGACCACACCCGCGAGCATATTCCGGTGCTGGTGTACGGCCCGAAAGTGAAACCAGGTTCGCTGGGCCACCGTGACACCTTCGCAGACATTGGCCAGACCATTGCGAAATACTTCGGCACGTCTGACATGGAATATGGCAAGGCTATGTTCTGAATGACAAGGGGTGCGGCCTGATGCCCTCACCCCGATCCTCTCCCGCGAGAGATATGGGTGCGGCCTGATGCCCTCACCCCAACCCTCTCCCACAGGGAGAGGGAGAATTTAAATGAAAAGGAACTGAAGATGGCAACTCCTCACATTAATGCAGAAATGGGTGATTTCGCTGACGTCGTATTGATGCCTGGCGACCCGCTGCGCGCGAAGCACATTGCAGAAACCTTCCTTGAAGACGTGCGTGAAGTGAACAACGTTCGCGGCATGCTGGGCTTCACCGGTACCTACAAAGGCCGCAAAATTTCCGTTATGGGCCACGGCATGGGTATCCCATCCTGCTCCATCTACACCAAAGAGCTGATCACCGATTTCGGCGTGAAGAAAATCATCCGCGTCGGCTCCTGCGGCGCGGTGCGCATGGACGTTAAGCTGCGCGATATCGTTATCGGTATGGGTGCCTGCACCGATTCGAAAGTTAACCGCATGCGTTTTAAAGACCATGACTTCGCCGCGATTGCGGACTTCGGCATGGTGCGTGATGCGGTTGACGCGGCAAAAGCGCTGGGCGTTGAGGCGCGCGTGGGTAACATCTTCTCTGCTGACCTGTTCTACGCACCAGACGGCGGCGAGATGTTCGACGTGATGGAAAAATACGGCATCCTGGGCGTGGAAATGGAAGCGGCAGGTATCTACGGCGTCGCGGCTGAGTTTGGCGCGAAAGCGCTGACCATCTGCACCGTGTCTGACCACATCCGTACCCATGAGCAGACCACGGCTGCCGAGCGTCAGACCACCTTCAACGACATGATCAAAATCGCGCTGGAATCCGTTCTTCTGGGCGACAAAGCGTAATATAAAAAGAAAGAGTGTAGCCCTGGCTACACTCTTTTTTACTGTTCACACCTTACAGATAAACAAGACTGATTGTTGCCTGTCCGTCAATCTGCGTGTCATCGGTCAGGGCAAGCGTCGTCGTATCCTGTACGGCCAGCGCGACGCGCAGCGGGAATACCGCACTGGTAAACGCCAGCGGATCGACGCTTGCGTCACCCGCAACCGTGTAAACTATGCCGTCATTACGAACGGGTGCGCTGTCGCCCACCATCTGGCCCCATGAATAACTTCCTGTGGAATTGGCACCCGAAATCATACCGGTGGTTTTTCCGTCCGCAGTGACGTTGCTCAACTGCATCGTGACGGAATAAGCGCCCAGATTGACGCCGCCCGCGGTTTTCCCCGCGCCGAACAGGCTATTACTGCTCCATACGGAACCTGAGCCGCTCCAGTCGGTATTTTCGACGATCAGGTTCTGTTTAGAATCCGCACGGTCGTCGATAATGCTCCAGCCTACTTTTGTCGGGGCAACGCAGCTGATGGAGAGGGAAAGATCTTTATTGCCGAGCTGGTTAGTCGCTGTGGCAGACATATTACCAATATTGGTCGTGCCAAAATCAACGATACCCCCACCGCTTAACGTGGGCGTACACGCGGAGTTGGTTAATACCCCGGTAACCTTTAATTCTGCGGTTCCCGCCGCGTGAGCGGCAGACGACATCGCTAAAATAACAGACGCTGCTAATAGAATTTTTTTCACGTTTCATCCTTAACGTATAATTAAAGGGAACATTAATTGTTCCCCCTGCGTCAGGATTTTCTTACGCGCTGAGCTATTCCGTCTATTTAATCTATTTACATTATAAATGTGCTTTTTTTAAAAAAGCCTTTACAGAATATTATTATTCTCAATTATTTTACCTCTCTCGCAATCCATGCCGATAATTCCCGTAATTCGGTTTCCTGTCCGGGAAAATCACCTGTCAACGCATCGCACTCCTGCTGCAGCGTATCCGCCCGATACAAACAGCCCTGCAAACGCGCTGCCAGCGCCTCTAACGGCGCGGGATTAAGGCTGTCCGTGAATACCTGCGTGCGGGTGATGTGGCCTTTCTCTACGTCAAAATGCAGTTCCACGCCGCCCCAGGTAAAACGCTCGTCCAGCAGATGGGAGAACGCCGGCGCCTGGCCGAAGTTCCACTCCCAGCTGCTCTGGCGGGCAAAGGTTTCAGCAAAGTTGGGCAGGTCCGGGGTTTTATCAGGAGAAATTACCTCCGCCTCCACGCGCTCGCCGTAGTGCGCAAAGAACGCCTCGCGGATCGCATCGCAAATCTGCTCGTGCGTAATCCCCGGCAGTAGCTCCACCAGATTCGCCACGCGGCCGCGCACAGAGGTGATCCCCTTGGCCTGAAGCTTTTTCCTGTCGGGATTAAGGTAGTTCGCCAGACGGCTCAGATCGGCGTTAAGCAGCAGGGTGCCGTGATGGAAGCCGCGATCCATCGTTTCGCGATAGGCAGAACCCGATACTTTGCGATCCCCGTCGGGCGTTTTGACCACCAGATCGTTACGCCCCGAGGCCTCGGCGGTGACACCGAGCGAATTGAGCGCGTTGAGGACGATGGACGTTGAGATGGTTTTGTCATACTCCGGCTTGCCTGCCATAAAGGTAAAGCAGGTATTTCCCAGATCGTGAAACACCGCGCCGCCACCGCTGCTCCGGCGCGCCAGACGCACGTTATCCTCTTCCATGCGGCGGGTATTACACTCTTTCCACGGGTTTTGCGCGCGGCCAATGACCACCGTATCGGCGTTGCGCCAGAGAAACAGCACGCGCTGCGTGGCGGGCATCTGGCGGAAGATGCACTCTTCCACCGCGAGATTAAACCAGGGATCGTAAGAGTCAGAGATAAGCAGGCGTAACGTCGTCATGGCAAAGTTCCTTTTCCGAATCGTCTGCCTACTTTATCACTATTCCTTCTTCTCGCTCTCTTCGTCTTCGGGAACCGACTTGCTGGCGGTCAACAGGAACGGTGACTGCTGCCAGCGGGTGCGCTTGCCCTGGAGCAGCGTGCGCGCCAGCACCACGCCTGTTGCCAGCGAGAGGAGTAGCATCAGGCGCAGAATATTGGTGGTATTGTCCACCTGTTTGGCTTCGGTAGGCAGAGTGTGGGTATCAAGGGTGAGGCGCAGATACCCCAGCGGACCATTCTTGCCCTGAATCGGTTCGACGATCTGCTGGTTGAAATAGCCGCCGGCTTTTTTACCGTCCAGCGCCAGCCGATCGCGCACCTCGACATGTTCACCGGCGCGGGCGATCAGGTCGCCCTGTTCATCGTACACGCCCGCATCCAGAATGCGGCTGTTTTCCGTAAGCTGGCGTAATACCTGGGATATGCGCTTCTCGTCCGGCGTTTCGGTACGCATTGACGGGGCAATATTGAGCGTTACCTGACGCGCCAGGGTGCGGGCCAGCTCTTCAAATTGCGGGTTGCGTTGCCGTTGGTGATTCTGGCTAAACCAGGATGCCCCCTGCATCAGCGCCACTAATAGTGCGAGACAGATCAGGACAATCACGGCGCGATGAAGCCGGAATTTCAGTTTTGCGCGAGCCATATTCCACCTGCTTAAAATTTACGGCTTAATGTTGCCAGAAGTGATGGTTACAGGGTAGCCTCATGCGTTATTTTCCCTCTGGAACCTTCCGGCGCGAACCAAATTACAGGAGCTTTAATGCCGAACATTACCTGGTGTGACCTGCCAACGGATGTCTCTTTATGGCCAGGATTGCCGCTCTCGTTAAGTGGCGATGAGGTGATGCCTCTGGATTACCACGCTGGCCGTAGCGGCTGGCTGCTGTATGGACGCGGCCTGGATAAGCAACGTCTCACCCAGTATCAAACCACGCTCGGCGCGGCGATGGTTATCGTTGCCGCCTGGTGCGTGGAAGATTACCAGGTTATTCGCCTGGCGGGTTCCCTGACGCAGCGCGCCACGCGGCTGGCGCACGACGCTGGACTGGACGTTGCGCCACTCGGCAAGATCCCGCACCTGAAAACGCCGGGCCTGCTGGTGATGGATATGGACTCTACCGCCATTCAGATCGAATGTATCGACGAGATCGCCAGGCTGGCGGGGAGCGGTGAGCTGGTGGCTGAAGTCACCGAGCGCGCGATGCGAGGCGAGCTGGATTTCAACGCCAGCCTGAGGCAGCGCGTGGCGACCCTCAAAGGGGCCGACGCCACTATTCTGCGTCAGGTGCGCGATGAGCTGCCGCTCATGCCCGGGCTGACGCAGCTGGTATTAAAGCTCCAGTCTCTGGGCTGGAAGGTGGCAATCGCCTCCGGGGGCTTTACCTTCTTCGCGGATTATCTGCGGGAAAAATTGCACCTGACCACGGTTGTGGCTAACGAGCTGGAGATCGTGGACGGCAGGCTGACCGGACAGGTCACCGGCGACATCGTGGACGCGCAGTACAAAGCCAACACGCTGACGCGTCTGGCGCAGAAATATGAGATTCCGGTCGAGCAGACCGTCGCCATCGGCGATGGCGCGAACGATCTGCCGATGATTAAAGTTGCCGGTCTTGGCATTGCCTACCATGCTAAGCCGAAAGTGAATGAAAAGACGGAAGTCACTGTCCGTCATGCCGATCTGATGGGGGTGTTCTGCATTCTCTCCGGCAGCATTAACCAGAAATAACGAGGTAAACCGTGGCGAAAGCTCCAAAACGCGCATTTGTCTGTAATGAATGTGGTGCGGATTATCCGCGCTGGCAGGGGCAATGCAGCGCCTGTCATGCCTGGAACACCATCACCGAAGTGCGTGGTGTGGCGGCTTCGCCGAGCGTGGCCCGCAACGAACGCCTGAGCGGCTATGCGGGCAATGCAGGCGTGTCGAAGGTACAAAAACTTTCCGATATCAGCCTGGAAGCGCTGCCGCGCTTCTCCACCGGGTTCAAGGAGTTTGACCGCGTGCTCGGCGGCGGCGTAGTGCCGGGCAGCGCCATTCTGATCGGCGGTAACCCGGGCGCGGGTAAATCGACGCTCCTGCTGCAAACGCTCTGCAAGCTTGCCGAGCAGATGAAAACCCTTTACGTCACGGGCGAGGAATCACTCCAGCAGGTGGCGATGCGCGCCCATCGTCTTGGCCTGCCGACGGGCAACCTGAATATGCTTTCGGAAACCAGCATCGAGCAGATCTGCATGATCGCCGAAGAAGAGCAGCCGAAGCTGATGGTGATCGACTCCATTCAGGTCATGCACATGGCGGACATTCAGTCCTCGCCGGGCAGCGTGGCGCAGGTGCGCGAAACCGCCGCCTACCTGACGCGCTTCGCCAAAACCCGCGGCGTGGCGATTGTGATGGTCGGCCACGTCACCAAAGACGGCTCGCTGGCGGGGCCGAAAGTGCTTGAGCACTGTATTGACTGCTCCGTCATGCTCGACGGCGACGCGGACTCCCGCTTCCGTACCCTGCGCAGCCATAAAAACCGCTTTGGTGCGGTGAACGAGCTGGGCGTATTTGCCATGACCGAGCAGGGGCTTCGCGAGGTCAGCAACCCCTCGGCCATCTTCCTGAGCCGTGGCGATGAGGTCACCTCCGGCAGCTCCGTGATGGTGCTGTGGGAAGGGACGCGTCCGCTGCTCGTGGAAATTCAGGCGCTGGTGGATCACTCCATGATGGGCAACCCCCGTCGCGTGGCGGTCGGCCTGGAGCAAAACCGTCTGGCGATCCTGCTGGCGGTGCTGCACCGCCACGGCGGCCTGCAGATGGCGGATCAGGACGTGTTCGTCAACGTGGTCGGCGGCGTGAAGGTTTCAGAGACCAGCGCGGATCTGGCGCTGCTGCTGGCGATGGTCTCCAGCCTGCGCGACAGGCCGCTGCCGCAGGATCTGGTTGTATTTGGCGAAGTGGGGCTGGCTGGCGAGATC
This sequence comes from Enterobacter cloacae complex sp. 2022EL-00788, assembly GCF_026627565.1. NCBI lineage: Bacteria > Pseudomonadati > Pseudomonadota > Gammaproteobacteria > Enterobacterales > Enterobacteriaceae > Enterobacter > Enterobacter cloacae complex sp. 2022EL-00788. Next base: position 141,712 of record NZ_JAPNMC010000007.1, on the reverse strand, counting down.
CGCCCGGTGCCGAGCGGCCAGGAGCGCATCTCCGAAGCGGCAAAGCATGGCTTCCGCCGCGCGATTGTTCCTGCCGCCAACGTGCCGAAAAAAATCCCGGAAGGGATGCAGGTCTTTGGCGTTAAGAAACTCGCAGATGCGTTAAATGTCTTTGACGACTTATAATTACGTATTCGATTTTGCAGGAGGCACCGTAATTTATGTCATCATTTGACTACATCAAGACCGCAATCCGCCAGAAGGGCTGCACGCTGCAGCAGGTGGCGGACGCCAGCGGAATGACCAAAGGCTACCTGAGCCAACTGCTTAACGCCAAAATCAAAAGCCCCAGCGCGCAAAAGCTCGAAGCGCTGCACCGCTTTCTGGGGCTTGAATTTCCACGCATGCAAAAGAACATCGGCGTGGTGTTCGGTAAGTTCTACCCGCTGCATACCGGGCATATCTACCTGATCCAGCGCGCCTGTAGCCAGGTGGACGAACTGCACATCATCATGGGTTACGATGAAACCCGCGATCGCCTGCTGTTTGAAGACAGCGCCATGTCGCAGCAGCCCACGGTGCCGGATCGTCTGCGCTGGCTGCTTCAGACCTTTAAGTATCAAAAAAACATTCGCATTCATGCCTTTAACGAGGAGGGCATGGAGCCGTATCCGCACGGCTGGGACGTGTGGAGTAACGGCATCAAAGCGTTTATGGAAGAGAAGGGCATTGCGCCTAACTGGATCTACACCTCTGAAGAATCCGACGCGCCGCAGTTCCGCGAGCATCTGGGCATCGAGACGGTGCTTATCGATCCGAAGCGTACCTTCATGAACATCAGCGGGGCGCAGATCCGCGAGAACCCGTTCCGCTACTGGGACTACATTCCAACCGAAGTAAAGCCGTTCTTCGTGCGTACGGTAGCCATTCTTGGCGGCGAGTCGAGCGGAAAATCGACGCTGGTGAATAAGCTGGCGAACATCTTCAACACCACCAGCGCGTGGGAGTATGGCCGCGATTATGTTTTCTCACATCTCGGCGGTGACGAGATGGCATTGCAGTATTCCGACTACGACAAAATCGCGCTCGGCCATGCCCAGTACATTGATTTCGCGGTGAAGTACGCCAATAAAGTGGCGTTCATCGATACCGATTTCGTCACCACTCAGGCGTTCTGTAAAAAGTACGAAGGCCGCGAGCACCCGTTTGTGCAGGCGCTGATTGATGAATATCGCTTCGACCTGGTGATCCTGCTGGAAAACAACACGCCATGGGTGGCCGACGGCATGCGCAGCCTGGGCAGCTCGGTGGACAGGCGAGAGTTCCAGACGATGCTGGTGGAGATGCTTAACGAGAACAACGTTGAGTTTGTGCACGTGGAAGCATCGGATTACGACACCCGTTTCCTGCGCTGCGTCGAGCTGGTGAAGGAGATGATGGGGGAGCAGGGGTAAATTCACAGGCTTGCCCCTCACCCTGCCCTCTCCCCATAGGGGAGAGGGTAAAGACGGCCCCGTTACATCCCCTATGGTGAGAGGGTTAGGGTGAGGGGAATCAAACCACTCAGAACGCAACCACCACCTTCCCGCGCATATGCCCTTCCAGCACCCTGCGGTGCGCCTCGGTAATGCTTTCCACGCTCAGACCGTGCAGCGTTTCGCTCAGCGAACTTGTCACCACGCCGTTATCCACCAGCTTCGCCACCTCGTTTAAGATCTCACCCTGACGCGCCATATCGGCGGTCTGGTACATGCTGCGGGTATACATAAATTCCCAGTGCAGCGCGGCGGACTTAGATTTCAGCTTATCCTGGTTCAGCGGATGCGCATTTTCGACGATGGAGCAAATGTGCCCCTGCGGCGCAATCAGTTCGCTGACCGTATCCCAGTGGCCATCGGTATCATTAAGAATGAAAATGTAATCCACAAAGCTAATGCCCTGCTTTGCCAGCTCACCTTTAAGATCGCGATAATCCACCACCAGATCCGCTCCGCGATCGCGGCACCACCGGGCGGAGTCTTCCCGCGACGCGGTGGCGATCACCTTAACCTTGCTGCCGTGTTTTGCGAACGGGATCGCCAGCGATCCCACTCCGCCAGCACCGCCGACGATCAGCAGCGTGTTGTCCGATCCGGCATCCTGAATGTTCAGACGCTCGAACAGCCCTTCCCAGGCGGTCAGCGCGGTCAGCGGCAATGCGGCAGCCGCATCCCAGCCCAGGCTTGCAGGCTTACGCCCAACAATGCGCGCGTCAATCAGCTGGTGCGTGGTATTACTGCCCGGACGGGTAATGTCGCCCGCGTACCACACTTCGTCGCCCGGTTTGAACCCGGTGACGCCTGCCCCAACGGCTTTGACGATCCCGCTGGCGTCCCACCCGAGAATACGTGGCGCTTTCAGCCCATTTTTGACAAGGCCTGCATGCACCTTAGTATCGACCGGGTTAACGGAGACGGCTTTCACTTCCACCAGCAGATCGTGCTCGCCGGGCTGCGGCATCGGCGGGGCGATTTCAATGAAAGCGGAGGGATTGGCGGGGTTAACGGCAATGGCTTTAACGGACATGGTGTGCTCCTCAATGGCATGCGTTTTGTTGAGACTAGTCTATTAAGTGGTCACGCGCGTGATAAGATGGACAATCGAGAACTCAGCGTTCGTACAGGATGAACAATCATGTTTAAACAGCTTCAGGATATGGCGCTGTTTGCGCTGGTGGCGGAGACGGGCAGCTTTACCGCGGCGGCCCGGAAGGCGGAGCTGCCTAAATCCAGCGTCAGCCAGCGCATTAGCCAGCTTGAACAGCAGCTGGGGATCCGCTTGCTCAATCGGACGACGCGCAGGATCAACCTGACCTTTGCCGGCGAGCACTATCTGGTGCACTGCCGCGAGATGCTGGCGGCCAGCGAGCGGGCGGAGTATGCCATCCAGCGCCTGCGCGACAACCCCAGCGGACGGCTGCGGATCACTTGTCCTGCGGGGATCGGGGCAACGCTTCTGGCACATCTTAATGCCGAATTTCAGCTTCGCTACCCTGACGTTTCGCTCGATGTATCAATTTCTGACGACGTGGTGGATCTGGTCGAGTCCGGTTTTGACGTGGCGCTACGTACCGGCAAGCCGCAGGATTCATCCCTGATTGGCCGTATGATCGGACACTGCCCGCGCTATATGCTGGCATCGCCCGATTATCTGGCGCGTCGTGAACCGTTAGTCCATCCGCGTCAGCTGGTGGAGCATCGCTGCATTACCCACAGGTCCTGGTCTGAGTGGCTGCTGAGAAGCGAGAGCGAAGACTATCGCTACCTGCCGGACAACGCGCATTTAACCGATAACCTGGTGTACGCCCGCGAGTGTGCGATTGCCGGGGCGGGGATCACGCTGTTGCCCGCATTTCTGCTGGAAGACAAGGTTGAAAAGGGGGCGCTGGTGAAGGTGCTGCCGGCGTGGAGCGTGGAGGGGAACGACCTGTGGCTGGCCTATCCGAGCCGTAAGCTTAATTCGCCCGCGCTGATGAGCTATATCGAGTTTGCGATGCAGTTTGATGAGGTGAGGCGGTACTACGTGGGAAGGTAATTATGTGCGGCCTGATGCCCTCACCCTGACCCTCTTCCTCGGGGAGAGGGAACAAACATAAAAACGGCAACCGAAGTTGCCGTTGTGCTTTTATTTCGCGATACGCTTGTACTTAATACGCTTCGGCTCCAGCGCGTCTGCGCCCAGCGTGCGTTTCTTGTACTCTTCGTATTCGGTGAAGTTACCTTCGAAGAACTCTACCTTACCTTCGTCCTGGTAATCCAGGATGTGGGTTGCGATACGGTCCAGGAACCAGCGGTCGTGCGAGATAACCATTGCACAGCCCGGGAACTCCAGCAGGGCGTTTTCCAGCGCGCGCAGGGTTTCGATGTCCAGGTCGTTGGTTGGTTCATCGAGCAGCAGGACGTTACCGCCAACCTGCAGCAGCTTCGCCAGGTGCAGACGACCGCGCTCACCGCCGGACAGCTCGCCCACGCGTTTGCCCTGGTCGGTGCCCTTGAAGTTAAAGCGGCCAACGTAGGCGCGGCTTGGCATTTCGGTGTTGCCGATACGCATGATATCCAGACCGCCGGACACTTCTTCCCACACGGTTTTGCTGTTATCCATTGCGTCACGGAACTGGTCAACGGACGCCAGCTTCACGGTCTCACCCAGGGTGATAGAGCCGCTGTCAGGCTGTTCCTGACCGGACATCATGCGGAACAGCGTGGATTTACCCGCGCCGTTCGGACCGATGATACCGACGATAGCGCCCTTCGGTACGGAGAAGGTCAGGTCGTCGATCAGCAGGCGGTCGCCGTAGGACTTCCGCAGGTTGGTCACTTCAACCACTTTATCCCCCAGACGCGCTCCAGGTGGAATAAACAGTTCGTTGGTTTCGTTACGTTTCTGGTATTCGGTATTGTTAAGCTCTTCAAAGCGCGCCAGACGGGCTTTGCCCTTGGACTGACGGCCTTTCGCGCCCTGACGCACCCACTCCAGCTCTTTCTCGATAGACTTGCGACGCGCCGCTTCCTGAGACGCTTCCTGCGCCAGACGCTGATCTTTCTGCTCCAGCCAGGAGGAGTAGTTGCCTTCCCACGGAATACCTTCACCGCGGTCCAGCTCCAGGATCCAGCCCGCCACGTTGTCGAGGAAGTAACGGTCGTGGGTGATCGCCACCACGGTGCCTTCGAAGTCGTGCAGGAAGCGTTCCAGCCACGCTACGGACTCTGCATCCAGGTGGTTGGTAGGTTCGTCGAGCAGCAGCATGTCTGGTTTTTCCAGCAACAGGCGGCACAGCGCCACGCGGCGACGCTCACCACCGGAGAGGTTAGCGATTTTCGCATCCCAGTCCGGCAGGCGCAGGGCATCAGCCGCGCGCTCCAGCTGCACGTTCAGGTTGTGACCGTCGTGCGCCTGGATAATCTCTTCGTATTTGCCCTGCTGAGCGGCCAGCTTGTCGAAGTCCGCATCCGGCTCGGCGTATTTGGCATACACTTCATCCAGGCCCTTCAGCGCGTTAACCACTTCGGACACCGCTTCTTCAACGGATTCACGCACGGTGTGCTCCGGGTTCAGCTGAGGTTCCTGCGGCAGGTAGCCGATCTTGATGCCTGGCTGCGGACGGGCTTCACCTTCGATGTCTGTATCGATGCCGGCCATGATGCGCAGCAGGGTGGACTTACCGGCACCGTTGAGACCCAGGACACCGATTTTTGCGCCCGGGAAGAAGCTCAGCGAGATATTTTTAAGAATATGACGTTTCGGCGGGACAACTTTGCCGACACGATGCATGGTATAAACGAATTGAGCCACGTTGGACTTCGCCTCTTTTATCGTGATGAGAATGAATTTCAGCCTCGAAGTGTAGCCTTTTTCACGCCCTAATCCCAGCCAGGAACGTCGGGAGTGTTAAAACGCGCAAGAAAGGTAAAAAAGTGTCCATGACGTGGCGCGTTGCGGGATGCCTGGTTAGCATAAGTTGATGTGACTTTGACGTGGCAAGACGCTGCAACTAACGAAAAACAATGAGGAAGAGCTTGTGGAAAAAGCCAAACGGGTGGTCTGGCGTCTGCTGGCTGCCAGCGTATGCGTAATGGCGGTAAGCCAGGCGGTGCATGCCGATTCACTGGACGAACAACGTAGCCGCTATGCCCAGATTAAGCAGGCATGGGACAACAAGCAGATGGATACCGTGCAGGCGCTGATGCCGACGCTGAAGGATTATCCGCTGTATCCGTATCTGGAGTATCGCCAGATTACTGACGATCTGATGAATCAACCAACCGTCACCGTGAACAACTTCATTCAGGCGAACCCGACCCTGCCGCCTGCGCGCACCCTGAAGTCCCGGTTCGTGAACGAGCTTGCCCGTCGCGAAGACTGGCGCGGCCTGCTGGCCTTCAGCCCGGACAAGCCGGGCGCGACGGAAGCGCAGTGTAATTACTATTACGCGAAATGGGCTACCGGCCAGCAGGAAGAAGCGTGGGCCGGCGCAAAAGAGCTGTGGCTGACGGGCAAAAGCCAGCCCAACGCCTGCGATCCGCTTTTCAGCGCCTGGCGCGCGTCGGGGCAGCAGGATCCGCTCTCCTACCTCGAACGCATCCGCCTGGCTATGAAGGCCGGGAACACGCGGCTGGTCACCGTGCTGGCGGGGCAAATGCCGGCGGATTATCAGACCATTGCTTCTGCCGTTATCGGCCTGGCAAACGATCCGAACACCGTCCTGACGTTTGCGCGCACCACCGGCGCGACCGACTTTACCCGGCAGATGGCGGCAGTCGCCTTTGCCAGCGTGGCGCGTGATGATGTGGAAAACGCGCGGCTGATGATCCCGCAGCTGGTGCAGGCCCAACAGCTTAATGACGTTCAAACCCAGGAGCTGCGCGACATTGTGGCGTGGCGACTGATGGGAGCAGACGTCACCGATGAGCAGGCCCGCTGGCGTGACGATGCGGTCATGCGCTCAAACTCTGTCTCGCTGGTCGAGCGTCGCGTGCGTATGGCGCTGGGAACGGGCGACCGCCGCGGCCTGAATACCTGGCTGGCGCGCCTGCCGATGGACGCCAAAGAGAAAGACGAATGGCGCTACTGGCAGGCGGATCTGCTGCTGGAGCGCGGTCGTGAAGACGAAGCCAAAGATATCCTTCACTCCCTGATGCAGCAGCGCGGATTCTACCCGATGGCGGCGGCGCAGCGTCTGGGCGAGACGTACACGCTTAAGATCGACAAAGCGCCAGCCACCGCGAACCCGGCGCTGACGCAGGGGCCGGAAATGGCGCGCGTTCGCGAGCTGATGTACTGGAATCTGGATAACACCGCGCGCAGCGAGTGGGCCAATCTGGTCACCAGCCGCACCACGGATGAGAAAGCGCAGCTTGCCCGCTATGCGTTCAATAACCGCTGGTGGGATCTGAGCGTGCAGGCGACGATCTCCGGCAAGCTGTGGGATCACCTTGAGGAGCGTTTCCCGCTGGCTTACAGCGATCTCTTTGAGCGCTACACCAGCGGCAAAGATATTCCGCAAAGCTACGCGATGGCCATTGCCCGTCAGGAGAGCGCCTGGAACCCGAAAGTCCGTTCTCCGGTAGGCGCCAGCGGCCTGATGCAGATCATGCCGGGCACCGCGACGCACACGGTGAAGATGTTTAATATCCCAGGCTACAGCAGCCCGTCGCAGCTGCTGGATCCGGAGACCAACATCAACATCGGTACCAGCTACCTGCAGTACGTCTATCAGCAGTTTGGCAATAACCGCATCTTCGCGTCAGCGGCGTACAACGCGGGGCCGGGGCGCGTGCGCACCTGGCTTGGCAACAGCGCAGGGCGTATCGACGCCGTGGCGTTCGTCGAGAGTATTCCGTTCTCTGAAACGCGTGGCTACGTGAAGAACGTGCTGGCTTATGACGCTTACTATCGCCACTTCATGGGGGAGAAAGATGCGCTGATGAGCGATGCCGAGTGGCAGAGACGTTACTGATCGGCGCGGGTTGTGTTATGCTGTACTCGTTAATGAGTACAAGAGGCAGCATAACATGACCCAGCATTCCCCGTATTCCTCGGCAATGGCCGAACAGCGTCATCAGGAGTGGCTTCGTTTTGTGGAGTTGCTCCGCCAGTCTTATGACAAGGATCTGCATTTACCGCTATTACAGCTTATGCTGACGCCCGATGAACGCGAAGCGCTGGGCACGCGGGTACGCATTATTGAAGAGCTGCTGCGCGGCGAAATGAGCCAGCGCGAGCTGAAAAACGAGCTGGGCGCGGGCATTGCGACAATCACCCGCGGATCGAACAGCCTGAAATCTGCGCCGGTTGAGCTGCGCCAGTGGCTGGAGCAGATCCTCTTGGGCGCTCAGCGATAAATCGCGTTATGGAACGGGCTCAGCGCTAAAACTACCGCCTGGTGATACACGCCTGAGCGGGTCAAAACGCCTTTGGTGAAGACGCCAATTGCCCCTTCTTTACGGCCAATCTCGTCAATGCCGGTGTACTGCGACATCACCGGCCCGAGCGCTTCGCCTTCGCGCACTTTATTCAGAATGATTTCCGGCAGCGGCAGGGTGGCTGAACGCGCTTCACCGCGCTGCTCGCGGCTTTCGATGACAACCCAGCTGAAGGTTGCGCCTTCGTCGATTCCCGCTTCAATCGCGACCCAGAAGTCAGCGCCTGGTGCGGCGGCTTTGGCATTCGCCACGCGATTTCGTGCGCCAGCGCGCGTTTCCTCGCTGCCAAACGGCTGTTCCGGTACGCCGCTCTCGACGCCGATGGCGTCAATATGGCAGGATCCTTCGCCGAAGATCTCTTCAAATGCCCTTAGAATTGCCTGAATTTTGGCAGGATTGGTGGTAGCAGAGACAACATGGTGCATAATTAAGCTCGATTCAAAAAAACTCATCGCAGTATAACGGAAAAAAAGCATGTTACAGGTATACCTTGTTCGCCACGGTGAAACGCAGTGGAACGCCGAGCGACGTATTCAAGGCCAGTCAGACAGTCCTCTCACCGAGAAGGGAGTGCAACAGGCGTGGCAGGTGGCGGAACGCGCCAGAACGCTGGGTATCACTCACGTTATCTCCAGTGATTTAGGCCGCACGCAGCAGACGGCACGCATTATCGCTGATGCCTGCGGCTGCGACGTCACTCTCGAGCCGCGCCTGCGCGAGCTGGACATGGGCGTGCTGGAAAAACGTCCTATCGATACGCTGACGGAAACCGAAGAAGGCTGGCGTCGTGCGCTGGTGAACGGTACGGAAGAGGGGCGTATCCCTGAGGGAGAGTCCATGCAGGAGCTGAGCGTGCGCATGCATGCCGCGCTGGCCGAGTGCCTGAAGCTTCCGGCAGGCAGCCGTCCGCTGCTGGTGAGTCACGGCATCGCGCTGGGTTGCCTGGTGAGCACCATTCTGGGGCTGCCGGCATATGCCGAACGCCGACTGCGTCTGCGCAACTGCTCCATTTCCCGCATCGACTATCAGGAAAGCGCCTGGCTGGCGTCAGGTTGGGTGGTTGAGATGGCAGGGGACATTTCGCATCTCGATGCCCCTGCGCTGGACGAATTGCAGCGTTAACGCCGTACCGGGATAAGGAATTCCATCCGCAGATTGATAGGGCCTTCTTCCGGCTTAGCGTCCTGCGCCGGATAGTAGCGCTCGATGTCCTGACCTTTACGGCGATTCAGATTCAGCATTGGCATGCAGGTCCCGTAAACGGTCAGGATAAACTCCTGAACGCCCGTTCCTAAGCCCTCGTAAGAGAACATGACGTACTCGCCGCCTTCCAGCACGACAGGCTTAGCGCCCTGAATGTAGCCATTTGCCATGTCAGGGGTGAGCGCGGTGGTGTAAAACACCTCCTGCTCGTCGTCTTTTTCCTGACTCGGGTGCGTTTCGTTCAGGCCATACAGAATCGGCGGAATAGCCGGGGCGTGGCTTAAAAATTCGCGCCAGAACTGAACCCGCATCTGATGACGGAACTCTGAGATCTGCTCCAGAGAGCAGGCGTAGCTCTGCGTGGTGCCGATCAGGTGCGTTTCCGGCAGGGTGACGATTTCATATTTTGGCATCGCAAACTCGCCCAGACGAAGCGGCGGACGCATGCCAAACGAGCTCCAGTCGGGCGAGCGGCGATAGAGCGCCGGCGTTAACGAGAACTGTTTTTTAAAGGCGCGGGTGAAGGTTTGCTGCGAATCGAAGCGATATTGCAGGGCAATATCCAGAATCGGCCGTGCGGTCAGACGCAAAGCGACGGCAGACTTTGACAAACGACGGGCACGAATATAGGCACCGATAGCATGACCGGTGACATCCTTGAACATCCGTTGCAGATGCCACTTGGAATAGCCTGCTTTTGCCGCCACATTATCCAGTGACAAAGGCTGGTCGAGATGACCTTCCAGCCAGGTGAGCAGGTCGCGAATAATTCCAGCCTGATCCATATACTATCCTCATCCTTAAAACTGCTGCAGGTGCCTGATTACAGGTTAGCGGATAATAGCATTTTTTGACGTTTTAGCATTCAGTGTTTTTTTTGCGCATTAATGCTTTTTGTGGTGATTTATACGCAAATATATTCTAATCCTGTGATCTTGCTACATTTTTGCCTCACCTGTTGAATAATCGCTCAGCGTAATTTTTATGAATGGTAACAATATGAAATACAAGGCTTTACTCTTTGCGGCACTGGCTTTGATGGCCGGGCGCGCGGCGCAGGCGGAGCAAATTGGCTCCGTGGATACCGTGTTTAAAATGTTTGGGCCGGACCACAAAATTGTGGTGGAGGCGTTTGACGATCCGGACGTGAAAAACGTCACCTGCTATGTCAGCCGGGCGAAAACGGGCGGCATTAAGGGCGGTCTGGGGCTGGCTGAAGACACTTCCGACGCGGCCATTTCCTGCCAGCAGGTTGGTCCGGTTGAGCTAAGCGACAAAATCAAAAACGGCAAAGCGCAGGGCGACGTCGTGTTCCAGAAACGGACCTCGCTGGTGTTCAAAAAGCTGCAGGTGGTGCGTTTTTATGACGCGAAACGCAACACCCTGGCTTATCTGGCCTACTCGGACAAAGTGGTGGAAGGCTCACCGAAAAACGCGATTAGCGCGGTGCCGATTATGCCGTGGCACTGATAAAAAAACGGCGCTAAAAGCGCCGTTTTTTACTGCGTGACGAGCCGGATTACTCCTGAAGATCGCCGCAGAAACGATAACCTTCGCCATGGATAGTGGCGATGATTTCCGGCGTATCAGGCGTAGATTCGAAATGCTTACGAATACGACGGATGGTCACGTCAACGGTACGATCGTGTGGCTTCAGCTCACGGCCGGTCATTTTCTTCAGCAGTTCTGCACGGGACTGAATTTTGCCCGGGTTTTCGCAGAAGTGCAGCATCGCGCGGAATTCACTGCGCGGCAGTTTATACTGCTCACCGTTCGGGCTAATCAGCGAACGGCTATTGATATCAAGTTCCCAGCCGTTGAACTTGTAGCTTTCAACGCTACGACGCTCTTCGCTGACCGTGCCCAGATTCATGGTACGGGACAGCAGGTTGCGTGCACGAATGGTTAACTCGCGAGGGTTGAACGGCTTGGTGATGTAGTCATCCGCGCCGATTTCCAGACCAAGAATTTTATCAACCTCGTTGTCACGGCCTGTCAGGAACATCAACGCGACGTTCGCCTGTTCACGCAGCTCGCGCGCCAGAAGAAGGCCGTTTTTGCCCGGCAGGTTGATATCCATAATCACCAGGTTGATATCATTTTCAGAAAGGATCTGATGCATCTCTGCGCCATCGGTCGCTTCAAAGACATCGTAGCCTTCTGCTTCGAAAATGCTCTTTAACGTGTTGCGTGTTACCAACTCGTCTTCAACGATAAGAATGTGCGGGGTCTGCATGTTTGCTACCTAAATTGCCAACTAAATCGAAACAGGAAGTACAAAAGTCCCTGACCTGCCTGATGCATGTCGCAAATTAACATGATCGGCCTAACGTGACTAAAGTACGTAATTGCGTTCTTGATGCACTTTCCATCAACGTCAACAACATCATTAGCTTGGTCGTGGGTACTTTTCCTCAGGACCCGACAGTGTCAAAAACGGCTGTCATCCTAACCATTTTAACAGCAACATAACAGGCTAAGTGACACCGGACACCCAATAAAACTACGCTTCGTTGACATATATCAAGTTCAATTGTAGCACGTTAACAGTTTGATGAAATCATCGTAGCCGAATGCTAGCCTTTGTCACAATTTTTCAATAAACCAACTAGTTGCGGACATTAATTGATAAACGGTACGAATCCAATTGAGAATGAGTATTCACAGGCTCATTATCATTATAAAACATAAGGATAATCAGGTTCTGTTAACATTCTAACTAATTGTTCAGTCACAAAATAGTGTAGCGTTTTTAATTTGTTATGAAACGCTATTTCGGTGATTTGTGTTGCAATTTTGTAAATTCGTGCTGCGTAATATGTTGAAGTGAATCACATTTTTATCCGCTAACTGCTTAAAAAGAGAGCATAAATGCATCTGTCGATTGTGCTGGTGGCGCCAGCAAGAGCCGAGAATATTGGCGCTGCGGCGCGCGCCATGAAGACCATGGGTTTTACGGATTTGCGTATTGTGGACAGCACGGCGCATCTGGAGCCTGCCGCGCGCTGGGTGGCGCACGGTTCGGGGGATATTCTCGATAATATAACCACTTACGCTACGCTCGCCGACGCGCTGCACGATATTTCTTTTACCGTCGCCACGACCGCACGCAGCCGGGCGAAGTTTCATTACTACGCCACGCCCGCCGAGCTGGTGCCGATGCTGAGCGAGAAAAGCCAGTGGCTGGAGAAAGCGGCGCTGGTTTTTGGCCGCGAAGATTCCGGGCTGACCAACGATGAGCTGGCGCTGGCTGACGTGCTGACGGGCGCGCCAATGGTGGCGGATTATCCATCGCTAAATCTCGGGCAGGCGGTCATGGTCTATTGCTATCAATTAGCATCCTTAATACAAATTTCTCAGCCGCCAGTGACGGGAACGGATGAAAACCAGCTGGCTGCGCTGCGCGCGCGCGTGGAAAACCTGCTTGGGCAGCTGGGCGTAGCGGACGATCAAAAACTGGTGGACTGGCTGCAGCAGCGCTTAGGCCGACTTGAACAGCGCGACACGGCAATGTTGCACCGATTGCTGCATGATATTGAAAAAAAATTGACCGAGTAAAATAGTGTCATAGGTTTTTATTATGGCCGATCCTGCTGATGTCTGGGGTTGCATCTGGGTTATTCCGATGAAAATAAATCTGCGCGCAGCGGGACGTGAGAACGTCACAAACTGTGATCGAATTAAAAATTCATTGACTTAAGGTGCCCGATCCTTTAACCCTAAAAGAATACAGCACAGACAGATAATAATGACAGAGTACACAACATCCATGAAACGCATCAGCATCACCACCATTACCACAACCATCATCATTACCACAGGTAACGATGCGGGCTGACGCGTACAGGAAAAACAGAAAAAAGCCCGCACCTGAACAGTGCGGGCTTTTTTTTCGGCTAAAGGAAATGAGGTAGAACCCATGCGAGTGTTGAAGTTCGGCGGTACGTCAGTGGCAAATGCAGAGCGTTTTCTGCGCGTTGCCGATATCCTGGAAAGTAACGCCAGGCAGGGGCAGGTTGCCACCGTGCTCTCTGCCCCGGCCAAAATAACGAACCACCTGGTGGCGATGATTGAAAAAACCATCGGTGGCCAGGATGCACTTCCGAACATCAGCGACGCCGAGCGTATTTTTGCAGAACTGCTGCAGGGGCTGGCAGACGCCCAGCCAGGCTTCCCGCTGGCGCAGCTGAAAACCACCGTTGAACATGAATTTGCCCAGATCAAACACGTTCTGCACGGTATCAGCCTGCTGGGCCAGTGCCCGGACAGCATCAACGCGGCGCTGATCTGCCGGGGTGAAAAACTCTCTATCGCCATTATGGCGGGCGTGCTGGAAGCGCGCGGACACGGCGTGACCGTAATCGATCCCGTTGAAAAACTGCTGGCGGTCGGCCACTACCTCGAATCCACCGTCGACATTGCCGAGTCGACTCGCCGCATTGTCGCGAGCAAAATTCCGTCTGACCATATGATCCTGATGGCGGGCTTCACCGCCGGAAACGAGAAGGGCGAGCTGGTGGTGCTGGGCCGTAACGGCTCCGATTACTCTGCTGCCGTACTGGCGGCCTGCTTACGCGCAGACTGCTGTGAGATCTGGACCGACGTCGACGGCGTATATACCTGTGACCCGCGTCAGGTGCCGGACGCCAGGCTGCTGAAGTCGATGTCGTATCAGGAAGCGATGGAGCTTTCTTACTTCGGCGCTAAAGTGCTTCACCCGCGTACCATCTCTCCGATTGCCCAGTTCCAGATCCCTTGCCTGATTAAAAATACCGGTAACCCGCAGGCGCCGGGCACGCTGATTGGCGCCAGCTCGGATGAAGATGGCCTGCCGGTGAAAGGCATTTCTAACCTGAACAATATGGCGATGTTCAGCGTCTCCGGCCCCGGGATGAAGGGCATGGTCGGCATGGCAGCCCGCGTGTTTGCCGCCATGTCCCGCAACGGCATTTCCGTCGTGCTGATCACCCAGTCCTCTTCCGAATACAGCATCAGCTTCTGCGTGCCGCAGGGCGACTGCCTGCGCGCCCGCCGCGCGCTGGAAGAAGAGTTCTACCTTGAGCTGAAAGAGGAGCTGCTGGAGCCGCTCTCCATTCAGGAGCGTCTGGCCGTGATCTCCGTCGTTGGCGACGGCATGCGCACCCTGCGCGGTATTTCTGCCAAATTCTTTGCCGCGCTGGCGCGGGCCAATATTAATATCGTGGCGATTGCGCAGGGCTCGTCTGAGCGTTCAATTTCCGTGGTTGTGAATAACGATGATGCCACCACCGGCGTACGCGTGGTTCACCAGATGCTGTTCAACACCGATCAGGTGATCGAGCTGTTCCTGGTTGGCGTCGGCGGCGTCGGCGGCGCGCTGCTGGAGCAGGTGAAGCGCCAGCAGGAGTGGCTTAAGAAGAAACATATCGATCTGCGCGTCTGCGGTATCGCTAACTCCAGGGCTTTGCTGACTAACGTTCATGGCCTTAACCTGGAAAACTGGCAGGCGGAGCTGGAAGAGGCAAAAGAGCCGTTCAACCTGGGCCGCCTGATCCGGCTGGTGAAAGAGTATCACCTGCTTAACCCGGTGATCGTCGACTGTACCTCCAGCCAGGCGGTTGCCGATCAGTACGCGGACTTCCTGCGCGAAGGGTTCCACGTGGTAACGCCGAACAAAAAGGCCAACACCTCGTCGATGGATTACTATCACCAGCTGCGCCTGGCGGCGAGCAAGTCCCGCCGCAAGTTCCTGTACGACACCAACGTGGGCGCGGGTCTGCCGGTCATCGAGAACCTGCAAAACCTGCTGAACGCGGGCGACGAACTGCAGCGATTCTCCGGCATTCTCTCCGGCTCCCTGTCGTTTATCTTCGGCAAGCTTGATGAAGGCATGAGCCTGTCGGAGGCCACCCGCGCCGCGCGCGAGCTGGGCTACACCGAGCCGGACCCGCGTGACGATCTCTCCGGCATGGACGTGGCGCGCAAGCTGCTGATCCTGGTGCGCGAAACCGGCCGCGAGCTGGAGCTGTCGGACATTGTGATTGAACCGGTACTGCCGGCGGAGTTTGACGGCAGCGGGAACGTTGATGCCTTTATGGCGAAACTCCCTCAGCTGGACGACGCCTTTGCCGCTCGCGTTGCGAAAGCCCGTGATGAAGGTAAGGTATTGCGCTATGTTGGCAACATTGAGGAAGATGGCGTGTGCCGCGTGAAGATTGCCGAAGTGGACGGCAACGATCCGCTGTACAAGGTGAAAAACGGCGAGAACGCGCTGGCGTTTTACAGCCACTATTATCAGCCACTGCCGCTGGTGCTTCGCGGCTATGGTGCAGGGAATGATGTGACGGCGGCGGGCGTGTTTGCCGATCTGCTGCGTACCCTGTCATGGAAGTTAGGAGTTTAACATGGTCAAAGTTTATGCCCCGGCTTCCAGCGCTAACATGAGCGTTGGGTTTGACGTGCTGGGCGCGGCGGTGACGCCGGTTGATGGTTCGCTGCTGGGCGATACGGTTACGGTAGAAGCGGCAGACAGCTTCAGCCTGAATAACGTGGGCCGCTTCGCCAGCAAGCTGCCGTCTGACCCGCGCGAGAACATCGTTTATCAGTGCTGGGAACGCTTCTGTCAGGAGATCGGCAAAAGCGTGCCGGTGACCATGACGCTGGAAAAAAGCATGCCGATTGGCTCCGGGCTGGGCTCCAGCGCCTGCTCGGTGGTCGCCGCGCTGGTGGCGATGAACGAGCATTGCGGCAAGCCGTTAAATAACAGCCGCCTGCTGGCGCTGATGGGCGAGCTGGAAGGGCGCATCTCCGGCAGCATTCATTATGATAACGTCGCTCCCTGCTTCCTCGGCGGCATGCAGCTGATGATCGAAGAAAATGGCATCATCAGCCAGCAGGTGCCAGGGTTTGATGAGTGGCTGTGGGTGCTGGCCTATCCGGGAATTAAAGTTTCTACCGCCGAAGCGCGCGCGATCCTGCCCGCGCAGTATCGTCGTCAGGACTGCATTGCCCACGGGCGTCATCTGGCGGGCTTTATCCACGCCTGCTATACCCGTCAGCCGCAGCTGGCGGCGAAGCTGATGAAAGACGTGATTGCCGAGCCGTACCGCACTAAGCTGCTGCCCGGCTTTAACGAGGCGCGACAGGCGTCTATGGATATCGGCGCGCAGGCGTGCGGCATCTCTGGCTCCGGCCCGACGCTGTTTGCCTTATGCGACAAGCCAGACACCGCGCAGCGCGTGGCGGACTGGCTCTCTAAACACTACCTGCAAAATCAGGAAGGCTTTGTTCATATTTGCCGTCTGGACACGGCTGGCGCACGAGTACTGGGATAACGAATGAAACTCTACAACCTTAAAGATCATAACGAGCAGGTCAGCTTCGCGCAGGCGGTGACTCAGGGGCTGGGCAAAAATCAGGGGCTGTTTTTCCCCCATGACCTGCCTGAATTTCAGCTGACCGACATTGATGAGCTGCTGAAGCAGGACTTTGTCACCCGCAGCACCAAAATTCTCTCCGCGTTTATCGGGGACGAAATCCCACAGGAGCTGCTGGAAGAGCGCGTGCGTGCGGCGTTTGCTTTCCCGGCTCCGGTTAAGCAGGTGGAGCCGGACGTCGGCTGTCTGGAGCTGTTCCACGGCCCTACGCTGGCGTTCAAAGACTTCGGCGGTCGCTTTATGGCGCAGATGCTGACCCACATCAGCGGCGACAAACCGGTGACCATCCTGACCGCAACCTCCGGCGATACCGGTGCGGCGGTCGCCCATGCGTTCTACGGCCTGAAAAACGTGCGCGTGGTGATCCTCTATCCGAAAGGCAAAATCAGCCCGCTGCAGGAAAAACTGTTCTGCACGCTCGGCGGCAACATTGAAACCGTGGCGATCGACGGTGACTTCGATGCCTGCCAGGCGCTGGTGAAGCAGGCCTTCGATGATGAAGAGCTGAAGGCTGCGCTGGGGCTGAACTCCGCCAACTCCATCAACATCAGCCGCCTGCTGGCGCAGATTTGCTACTACTTCGAGGCGGTGGCCCAGCTCCCGCAGGAGGCGCGCAATCAGCTGGTGGTTTCCGTGCCAAGCGGTAACTTCGGCGACCTGACGGCGGGCCTGCTGGCGAAATCGCTCGGTCTGCCGGTGAAGCGCTTTATCGCCGCCACCAACGCCAACGACACCGTGCCGCGCTTCCTGAAGGACGGTAAGTGGGCGCCAAACGCCACCCAGGCGACGCTCTCTAACGCGATGGATGTGTCACAGCCAAACAACTGGCCGCGCGTGGAAGAACTCTTCCGCCGCAAGATCTGGCGCCTGAGCGACCTCGGCTATGCGGCAGTGACGGACGAAACCACCAAAGCCACCATGCGCGAGCTGAAGGCGGTGGGCTATACCTCTGAGCCGCACGCGGCGATTGCCTACCGTGCGCTGCGCGACAGTCTTCAACCGGGGGAGTATGGCCTGTTCCTCGGCACGGCGCATCCTGCCAAGTTCAAAGAGAGCGTGGAAGCTATTCTGGGCGAAACGCTGCCGCTGCCAAAAGAGCTGGCCGAGCGCGCCGACCTGCCGCTACTTTCCCATGAGCTGCCGGCAGATTTCGCGGCGCTGCGTAAGCTGATGATGACGCGCGGATAATTTTTGTTGGGTGGCGGCTACGCCTGACCCGATCTACATCAGCTCTGAACAGAGGCCGGGCAAGCGCAGCGCTACCCGGCTTTTTTGTGAAGAAATTAAGGAGGAAATAAGCAGGAAAAAAGCAGAAATTCCCAATAAATGCGGTCACTTAGCGTTTAGGATTGCAGAGAATAACATCCCCCGTTCCCTTCACGTACTCTCCTTACATCGGCCCACGCTGGGCAAGAAGAATAAGGAGTCATCGATGTCTACACTGAAACCTGCACTCATCGCGCTTTCACTGATGCTGGCCGTTCCCATGGCGGTACAGGCAGCCGAGATCACCCTCGTGCCTGCGGTAAAACTGCACATTGGCGATCGGGACAATAGCGGGCACTACTGGGATGGCGGACGCTGGCGCGACCATGACTGGTGGAAGGCACACTATGACTGGCGCGATAACCGCTGGCGTCCGCATGATGAACGACGCGACCGTCACGACCATCACCGTCATGACGAGCGTCGTCCGGGGCCGGACCGCAAACACCATTAACGCAAACCCCGCCAGCTGGCGGGGTTTGGCTTTACTGCTCGTGGCGCTTAAACACCAGCTCGTTTTTCCCTGACGATGCTTCATCAAAGAAATAGCCTTCGCTGTTGAATCCGGTAAGCTGCTCCGGCTTCGTCAGGCGGTTTTGAATGATGTAGCGGCTCATCAGGCCGCGCGCTTTTTTGGCGTAGAAGCTGATGACTTTGAATTTGCCGTTCTTCTCGTCGAGGAACACCGGCTTGATAATGTCCGCATTCAGCTTTTTCGGCTTCACCGATTTGAAGTACTCATCGGAGGCCAGATTAATCACCACGTTATCGCCCTGAGCCTGGAGCGCCGCGTTAAGCGTCCCGGTGATGATATCGCCCCAGAAATGATACAGATCCTTGCCTTTGGCGTTTTCGAGGCGGATACCCATCTCCAGACGATACGGCTGCATCAGATCCAGCGGGCGCAGCACGCCGTACAGGCCGGACAGCATGCGCAGATGCTGCTGGGCAAAATCGAAGTCCGCTTCGCTAAACGTTTCTGCCTGCAGGCCGGCATACACGTCACCTTTGAAGGCCAGCAGCGCCTGGCGGGCGTTGGCCGGCGTGAAGTCCGGCTGCCACTCATGGAAGCGGGTGGCGTTCAGGTCTGCGAGTTTATCGCTGATGCCCATCAGCGAGGCGATCTGCGGGGCGGACAGCTTACGCGCCTCGCGGATCAGCTGTTGTGAATAATCCAGCAGTTCTGGCTGGGTATAGCGCTCGGTGGCGAGCGGGCTCTGGTAGTCGAGCGTTTTTGCAGGTGAAATCAGAATCAGCATATCCAGTCCTTGCAGGAAATTTAGAGCGACTTTAACAAAAAATCGCCCTGAATTGATCGATAGCTGTTATTGCCGCGGCAAATCATCCCAGGTGCCGGGAGCGAGTTGCGACTCAATTTCGGGATAGCGCGAGGCGTCAAAGACGGGCGGAACGCCGAGCTTGCGCTGGCGCAGGTAATCGCGCGCGATGAGCGTCACAACGGGCGACAGGAGCAAAATTGCCGTCAGGTTGGTGATGGCCATCAGCGCCATGATGACGTCCGCCAGCTGCCAGACCATCGGCATGCTGAGCATGGAGCCGACGATCACCATCACCAGCACCCCCGCGCGAAGCACAGTGCGGCTAAGGCGGGAATTGACGTTCAGGAAGATAAGATTGTTTTCGGCATAGATATAGTTCACCGCAATGGAGCTGAAGGCGAAAAGCCCCAGCACGAGCGCGACAAGGCCCGCACCCCATCCGCCGACGTGGCTGACCAGCGCCTGTTGTACCCAGTGAATGCCGGCCGTGCCGGACGGTTGCTGAACGGCATCGGCCAGCAGCATTATCATCGCGCTGGCGGAGCAGATAACAATCGTGTCCGTGAAGACGCCAATCATCTGCACAATGCCCTGCGCGGCGGGGTGCGGAGGCCAGGATGCGGCCGTGGCGGCAGCGTTCGGCGTGGAGCCCATTCCCGCTTCGTTTGAGAACATCCCCCGCTGAAAGCCCGCCGTGAGCGCCTGGCTAATGGTGTAGCCCAGCGCGCCGGAGGCCGCTTCGCGCCAGCCGAACGCGCTTTTGAAGATGGTGGCGATGACGTTAGGCACCTCATCGATATGGATCGCGCACACCAGCAGGCTGGTGGACACCCACAGCAGCGCCATAACGGGAACCAGCCACTGCATCAGGCGGGCAACCCCTTTCAGCCCGGTCACAATGGTCAGCAGGGTGAGAAGGGCAAGCGCGCCGCCCGTCAGCCACTCGGGACAGTTGAAGGCAAAGCGCAGCGCGTGGGCGACGGAGTTTGCCTGTACGGTGTTGAATATAAGGCCGTAGGCAATCAGCAAAAAGATCGAGAACAGGACGCCCATCCAGCGCATTCCCAGCCCGCGAGCCATGTACCAGGCGGGGCCGCCGCGAAACTGACCGCTGTCGTCCTTTTCTTTGTAGAGCTGCGCAAGCGAGCACTCGGCAAAGGAGGTGGCCATGCCGATGATGGCCGTGACCCACATCCAGAATACCGCGCCCGGGCCGCCGGCGCCGATTGCCAGCGCTACGCCGGCAAGATTACCGCTGCCGACGCGGGCGGCGAGGCTGGTACAGAGCGCCTGAAAGGAGGTCAGACCGCCCGGTTGCGGAGTGACGCTGTTTTTCAGACTTCTGCCAAACTTGCGGATATAGCGAAACTGAATCAGCCCGCTGCGCCACGTAAACCAGATACCTGCTCCTGAAAGCAGGTATATCATTATCGAACCCCAGAGAACTTCATTGATAAAGAAAAAGAAATCAGGCACTAACGTCCCTCTTGTTGATGCCAACGTGAATATGTAAGCGCTACCACTGATTGGGCATGCCGTTACTTAGCAGCCTGTTAATATTCTGAGTTTATCATACTCTGCCTAAGCGCACTGTCTGCGGTTGCGCTGCCTCTCACTCGTGTTATCATCAGGGCAGACCGGTTACATCCCCCTAACAAGTAAACCTGTCATTTTTCCGCTGCTGGCAAGCTGTCGGTAGTGTGAATTATCCAGGGAACGTTAAAAGAGAAACACTATCATGACGGATAAATTGACCTCCCTTCGTCAGTTCACCACTGTCGTCGCTGACACCGGAGATATCGCGGCAATGAAGCTGTACCAGCCGCAGGATGCCACAACCAACCCTTCTCTGATCCTTAACGCTGCGCAGATCCCTGAGTACCGCAAACTGATCGACGAGGCGGTGACCTGGGCGAAAGCACAGAGCAATGACCGCGCGCAGCAGGTTGTGGATGCCACTGACAAACTGGCAGTGAACATCGGTCTGGAAATTCTGAAACTCGTTCCTGGCCGTATCTCTACCGAAGTAGACGCACGTCTGTCCTACGACACCGAAGCCTCTATCGCCAAAGCAAAACGTCTGATCAAACTGTACAACGATGCTGGCATCAGCAACGACCGCATCCTGATCAAACTGGCCTCTACCTGGCAGGGCATTCGCGCTGCTGAGCAGCTGGAAAAAGAAGGCATCAACTGTAACCTGACCCTGCTGTTCTCCTTCGCGCAGGCGCGTGCGTGTGCTGAAGCAGGCGTATACCTGATTTCTCCGTTCGTGGGCCGTATTCTGGACTGGTACAAAGCCAACACCGACAAGAAAGAGTACGCGGCGTCTGAAGATCCGGGCGTGATTTCCGTAACTGAAATCTACGAATACTACAAGCAGCACGGCTATGAAACCGTTGTTATGGGCGCAAGCTTCCGTAACGTCGGTGAAATCATCGAGCTGGCGGGCTGCGACCGCCTGACCATCGCCCCTGCGCTGCTGAAAGAGCTGGCGGAAAGCGAAGGCGCTATCGAGCGCAAGCTGTCCTACACCGGCGAAGTGAAGGCGCGTCCTGAGCGCATCACCGAATCCGAGTTCCTGTGGCAGCACAACCAGGATCCAATGGCGGTAGACAAACTGGCGGACGGTATCCGTAAGTTTGCTGTCGACCAGGAAAAACTGGAAAAAATGATCGGCGACCTGCTGTAATCATTCCGCGTGACCGGGCTGCCGGTCACGCGTCTTCTCCCTCCGCCTCTGTCTGAAATTCCTCTCTGCGTGTATCATTCCCGTTAATCAGTACTTTTTGGATGAATTGGATATGAATACCTTACGCATCGGCCTGGTGTCGATTTCTGACCGCGCCTCCAGCGGTGTTTATCAGGATAAAGGCATCCCTGCTCTCGAAGAATGGCTGCGCAGCGCGCTGACCACCCCGTTCGAGATCCAGACTCGCCTGATCCCCGACGAGCAGCCGATCATCGAGCAGACCCTGTGTGAGCTGGTGGATGAGATGAGCTGTCACCTCGTGCTGACGACCGGCGGAACCGGCCCCGCGCGCCGCGATGTGACGCCGGACGCAACGCTGGCAATCGCCGATCGTGAAATGCCGGGCTTCGGTGAACAGATGCGGCAGATCGGTCTACACTTTGTCCCGACGGCAATTCTTTCCCGTCAGGTCGGGGTGATCCGCAAGCAGGCGCTGATCCTGAACCTGCCGGGGCAGCCGAAGTCGATCAAAGAGACGCTGGAAGGGTTAAAAGCCGAGGATGGCAGCGTCATTGTTCACGGCATATTCGCGAGTGTACCGTATTGTATACAGTTGCTCGACGGGCCGTACGTGGAAACGGACGACAAGGTGGTAGCAGCATTTCGCCCTAAAAGCGCGCGCCGCGAGACAATATCCTGAAGTTAGCTAAAATGTGACATTTGCGCCAGCCGCAGTAGCGTGTAAATGGATTTACGATATAGTAATTTTTTCTTTACGATTACTGTAAAAAATAATCCACAATACATGCACAATGGTTCGCTATGTCACATAACACCCGACCTCTGAATCGCCAGGACTACAAAACCCTTACGCTCGCCGCCCTGGGCGGCGCGCTGGAGTTTTACGACTTCATCATCTTCGTCTTCTTCGCCGCCGTGGTGGGAGCACTGTTCTTCCCGGCGGATATACCGGAATGGCTGCGTCAGGTGCAAACCTTCGGCATTTTCGCCGCCGGGTACCTGGCGCGCCCGCTGGGCGGTATTGTGATGGCGCACTTCGGCGATCTGGTGGGGCGTAAGAAGATGTTTACCCTCAGTATTCTGCTGATGGCCGTGCCGACGCTGGCCATTGGCCTGCTGCCGACCTATGACTCAATGGGCATTATCGCCCCGCTATTGCTGCTGCTGATGCGTATTCTTCAGGGGGCGGCGATTGGCGGAGAAGTGCCGGGCGCCTGGGTATTTGTCGCTGAGCACGTCCCGGCGCGCCGCATCGGTATTGCTTGCGGAACCCTGACCGCAGGGCTGACGATTGGGATCCTGCTTGGCTCCGTGGTCGCAACCATCATCAATACCAGCATGACGCAGCAGGCCGTTCACGACTGGGGCTGGCGTATTCCTTTCCTGCTGGGCGGGGCGTTTGGCCTGGTGGCAATGTATCTGCGCCGTTGGCTGCAGGAGACGCCGATATTCCTGGAAATGCAGCAGCGCAAGGCGCTGGCCCGGGAGCTGCCGGTGAAGACGGTGGTGGTGCGGCATAAAAAAGCGGTGGTGGTGTCGATGCTGCTGACCTGGCTGCTGTCGGCGGGTATCGTGGTGGTGATTTTAATGTCGCCGGTCTGGCTGCAAAAGCAGTACGGCTTCGCCCCTGCCGTGACGCTACAGGCGAACAGTATCGCCACCGTTATGCTCTGTTTTGGCTGTCTGGCCGCCGGGCTGGCGGCGGATCGTTTCGGGGCCAGCGTGACCTTTATTGTCGGCAGCCTGCTGCTGGCCGCGTCGAGCTGGGCGTTCTACCATCTTGCGGGCAGCCATCCTGAACAGCTGTTCCTGCTGTACGGCATCGTGGGGCTGTGCGTGGGCGTGGTGGGCGCCGTACCGTACGTGATGGTGCGCGCGTTTCCGCCTGAGGTTCGCTTCACCGGGATCTCTTTCTCTTATAACGTCTCGTATGCCATTTTTGGTGGGCTGACGCCGATTGTGGTCACGGTACTGATGGGCGTGTCACCCCTGGCGCCTGCCTGGTACGTGCTGGCGTTATCGCTGATGGGGCTGGTACTGGGGATTTGGCTGCGCCAGTCAGAGGGATGTCGTGCCCGCGAGGCGGACACGACAGAGGGATCAGTGTTTTTCACCAATCGGTAAAATGGTGCGGCCGAACTGCTCGTTCAGCACTTCACCCATTGCCAGGTAGATAGCGCTTGCGCCGCACACCAGGCCAATCCAGCCGGCAACGTGAACGATGCCTTCGTTATCCGCCAGGTGGCCAACTGCCAGCAGGGCGAACAGTACGGTCAGGCTCAGGAAGACGAACTGGAGCGCGCGGTTGCCTTTTAACGTGCCGAAGAACATGAACAGGGTGAACACGCCCCACAGGCCCAGGTACACGCCCAGGAAGTGGGCGTTTGCCGCATCCGCCAGGCCCATTTTTGGCATCAGCAGAATCGCGACCAGGGTCAGCCAGAACGAACCGTAAGAGGTGAAGGCGGTTAAGCCGAAGGTGTTGCCTTTCTTATATTCCAGCAGGCCCGCGAAGATTTGTGCGATACCGCCGTAAAAAATGCCCATCGCCAGGATAATGCCGTCCATCGGGAACATCCCGATATTGTGCAGGTTCAGCAGAATGGTGGTCATGCCAAAACCCATCAGGCCCAGCGGAGCCGGATTAGCCAACTTAGTGTTGCCCATAAGTCCTCAAAAAATCATCATCAAAATGGTGAAATGGTTAAACCCGCGTCAATTCTCCCTGACGGGGCGCGGCATCATAATGGGCGGCATCGACGCCGTCTATGATCTCATCAGGGTGAAATTAAAATTTTTTTATGTCTCCCCCTTGATGGATGACGTTGCGACCCCATCTTGTAAGCAACCGCAGTGTGTGGACCTGAAAAAAATCAAATCTGGGCAGTTGAAAAAGCACGTTCTGCCCTTATTACAGGTACACAACCACATGTTGACTGAATTTTTAGTGGAGACGTTTAGATGGGTAAAATTATTGGTATCGACCTGGGTACTACCAACTCTTGTGTAGCGATTATGGATGGCACTACTGCACGTGTGCTGGAGAACGCCGAGGGCGATCGCACCACGCCTTCTATCATTGCTTATACCCAGGATGGTGAAACTCTGGTTGGTCAGCCGGCTAAACGTCAGGCAGTGACAAACCCGCAAAACACCCTGTTTGCGATCAAACGCCTGATTGGCCGCCGCTTCCAGGACGAAGAAGTTCAGCGTGACGTTTCTATCATGCCTTACAAAATCATCGCAGCAGATAACGGCGATGCATGGCTTGATGTGAAAGGCACCAAAACTGCACCGCCGCAGATTTCTGCTGAAGTGCTGAAAAAAATGAAGAAAACCGCGGAAGATTACCTGGGTGAGCCGGTAACTGAAGCTGTTATCACCGTTCCAGCCTACTTCAACGATGCTCAGCGTCAGGCAACCAAAGATGCTGGCCGTATCGCAGGTCTGGAAGTCAAACGTATCATCAACGAACCAACCGCCGCTGCACTGGCTTACGGTCTGGATAAAGAAGTTGGCAACCGTACTATCGCGGTTTACGACCTGGGTGGTGGTACTTTCGATATCTCTATTATCGAAATCGACGACGTTGACGGCGAAAAAACCTTCGAAGTTCTGGCAACCAACGGTGATACCCACCTGGGTGGTGAAGACTTCGATACTCGTCTCATCAACTACCTCGTTGACGAGTTCAAGAAAGATCAGGGCATTGACCTGCGTAACGACCCGCTGGCCATGCAGCGCCTGAAAGAAGCGGCTGAGAAAGCGAAGATCGAACTGTCTTCCGCTCAGCAGACCGACGTGAACCTGCCGTACATCACCGCAGACGCGACCGGTCCGAAACACATGAACATTAAAGTGACCCGTGCGAAACTGGAAAGCCTGGTAGAAGACCTGGTTAACCGTTCTATCGAGCCGCTGAAAGTTGCACTGCAGGACGCTGGCCTGTCCGTGTCTGACATTCAGGACGTTATCCTGGTAGGTGGTCAGACCCGTATGCCAATGGTTCAGAAGAAAGTAGCTGAATTCTTTGGCAAAGAGCCGCGTAAAGACGTGAACCCGGACGAAGCGGTTGCTATCGGTGCTGCGGTTCAGGGTGGTGTACTGACGGGTGAAGTGAAAGACGTACTGCTGCTGGACGTTACCCCGCTGTCCCTGGGTATCGAAACCATGGGCGGTGTGATGACTCCGCTCATCAACAAAAACACCACTATCCCAACGAAACACAGCCAGGTGTTCTCTACCGCTGAAGACAACCAGTCTGCGGTAACCATCCATGTGATTCAGGGTGAGCGTAAGCGTGCGGCGGATAACAAATCTCTGGGTCAGTTCAACCTGGACGGTATCAACCCGGCTCCGCGCGGCATGCCTCAGATCGAAGTAACCTTCGACATCGATGCTGACGGTATCCTGCACGTGTCTGCGAAAGACAAAAACAGCGGTAAAGAGCAGAAGATCACCATCAAGGCATCTTCTGGCCTGAACGAAGCGGAAATCGAAAAAATGGTTCGTGATGCCGAAGCTAACGCGGAATCCGACCGTAAGTTCGAAGAGCTGGTTCAGACCCGTAACCAGGGTGACCATCTGCTGCACAGCACCCGTAAGCAGGTTGAGGAAGCGGGCGATAAACTGCCAGCGGAAGACAAAACGGCTATCGAAACTGCACTGAGCGCGCTGGAAACGTCTCTGAAAGGCGAAGACAAAGCGGATATCGAAGCGAAGATGCAGGAGCTGGCACAGGTTTCTCAGAAGCTGATGGAAATCGCTCAGCAGCAGCACGCACAGCAGCAGGCGGGCGCTGATGCTTCCCAGAACAACGCGAAAGACGACGACGTTGTCGACGCTGAGTTCGAAGAAGTGAAAGATAAAAAATAATCGCCCTGATGCAGGGTAATTAATCGGCACGGGCGTAGGAGAACTCTCCACGCCCGTGCTCGCATGTTAAGGGGCTTAAAAAAACCAATGGCAAAGCAAGACTATTACGAGATTTTAGGCGTTCCGAAAACTGCGGAAGAGCGTGAAATCAAAAAGGCATATAAGCGCCTGGCCATGAAGTATCACCCGGACCGCAATCAGGGTGATAAAGAGGCTGAAGCTAAATTTAAAGAAATTAAAGAAGCCTACGAAGTCCTGACCGATTCACAAAAACGTGCGGCCTATGACCAGTACGGTCACGCAGCCTTTGAACAGGGCGGCATGGGCGGCGGTGGATTTGGTGGCGGCGGCTTCGGCGGCGGCGCTGATTTCAGCGATATCTTTGGTGATGTGTTCGGCGACATCTTCGGCGGTGGGCGTGGTCGTCAGCGCGCGGCGCGCGGCGCAGACCTGCGCTACAACATGGAGCTGACGCTGGAAGAAGCGGTTCGTGGCGTCACCAAAGAGATCCGTATCCCGACGCTGGAAGAGTGTGACGTTTGCCACGGCAGCGGCGCGAAAGCGGGGACTCAGCCACAGACCTGTCCAACCTGTCACGGTTCCGGTCAGGTGCAGATGCGCCAGGGCTTCTTCGCGGTACAGCAGGCCTGTCCACACTGTCATGGTCGCGGTACGCTGATTAAAGATCCGTGCAACAAGTGTCACGGTCACGGTCGCGTTGAGAAAACCAAAACCCTGTCCGTTAAGATCCCGGGAGGCGTTGATACGGGCGACCGCATCCGCCTGGCAGGCGAGGGTGAAGCCGGCGAGCACGGCGCACCGGCAGGCGATCTGTACGTTCAGGTACAGGTGAAACAGCACGCCATTTTCGAGCGTGAAGGTAACAACCTGTACTGCGAAGTGCCGATCAACTTTGCGATGGCGGCGCTGGGCGGCGAAATCGAAGTGCCGACGCTGGACGGGCGCGTGAACCTGAAAGTGCCTGGTGAAACGCAGACCGGCAAGCTGTTCCGCATGCGCGGCAAAGGCGTTAAATCCGTTCGCGGTGGCGCGCAGGGCGACCTGCTATGCCGCGTGGTGGTGGAAACGCCGGTCGGCCTGAATGACAAGCAGAAACAGCTGCTGAAAGAGCTACAGGAGAGCTTTGGCGGCCCAACGGGCGAGAAAAACAGCCCACGCTCCAAAAGCTTCTTCGATGGCGTCAAAAAATTCTTCGACGATTTGACCCGCTAAACCGCCAGCTGGTTACTATCCTTTAAAGCCCGGAAGCGATTCCGGGCTTTTTTATTTCTGGCTTAAATGCTCGGTTAAACTGAGTTTATCTTCAATATTAATCTGTTTTTACCGATTTGTTTGCGCTGATATTATGGTTTTATCGAGGTATTGTTGTAAAAGAGAGAATTAACGTGAAATTACTACACCGTTTCTTTAGCAGTGAGGCATCCGGCGGCGTTATCCTGATAATCGCTGCTGCGGCCGCCATGTTGCTTGCCAACATGGGCATGACCCGCGATCTCTATCACGCATTTCTGGAAACCCCCGTCGAGCTTAAGGTCGGGCCGCTGGAGATTAACAAGAACATGCTGCTGTGGATCAACGATGCGCTGATGGCGGTGTTCTTCCTGCTGGTGGGGCTGGAGGTCAAACGTGAGCTGGTGATTGGCTCGCTTGCCAGCCGTCAGCGGGCGGCGTTTCCGGTGATCGCTGCGATTGGCGGGATGGTGGTGCCGGCGCTGCTGTTCCTCGCGTTTGCCTGGCAGGATCCGATTGCGCGTGACGGCTGGGCGATCCCGGCTGCAACGGATATCGCGTTTGCCCTTGGGGTGCTGGCCTTGCTCGGAAGCCGCGTCCCCGCAGCACTCAAAATTTTCCTGATGGCGCTGGCGATTATCGATGACCTCGGCGCTATCGTGATTATCGCGCTGTTCTACACCAGCGAGCTGTCGATTCTGTCGCTGAGCGTGGCGGCAGTGGCGATTGCGGCGCTGGCGCTGATGAACATCTTTAACGTCCGACGCACCGGTATCTATATTCTGGTGGGCATGGTGCTGTGGACGGCGGTGCTGAAATCCGGCGTGCACGCCACGCTGGCCGGCGTCATCGTTGGTTTCTTTATCCCGCTGAAGGAGCAGGATGGCAAATCACCTGCCGGACAGCTGGAACACGTGCTTCACCCGTGGGTTGGCTTTATGATCCTGCCGCTGTTTGCGTTTGCCAACGCGGGCGTTTCCCTTGGCGGGGTTACGCTGGAGGGGCTCACCTCCGTGCTGCCGCTGGGTATTATTGCCGGGCTGTTTATCGGCAAGCCGCTGGGGATCAGCCTGTTCTGCTGGCTGGCGCTGAAGCTGAAGCTGGCGTCATTGCCAAACGGGACCTCGTTTAGTCAGATTATGGCGGTCGGCGTGCTGTGCGGTATTGGATTTACCATGTCGATCTTTATCTCGACGCTGGCGTTTGGCGCAAACGCGCCCGAGCTTATCGTCTGGGCGAAGCTGGGCATTCTCATCGGGTCGTTACTGGCCGCGGTGGTGGGTTATACCTTATTGAAGGTTAAGCTGTCCGGACAGGCTGTCCGGGCATAACGGGAGCCGGGAGAAGGGAAGCCTTCTCCCGATCGGTTATCAGGGAGTGAAAACGTGATGTCTCATTTGAACTACAACCATCTCTACTACTTCTGGCATGTCTACAAGCAGGGATCCGTCGTGGGAGCCGCTGAGGCGCTCTACCTGACGCCGCAGACCATCACCGGGCAAATCAAGGCTCTGGAAGAGCGCCTGCAGGGAAAACTGTTCAAGCGGAAAGGGCGCGGGATTGAGCCGAGCGAGCTGGGCGAGCTGGTTTTCCGCTACGCGGACAAAATGTTCACCCTAAGCCAGGAGATGCTGGATATCGTCAACTACCGCAAAGAGTCCAACCTGCTGTTTGACGTGGGCGTGGCGGATGCGCTGTCAAAACGGCTGGTAAGCGGCGTGCTGGATGCGGCGGTAGTGGAAGATGAGCAGATTCATTTGCGCTGCTTCGAATCCACTCACGAGATGCTGCTGGAACAGCTGAGCCAGCACAAGCTGGATATGATTATCTCGGACTGCCCGATCGACTCCACGCAGCAGGAAGGGCTGTTCTCGGTGAAAATTGGCGAGTGCGGCGTCAGCTTCTGGTGCATTAATCCGCCGCCGGAAAAACCGTTCCCGGCCTGTCTGGAAGAGCGCCGCCTGCTGGTGCCGGGAAGACGCTCCATGCTCGGGCGTAAGCTGCTGAACTGGTTTAACTCGCAGGGGCTGAACGTGGAAATCCTCGGCGAGTTCGACGATGCCGCGCTGATGAAAGCCTTCGGCGAGGCGCACAACGCTATCTTCGTTGCCCCGACGCTGTACGCACACGATCTCTATTCAGACGATAAGATTACGGAGATTGGCAGAGTGGATAACGTGATGGAGGAGTATCACGCCATATTCGCCGAAAGGATGATTCAGCATCCGGCGGTGCAGCGTATCTGCAACCGTGACTACTCGGCGCTGTTTACGCCGCCGGCGTTCTGAAGACATAAAAAAACCCGCGTTAAGCGGGTTCTTTCAAACAAGCAACAACAAGTAGCGATTAAGCCAGTTTGTTGATCTGCGCGGTCAGGTTTGCTTTATGACGCGCTGCTTTGTTTTTGTGGATCAGACCTTTAGCAGCCTGACGATCCACGATTGGTTGCATTTCGTTAAATGCGTTCTGCGCTGCAGCTTTGTCGCCAGCTTCGATTGCTGCGTATACTTTCTTGATGAAAGTACGCATCATAGAGCGACGGCTTGCATTGTGCTTACGAGCCTTTTCAGACTGAACGGCACGTTTCTTAGCTGATTTGATATTAGCCAAGGTCCAACTCCCAAATATGATCTATGTGGACAATTCAAAGGCCGAGGAATATGCCCTCTATACCTTCTTTTGTCAATGGATTTGTGCAAATAAGCGCCGTTAATATGGCGACGCTACGTTACGTAGTGATGGCGCAGGATTCTACCAGCTTGTCGTTCGTGAATACAGCTTTTCGGCGTAAAAATCGCAGTTCGCGGGCAGATTTTTTTGCTGTGAAAGGTCAGCGCGATGAAATCATACGGCTTTCTGTTTAGCGTGAACAATCGCCGGTTAACCTTAACCGCTGTACAAGGTATACTTTGGCGATTTTCACTGTCTTGAGCCAGTCATGAAGCTGATACGCGGCATACATAATCTCAGTCAAGCCCCGCACGGGTGCGTGCTGACCATTGGTAATTTCGACGGCGTGCATCGTGGGCATCAGGCGCTGCTGCAGGGATTGCGTAAAGAAGGCGAGGCGCGTGGCCTGCCCGTCGTGGTGATGATTTTCGAACCGCAGCCGCTGGAGCTGTTTGCAGGCGAAAAATCACCCGCACGCCTGACCCGTCTGCGCGAGAAGTTACGCTATCTGGCAGAGTCAGGTGTGGACTACGTCCTGTGCGTACGATTCGATCGTCGCTTTGCCGCACTGACCGCACAAAACTTTGTCAGCGACCTGTTGGTCAGACAGCTTGGCGTGCAGTTTCTCGCCGTGGGCGATGATTTCCGCTTTGGCGCTGGTCGTCAGGGCGATTTCTTGTTATTACAGAAGGCTGGCCTGGAGTACGGATTTGACGTCACCAGTACGATGACCTTCTGCGAGGGCGGCGTTCGCGTCAGCAGCACGGCGGTACGCCAGGCGCTGGCGAATGATGAACTGGATACGGCAGAAACGCTGCTGGGCCATCCGTTCACGATTTCAGGCCGTGTGGTTCATGGCGATGCGCTGGGCCGCACGATAGGTTTCCCGACGGCGAATATACCGCTGCGCCGTCAGGTCTCCCCGGTGAAAGGGGTGTATGCGGTGGAAGTGGCAGGACTGGGCGATAAGCCTTTCTACGGTGTCGCCAACATTGGCACACGTCCAACGGTTGCCGGTGTACGTCAACAGTTAGAAGTACACCTGCTGGACGTTGTAATGGACCTCTACGGTCGCCATATAGATGTGATACTGCGTAAAAAAATACGCAACGAGCAGCGATTCGCTTCGCTGGATGAACTTAAGGCGCAAATCGCGCGAGATGAATTAACGGCCCGCGAGTTTTTTGGGCTTTAGAACCGGCTTAACTGCCTACGTGATAAATACGGAACCGAGAATCTGATGAGTGACTATAAATCAACCCTGAATTTGCCGGAAACAGGGTTCCCGATGCGCGGCGATCTCGCCAAGCGCGAACCGGGAATGCTGGCGCGTTGGACCGATGATGATCTGTACGGCATCATTCGTGCAGCCAAAAAAGGCAAAAAAACCTTCATTCTGCATGATGGCCCTCCATATGCGAATGGCAGCATTCATATTGGTCACTCTGTAAACAAGATTCTGAAAGACATTATCGTGAAGTCCAAAGGGCTCGCGGGATATGACTCGCCTTACGTTCCGGGCTGGGACTGCCACGGTCTGCCAATCGAGCTGAAGGTGGAACAAGAGTTTGGCAAGCCGGGTGAGAAGTTCACCGCCGCAGAGTTCCGCGCGAAGTGCCGCGAATACGCAGCCACCCAGGTTGACGGCCAGCGCGCGGACTTTATCCGTCTGGGCGTGCTGGGCGACTGGTCGCACCCGTACCTGACCATGGACTTCAAAACCGAAGCCAACATCATCCGTGCGCTGGGCAAAATCATCGGTAACGGACACCTGCACAAAGGTGCGAAGCCGGTGCACTGGTGCGTGGACTGCCGTTCTGCCCTGGCAGAAGCGGAAGTTGAGTATTACGACAAAACCTCGCCTTCAATCGACGTGGCCTTCGAAGCGGTCGATCAGGATGCGATCAAAGGTAAATTCGGCCTGCCTGGCGTAAACGGCCCGATCTCTCTTGTTATCTGGACCACCACCCCGTGGACCCTGCCGGCGAACCGTGCCATCTCCCTGTCCGCTGAGTTCGAATACGCGCTGGTGCAGGTTGAAGGTCGTGCGCTGATTCTGGCGAAAGATCTGGTTGAAAGCGTGCTGAAACGCGCGAACATCACCGACTACGCCGTGCTGGGCACCGTGAAAGGTGACGCGCTGGAACTGATGCGCTTTAAACATCCGTTCCTGGACTTCGACGTTCCGGCGATCCTGGGCGACCACGTCACGCTGGACGCGGGTACCGGTGCGGTACATACCGCCGGTGGCCACGGCCCTGACGACTACAACATCAGCCTGAAATACGGTCTGGAAATCGCTAACCCGGTTGGTCCGGACGGTTCATACCTGCCAGGTACTTACCCGGCGCTGGACGGTATCAACGTCTTCAAGGCGAACGACATCATCGTTGAGATGCTGCGTGAGCGCGGCGCGCTGCTGCACGTTGAGAAAATGCAGCACAGCTATCCGTGCTGCTGGCGTCACAAGTCGCCGATCATCTTCCGCGCTACGCCGCAGTGGTTCGTGAGCATGGATCAGAAGGGCCTGCGCGAGCAGTCTCTGAAGGAGATCAAGGGCGTGCAGTGGATCCCGGACTGGGGGCAGGCGCGTATTGAATCCATGGTGGCTAACCGTCCTGACTGGTGTATCTCCCGTCAGCGTACCTGGGGCGTGCCGATGTCTCTGTTCGTGCATAAAGAGACGCAGGAACTGCATCCAAACACGCTGGAGCTGATGGAAGAAGTGGCGAAGCGCGTCGAAATCGACGGCATTCAGGCGTGGTGGGATCTCGACGCCCGCGACATCCTGGGCGCGGACGCGGATAACTACGAGAAAGTACCCGATACCCTGGACGTATGGTTTGACTCCGGTTCAACCCACGCCTCCGTGGTTGACGTGCGCCCTGAGTTCGCCGGTCACGCTGCCGACATGTATCTGGAAGGGTCCGACCAACACCGCGGCTGGTTCATGTCATCCCTGATGATCTCCACCGCCATGAAGGGCAAAGCGCCTTACCGTCAGGTTCTGACCCACGGCTTCACCGTTGATGGCCAGGGCCGCAAGATGTCCAAGTCCATCGGTAACACCGTTTCTCCGCAGGACGTGATGAACAAGCTGGGCGCAGATATTCTGCGTCTGTGGGTGGCGTCTACCGACTACACCGGCGAAATGGCGGTGTCTGACGAGATCCTGAAGCGTGCTGCCGACAGCTATCGTCGTATCCGTAACACCGCGCGCTTCCTGCTGGCAAACCTGAACGGTTTCGATCCGGTGAAAGACATGGTGAAGCCGGAAGAGATGGTGGTGCTGGATCGCTGGGCGGTCGGCTGCGCGAAAGCGGCGCAGGAAGACATCGTTAAGGCATATGAGTCTTACGATTTCCATGAAGTGGTGCAGCGCCTGATGCGCTTCTGCTCCATCGAGATGGGCTCGTTCTACCTCGACATCATCAAAGACCGCCAGTACACCGCGAAAGCGGACAGCGTGGCGCGCCGTAGCTGCCAGTCTGCGCTGTACCATATCGCAGAAGCGCTGGTGCGCTGGATGGCGCCGATCATGTCCTTCACCGCAGATGAAATCTGGGGCTACCTGCCAGGCGACCGCGAGAAGTATGTCTTCACCGGCGAGTGGTACGAAGGTCTGTTCGATCTCTCCAGCACCGAAGCGATGAACGACGCCTTCTGGGACGAGCTGCTGAAGGTGCGTGGCGAAGTGAACAAGGTTATCGAGCAGGCGCGAGCTGACAAGAAAGTCGGCGGCTCCCTGGAAGCGGCAGTGACCCTGTACGCCGAACCGGAGCTGGCGGCAAAACTGACGGCGCTGGGCGATGAATTACGATTTGTCCTGTTGACCTCCGGTGCGAAAGTTGCGGATTATGCCGATGCTTCTGCTGATGCTCAGCAGAGCGAACTGCTCAAAGGACTGAAGGTCGCGCTGAGCAAAGCCGACGGTGAGAAATGCCCGCGTTGCTGGCATTACACTACCGATGTCGGTCAGGTGGCGGAACACGCAGACATCTGCGGACGCTGTGTAAGCAACGTCGCCGGTGACGGCGAAAAACGTAAGTTTGCCTGATGAGTAAAACTCTCTGTTCAACAGGACTGCGCTGGCTGTGGCTGGTTGTGGTGGTGCTGATTATCGATCTGGGCAGCAAGTTCCTGATCCTGCAGAATTTCGCTCTGGGGGATACGGTTCCGCTGTTCCCGTCGCTTAACCTGCACTATGCACGTAACTACGGCGCGGCGTTTAGTTTCCTTGCTGACAGCGGTGGCTGGCAGCGCTGGTTCTTCGCAGGTATCGCAATGGGTATCTGCGTCGTGCTGGCGGTGCTGATGTACCGCTCGAAGGCAACACAAAAGCTGAATAATATCGCCTATGCGCTGATCATTGGTGGCGCACTGGGCAACCTGTTTGACCGCCTGTGGCACGGCTTTGTGGTCGACATGATCGACTTCTACGTCGGCAACTGGCACTTCGCGACCTTTAACCTCGCCGATAGCGCAATTTGTATCGGTGCGGCGTTAATCGTGCTGGAAGGCTTCTTGCCTAAACCGGCGGCGAAAGAGCAGGCGTAACAAACCTGCCCGGCGGCGCTACGTCTGCACCAGCCTGCGGTTATCGCAGGTCAGGCAAGCGTAGCGCCGCCGGGCGAAAACCAGCGAGCAATTTGCATGTCTAAATCCGTACAGAGCAACAGCGCACTCCTCGTTCACTTCACGCTGAAGCTGGACGATGGCTCCACTGCTGAGTCCACCCGCAACAACGGTAAACCCGCGCTGTTTCGCCTGGGCGACACCTCCCTCTCTGAAGGGCTGGAGCAACAGCTTCTCGGCCTGAAAGAGGGTGAAAAAAAGGCGTTCTCGCTGGAGCCGGATGCGGCATTCGGCGTACCAAGCCCGGACCTGATTCAGTACTTTTCGCGTCGTGAGTTTATGGACGCGGGCGAACCGGAAATCGGGGCGATTATGCTCTTCACCGCTATGGACGGCAGCGAAATGCCTGGCGTGATCCGCGAAATCAACGGCGACTCGATTACCGTTGACTTCAACCATCCGCTTGCCGGGCGTACCGTTCATTTTGATGTAGAAGTGCTGGAGATCGATCCGGCACTGGAGGCCTGAAATGCAGATCCTGTTGGCTAACCCGCGCGGCTTCTGCGCCGGTGTAGACCGCGCTATCAGCATTGTTGAAAACGCGCTGGAGATTTACGGCGCGCCGATTTACGTGCGTCATGAAGTGGTGCATAACCGCTACGTGGTCGACAGCCTGCGCGAGCGCGGGGCGATCTTCATCGAGCAAATCAGCGAAGTGCCGGACGGCGCTATCCTGATCTTCTCCGCGCACGGCGTGTCACAGGCAGTGCGTAACGAAGCCAAAAGCCGCGATCTGACCGTATTCGACGCTACCTGTCCGCTGGTGACGAAAGTGCATATGGAAGTGGCGCGCGCCAGCCGTCGTGGTGAAGAGTCGATCCTGATTGGTCACGCCGGTCACCCGGAAGTCGAAGGCACGATGGGCCAGTACAGCAACCCGGAAGGGGGGATGTACCTGGTTGAATCGCCGGAAGATGTCCTGACGCTCAACGTGAAAAACGAAGGCCGCCTGTCGTTCATGACGCAGACCACGCTTTCGGTTGATGATACGTCGGACGTGATTGACGCGCTGCGCCAGCGTTTTCCGAAAATCGTCGGGCCGCGTAAAGATGATATCTGCTACGCAACCACTAACCGTCAGGAAGCGGTGCGTGCGCTGGCTGAACAGGCCGACGTGGTGCTGGTGGTCGGCTCGAAAAACTCCTCTAACTCCAACCGCCTGGCCGAACTGGCACAGCGGATGGGCAAGGCGGCGTTCCTGATCGACGACGCGACGGACATCCAGGAAGCGTGGGTGAAAAACGCGGCCTGCGTTGGCGTCACCGCCGGGGCTTCCGCGCCGGATATCCTCGTGCAGAACGTGATTGTCCGCCTGCAGGAGCTGGGCGGTGGTGAAGCCGTTCCGCTGGAAGGCCGGGAAGAGAATATTGTCTTCGAAGTCCCGAAAGAGCTGCGTATCGACGCGCGTGAAGTGGAATAAGCTTTAAAAAATGCCAGTCATCAGGTGACTGGCATTTTTTCATTCAGATAGTTAATCATAGCCCGCATTCTGGCTGGCATATGCTTGTTACGCGTCCACAGCAGCCATAGCTCACCTGAATAGCTGCCGATGAAATTCCACTCCGGCAGAACCTGCACAATTTCCCCATTTTCAAGCGCCTCACGCGCCGTAAACAGCGGTAAGCTTCCGATACCAACATGACGTTTAACCGCGTCAAGCCGCACGCCCGTGTGGTTAGCCGCGTAGCGACCGTGCGTCTGTACCACCTCCGTTTTCCCCTGCAGCGTAAATTTCCAGCGTGAATCGGCCGGGGTTTCACCGAGCGAAATACAGCTATGCGCCAGGAGGTCCTGCGGATGCTGAGGCGTGCCCGCGCGACGAAGGTATTCTGGCGTAGCGCAAATAATATGGCTTACCGGCATCAGCGGTTTTCCGTACAGGCCTGGAGAAGGTGAGTTGGTGATCCGTAAGGCCAGATCGACACCATCATCGATCAGATCCATGTAGCGATCTTCCAGGCGCAGGCAGACGTCTATTTGCGGATAGCGCTCCAGAAAGGCGGGTATCAGCGGATGGATCACAAACCTTCCCACCGCTTTCGGCACGCTCAATGTGAGCTTTCCCTGCGCGATGGTTTGCAGACTGCTGCCGGAATCTAATGCCTGCTGTGCTGCTTCCAGCATCTCCAGTGCATGTTCATAAACGGATTTTCCGGTTTCGGTAAGTGCCAGCTTGCGCGTGGTGCGGTTCAGTAACTTACATGCCATCTCCTTTTCCAGGCGTGAAACACAGCGGCTGATCGCCGAGGGGGTCGCGCCCGCAATGCGGGCCGCGGTTGAAAAATTACCGTGTTCAACGATGGAAACGAAGGTGGCGAGATCGGGAAGCAGTGCAGGTTTCATTTGTGCATACCAGGCAAGAGTGTATTGTTTGAAAGGCAGATTATCTATGCGTAAGTAATGAATATACTGTCAGGGTACAGAGGAGAACAACCATGACAGAACGACTTTATTACGCCAGTGACGCGACAGAAGCCCGGGTGAAGGCGATCCGCTGCACTGAAGAAGCTGATGGCCGCTACGCCGTCGAGCTGGATCAGACGCTTTTCCATCCGCAGGGAGGAGGGCAGCCAGCCGATCGGGGCTTAATCGCGGGGATCGCCGTGGAGGGCGTGAGCCTGCGGGGGGAGCAGCTCGTTCATATTCTGGCTAAACCGCTGGCGCCAGGGGAGGTGGAGATTCAGGTCGATAAAAGCGCGCGCGTGCGTCACTCCCGCTGGCACAGCGCGGGCCATTTGATTGGCTATGCCGGCGAGCGATTTGGCTGGCAACCGGTAAAAGCCCACCACTGGCCGGGTGAAGGCCGGATTACCTTTACGGCCAGGGAGCAGCAGGCCTCAGTGCCTGATGCCGGCTCCCTGATCGCCCTCATCAACGGCTGGAAGGCCGACAATCTGCGTTGTTATACCGAAACGGAAGCGGGCAGACGCACGGTGCGCTTCGGCGATCTCCCGGCCTACTCGTGCGGCGGAACGCACGTTACCCAGCTGGCGGAAATCGGTGAAATGCAGATCTCGGGGATGAAAATAAAAAAAGGACAGCTGGTGGTCACTTACGCCCTCAACGAGCAGGCGTAGCCGGAGTGTGATTAACCCGACAGAGCGGGAGGCTTCACAGGAGGGGAAGCGGTAAATCTGGTAAGCTTGTCGTGTTGTTCTCCTCGGGCCGGAGATAAACATGAAACCTCACATTATTCTACTTACCGCATACCGCCTGTTAGCCTCTGAACGTCACCTCCAGGTACGGGAGGTCAGCCATGCTTAACGTTGGGCTGGATATGACCATCACGCATCGGCCGTTGGGCTTTAGCTACGGAGGCGACGTCACTGGCCCAATGCCGGAGATCCGAACGCTGGATCAGATCCGACCGTCGCTGCGCAATCCGGACTGCGAAGGGCCAGAGCAGGTGTATGCCATCGCGATGGACGTGGCGCGCCAGGCGGACAGGCCGGAGCTCGAAAAGCGGATGCTGCTGTTTGGCGTGGTCACCTGCGCCGCAGGCACGCTCGGCGATGAGCCGGTTCGCAGCCAGGGGCACGTTCACCGTATCAGCCAGCACAGCGGCTGGTGGTGCGGGAATCATGCGGTTTTCGCTGACGATCATGTCTTTCACTGATATCTCTCCCTGTTTATCATTAAATTCTAATTATTGGCGTTTTCAGTGGCACCCTTTGCGAAGGCTGGTTAATCTGAAAACGGTTTACATCATTTTAACGTAAGAGAATAACTATGCATGATGCACAGATCCGCGTCGCCATTGCGGGCGCGGGTGGACGTATGGGCCGCCAGCTGATTCAGGCGGCACTACAGATGGACGGCGTGGCGCTGGGCGCGGCGCTGGAGCGTGAAGGTTCATCCCTGCTGGGTGCCGATGCGGGTGAGCTGGCCGGCACGGGCAGGACGGGCGTAACCGTTCAGAGCAGCCTTGACGCGGTGAAGGATGATTTTGATGTGTTTATCGATTTTACCCGTCCGGAAGGCACGCTGGCGCATCTGGCATTTTGTCGGCAGCACGGTAAAGGCATGGTCATCGGCACCACGGGTTTTGACGATGCCGGTAAACAGGCCATTCAGGATGCGTCAAACGAGATTGCTATCGTCTTCGCCGCGAACTTCAGCGTAGGCGTTAACGTCATGCTGAAGCTGCTGGAGAAAGCGGCGAAGGTGATGGGCGACTATACCGACATTGAGATTATTGAAGCGCATCACCGTCATAAAGTTGATGCCCCTTCGGGCACGGCGCTGGCGATGGGCGAAGCGATTGCTCATGCCATGGATAAAGATTTGAAAGCGTGCGCGGTTTACACCCGTGAAGGCCATACCGGTGAACGCGTGCCGGGTACTATTGGTTTTGCTACCGTGCGTGCCGGGGATATCGTCGGCGAACATACGGCGATGTTCGCCGATATTGGCGAGCGCGTAGAGATCACCCATAAAGCCTCCAGCCGCATGACGTTTGCCAACGGTGCGGTTCGCTCCGCTTTGTGGCTGAAATCCAAAGAACACGGTCTTTTTGATATGCGAGATGTCCTCGATCTCAATAATTTGTAAGCGTTATTACCCATCGTGATGTGGTTATTGCAGTCGTAATGTATTGATTGCATAGGGCAATAATTTATTGCCCTCTTATTTTTCCTGTTTAAGATGAAATAAATCACATAATCGCTATAAGCTTCCATCTTCTCTCCGTTTTGTGTGAAATGAATGTAAATTTTGACCATCTGGTCCACTTTTTAATGCTCTCATTTCAAAAATCTCATTAAACCTGCCGCGCAAGCGTTTTCCAGAATGATTTGCATGATCTTTTTGCCCGTTAAAACGTATTTCAGCAGCCAGGGCTGCAAAAGAATAAGCAAAAAAGCCGTTTTGAGTTGACTTTTACCCGGCAAATCCCCAGAATGCCGCCGTTTGCCAAAAATCCGCTGGCAACACATTTGCATTGATTCATGACGTGGTTATGAATTAATATGCAAATAAAGTGAGTGAATATTCTCTGGAGGGTGTTTTGATTAAGTCAGCGCTATTGGTTCTGGAAGACGGAACCCAGTTTATCGGTCGGGCCATAGGGGCAACGGGTTCGGCGGTTGGGGAAGTCGTTTTCAATACTTCAATGACCGGTTATCAAGAAATCCTCACTGATCCTTCCTATTCTCGCCAAATCGTTACTCTTACTTATCCTCATATCGGCAATGTCGGCACCAATGCTGCTGACGACGAATCTTCTCAGGTACACGCGCAGGGTCTGGTCATTCGCGACCTGCCGCTGATTGCCAGCAACTTCCGCAATACC
This sequence comes from Enterobacter cloacae complex sp. 2022EL-00788, assembly GCF_026627565.1. NCBI lineage: Bacteria > Pseudomonadati > Pseudomonadota > Gammaproteobacteria > Enterobacterales > Enterobacteriaceae > Enterobacter > Enterobacter cloacae complex sp. 2022EL-00788. Next base: position 101,174 of record NZ_JAPNMC010000007.1, on the reverse strand, counting down.
GAAGATCTCTCTTCCTGGCTGAAGCGCCATAACATCGTGGCGATTGCCGATATCGATACCCGTAAGTTAACGCGTCTGCTGCGCGAGAAGGGTGCCCAGAACGGCTGCATCATCGCGGGTGATAACCTCGATGCGACGCTGGCGCTGGAAAAAGCGAAAGCCTTCCCTGGCCTGAACGGCATGGACCTGGCGAAAGAAGTGACCACGGCGGAAGCCTACAGCTGGGCGCAGGGGAGCTGGACGCTGGAAGGCGACCTGCCGGAAGCGAAAAAAGAGAGCGAGCTGCCGTTCCACGTGGTGGCCTACGATTTCGGTGCCAAGCGCAACATCCTGCGCATGCTGGTTGACCGCGGCTGCCGCCTGACGGTGGTGCCGGCGCAAACGTCCGCTGAAGACGTGCTGAAGATGAACCCGGACGGCATTTTCCTCTCAAACGGTCCTGGCGATCCGGCGCCGTGCGATTACGCCATCGCCGCCATCAAGTCCTTCCTCGAAACCGATATTCCGGTATTCGGCATCTGCCTCGGCCATCAGCTGCTGGCGCTGGCGAGCGGTGCGAATACCCTCAAGATGAAGTTCGGCCACCACGGTGGCAACCACCCGGTTAAAGATATCGACAACAACACGGTGATGATTACCGCGCAGAACCACGGTTTCGCCGTAGACGAAGCGTCAATGCCGGCTACCCTGCGCGTAACGCACAAATCGCTGTTCGATGGCACCCTGCAGGGTATTCATCGTACCGATAAGCCAGCGTTCAGCTTCCAGGGCCACCCGGAAGCCAGCCCGGGCCCGCACGACGCCGCGCCGCTGTTCGATCACTTTATCGAACTTATCGAGCAATACCGTAAGACCGCTAAATAATCAGGAGCCGAAAAGACCATGCCAAAACGTACAGACATAAAAAGCATCCTGATCCTTGGCGCTGGCCCGATTGTCATCGGCCAGGCCTGTGAATTTGACTACTCCGGCGCGCAGGCGTGTAAAGCCCTGCGTGAAGAGGGTTACCGCGTTATCCTGGTCAACTCTAACCCGGCCACCATCATGACCGACCCGGAAATGGCCGATGCGACCTACATCGAGCCAATTCACTGGGAAGTGGTGCGTAAAATCATTGAGAAAGAGCGTCCGGACGCGGTGCTGCCGACCATGGGCGGCCAGACGGCGCTGAACTGTGCGCTGGAGCTGGAGCGTCAGGGCGTGCTGGAAGAGTTCGGCGTGACCATGATTGGTGCAACCGCCGACGCGATTGATAAAGCAGAAGACCGTCGCCGCTTCGACGTGGCGATGAAAAAAATCGGCCTCGACACCGCGCGTTCCGGCATCGCGCACAACATGGAAGAAGCGCTGGCCGTTGCGGCTGAAGTTGGCTATCCGTGCATCATCCGTCCTTCCTTCACCATGGGCGGCACCGGCGGCGGTATCGCCTACAACCGCGAAGAGTTCGAAGAGATTTGCGAGCGCGGGCTGGATCTCTCCCCAACCAAAGAGCTGCTGATTGATGAATCGCTGATTGGCTGGAAAGAGTACGAGATGGAGGTGGTGCGTGATAAAAACGACAACTGCATCATCGTCTGCTCCATCGAAAACTTCGATGCGATGGGGATCCACACCGGCGACTCCATCACCGTTGCGCCAGCGCAAACGCTGACCGACAAAGAGTATCAAATCATGCGTAACGCCTCGATGGCGGTACTGCGTGAAATCGGCGTAGAAACCGGTGGCTCTAACGTGCAGTTCTCGGTGAACCCGAAAACCGGCCGTCTGATTGTTATCGAAATGAACCCGCGCGTGTCCCGCTCCTCCGCGCTGGCCTCTAAAGCGACCGGCTTCCCGATTGCGAAAGTGGCGGCGAAACTGGCGGTCGGTTACACCCTCGACGAGCTGATGAACGACATCACCGGTGGCCGCACGCCTGCGTCCTTCGAACCGTCCATCGACTACGTTGTGACCAAAATTCCACGCTTCAACTTCGAGAAGTTCGCAGGCGCGAACGACCGTCTGACCACCCAGATGAAGTCCGTGGGTGAAGTCATGGCGATTGGCCGCACGCAGCAGGAATCCCTGCAGAAAGCGCTGCGCGGCCTCGAAGTGGGCGCGACCGGCTTCGATCCGAAAGTCAGCCTGGACGACCCGGAAGCGCTGACCAAAATTCGCCGCGAGCTGAAAGACGCGGGCGCAGAGCGTATCTGGTACATCGCCGATGCCTTCCGCGCGGGTCTGTCCGTTGACGGCGTATTCAACCTGACCAACATCGACCGCTGGTTCCTGGTGCAGATTGAAGAGCTGGTGCGTCTGGAAGAGAAAGTCGCGGAGCTGGGCATCAACGGCCTGGACGCTGACTTCCTACGCGTGCTGAAGCGTAAAGGCTTCGCCGACGCGCGTCTGGCTAAGCTGGCGGGCGTGCGTGAAGCGGAAATCCGCAAGCTGCGCGACCAGTATGACCTGCACCCGGTTTACAAGCGCGTGGATACCTGTGCGGCTGAGTTCTCCACCGACACCGCCTATATGTACTCCACCTATGAAGAAGAGTGCGAGGCGAACCCTTCCGTCGACCGCGACAAGATTATGGTACTGGGCGGCGGTCCAAACCGTATCGGCCAGGGCATTGAGTTCGACTACTGCTGCGTACACGCCTCGCTGGCGCTGCGCGAAGACGGTTACGAGACCATTATGGTCAACTGTAACCCGGAAACCGTGTCTACCGACTACGACACGTCTGACCGCCTCTACTTCGAGCCGGTAACCCTGGAAGACGTGCTGGAAATCGTGCGCATCGAGAAGCCGAAAGGCGTTATCGTGCAGTACGGCGGCCAGACTCCGCTGAAGCTGGCGCGCGCGCTGGAAGCGGCAGGCGTGCCGGTTATCGGCACCAGCCCGGATGCCATTGACCGTGCGGAAGACCGCGAGCGTTTCCAGCAGGCGGTTGACCGTCTGAAGCTGAAGCAGCCGGCGAACGCCACCGTAACGGCCATTGAAATGGCAGTTGAGAAGGCGAAAGAGATTGGTTACCCGCTGGTGGTACGTCCTTCCTACGTGCTGGGCGGCCGCGCGATGGAAATTGTCTATGACGAAGCCGACCTGCGCCGCTACTTCCAGACGGCGGTAAGCGTCTCCAACGATGCGCCGGTGCTGCTTGACCGTTTCCTCGACGACGCGGTTGAAGTGGACGTTGACGCCATCTGCGACGGCGAAATGGTGCTGATTGGCGGCATTATGGAGCATATCGAGCAGGCGGGCGTTCACTCCGGTGACTCTGCATGTTCTCTGCCAGCGTACACCCTGAGCCAGGAAATTCAGGACGTGATGCGCCAGCAGGTTCAGAAGCTGGCCTTTGAGCTGCAGGTACGCGGCCTGATGAACGTCCAGTTTGCGGTGAAAGACAACGAAGTCTACCTGATTGAAGTGAACCCGCGCGCGGCGCGTACCGTTCCGTTCGTCTCCAAAGCAACCGGCATCCCGCTGGCCAAGGTTGCGGCGCGCGTGATGGCGGGCCAGACGCTGGCTCAGCAGGGCGTGACCAAAGAAATCATCCCGCCGTACTACTCGGTGAAAGAAGTGGTGCTGCCGTTCAACAAATTCCCGGGCGTTGACCCGCTGCTGGGGCCAGAAATGCGCTCTACCGGGGAAGTAATGGGCGTAGGCCGCACCTTCGCAGAAGCGTTCGCCAAGGCGCAGCTTGGCAGTAGCTCCACCATGAGAAAATCGGGCCGTGCGCTGCTCTCCGTTCGCGAAGGCGATAAAGAGCGCGTGGTTGACCTGGCCGCCAAGCTGCTGAAACAGGGCTTCGAGCTGGATGCAACCCACGGTACGGCGATTGTGCTGGGCGAAGCGGGAATCAACCCGCGTCTGGTTAACAAGGTGCATGAAGGTCGTCCGCACATTCAGGACCGCATCAAGAATGGCGAATACACCTACATCATTAATACCACTGCGGGCCGCCAGGCGATTGAAGACTCCAAGCTGATTCGCCGCAGCGCGCTGCAGTACAAAGTGCATTACGACACCACCCTGAACGGCGGTTTCGCAACGGCCATGGCGCTGAATGCGGATGCCACCGAGAAGGTCATTTCGGTGCAGGAAATGCACGCCCAGATTAACAAGTAAGACAAATTGCCCGGCACCGTTCGGTTGCCGGGCTCTGTTTCCATCTTCGGAACCTTCTGGTTTTTCATCCGCTTTCAGTCAGTTAGCCTAAAATGGTTAGGTCGATAACGAAATTCAACTGAGAGCAGGGGAAAACACCATGCAAAATAAACTACTGATCGCTTCCATTCTGGCTGCCACTGCAATGTTCACCGTAGCGGGCTGTTCGTCCAATCAGGCCGTCAAAACCACCGATGGCAAAACCATTGTCACTGACGGGAAGCCGCAGGTGGATGACGATACCGGTCTGGTGTCGTACAAAAACGCCGAAACGGGCCAAACTGAGCAGATTAACCGTGACCAGGTTAAATCCATGGGTGAGCTGGATAACTAAAAAAAAGCAGTGGCGAATGCCACTGCTTTTTTGCTTCATGCTGACAGATTACCAGCGGTGGTTTAACAGGATATGACCACCGTAAGCGGCGTAGCTGTTTTCACCCCACTCGCCGCTGGCGCGCAGAGAGATGGTCGTCGTTTCGTTCAGGTTGCCGGTGACGCCCAGCTCTAACTGACCGCGATCTTCCGGCGTATCGTTGCTGACGGTCTCGTCGTTAAACGCAAGGTCGTTCTGACCCGCACCTTTCAGCCAGTTAACCGCCACGTATGGCTGCCACGCCTTAACGTCCTTCTGCTGGAAGTAGCTGGATTTCACACCCAGACGACCAAAGACGCTGTCATTGTCCAGCGTGGTTACGCGTACGCCGTCGCGATCGGTGTGATTTTCCTGATCGAGATAGCTGTAGATCACCTGCGCCTGCGGCTCGATCTTCCAGGTACGTTCGTTTTCAGACGGGATAACCCACGCGTGGCCGACCTCAACAGACGCGGCAAAACCTTCGCTGTTGTAGTCTTCATCATTGCGGTTGCTGGTCACTTTGTTGTTGTACCAGCTGTAGGCGGCCCAGGTATCAATGTAGCTGCCCAGACGTAACTTCTGATCTTCCTGCCAGGTGGCGTAGAGCCCAACGTTGAAGCCATCGACCTTACCCTGTGCGTCACGCACGTTGTGTTTCGCATCCGAGTGGGTCTTCGCCTGGCCTGCACCGAACATGCCGCCGGCATGCAGGATACCGCTATCCATTGGCTTGCTCAGGAAATCGCTGCCGACTTGCAGAACGGTGGTCGTAGTGTCGTAGCTGACTTTGTCGCCACCGGCATCGTTCTCGTGATAGCGACCCTTAACGTACATCCAGGTGTTCAGATCGTCTTCATTGCGGAAGGTAAGCTGGTCGCGATCGTCGCGCTTATGCAGGAACATGCTTTGTGCGGCGAGGTAGTTGCCTAAGTAAGCCCCTACTTCAGGCGCCATCACTTCCGGGGCATTGCTGCCGCCGTTGTCGGTATTGTCACCCTTGTCGCTGTTATCGCCGCCGTCTGTATTGCCGCCACCGTCGTTATTTCCGCCGTCATCGGTATTGCCACCACCGTCGGTATTACCGCCACCATCAGCGTTACCACCGTCATCGGTATTATCACCGCCATCGGTGTTATCCCCGCCGTCAGAAGGCTCATCAGAAGGTGTCGCCTTTGATTCCAGGTACCAGTTGCCGTCGTCGTGCTGATAAAGGTTGTATTCATAAGCGCCGGCAACAACCGGTGCAGCCAGGGTCAGCTGGGCTTCGGAGCTGCCGCCTACGCTTACAATTTCCATACCGTTAACGGTTTGCGCGCCTGCGCCACCAATATTGGTAATGCGTACGCCGGACTGACCGAAGCTGCTGCCGGTAATGGTGAGGTGGTCGGTTGGCGCATCATCTTCACCCAGAGTGCTGTTCATCACAATCTGGCTGCCGTCAGAACCGGTGTAGTCGCCGTTAATCGTGAAATCATTGCCAACGCTACGATCGGCCGCGCTGAGCAGCAGCGTGCCGCCGTTCGTCACGTTGCCGTTCACCGTATCAACTCCGGCATCCCTTAGCGTTGAGTTACCCGCAATCGCATTCCACGCTGCCAGCGTACCGCCGGTAAGAACGGCGACGTTGTTGTTAACTTCGCCTGCGGTGGCAAAGGTTGCACCGTTTTCCACGGTGACGGTGGCGTTGCTGCCTTTGACGCCGAGCGTTGCTCCGGCGGAGACCAGCGTGGTGCCGCCGTGCAGGACCGTATTTCCTGTGTAGCTGTTGTTACCCGTCAGCGTCAGGGTGTTGGAATCCGCTTTCTCTACGTTACCGCTGCCGGTCATGCTGGTGGCGAAGGTGAAATCGCTGCCCTGATTGAAAATGACGGTACCGTTGTTTTCCAGACCACCGCTAAGGCTGGCGGTATTTTTACCATCGCCTAAACGTAACGTGCTGTCGTTTGCAACCAGGGTATTACCGCTATTAGAGACGGCACCCGCTAGCGTTAAATCACCGCTATTCACCTGCAGAGAATCATCGGTACCGATAATGTCGAGATCGCCCGTAAGCGTCCAGTTCTCACCGTTCATTTTGACGCTGGCAAAGCCCTCGCCTTCATTTAGCCCAACGAAGTTACTGTCTTCCGTACCGGTGCCGATCAGGGTCAGGGTGTTCCCTGTTGAATTTGTGGAAATAACGTCACCGACGAGGGAGGAGCCAGTATTAAGAACAAGGGTGTTATTTTTATCGCTGGCAAACAGAATGGCGGCTGAATCGCCGCTAATGGTTCCGCTATTCGTGATGTCGACTTTTGCAGTGTTTTTTACATGAATGCCGTACTGGGTTCCCTGCACGGTGCCGCTGTTTAAAATTTTGGTATTGCCGTCGCTAAACGTACTGGCGTCACCGTTTGTTCCGATAATTGTTCCGCTGTTATTTATGCCAATACCAATCTGAGAATTCAGGCCTGTTTTACCCTTGATCACTCCACTGCTTGTATTGGTAATGTTTAACGCGGAGGAGCTTTCGCTGACAAAAATGCCATTTTCGGCGCCAATTATGCTCCCGCTATTATTAAAATCACCGAGCAATGACTGAATATTTACTGCATTCTTTGTAGTGGAGGAAATGGTCGCACCGCTGTCATTATTAATAACGACGCGTTGTGCGCCAGTATTAACATCCATGCCATTTCCGGTACCGGAAATATTCCCCTGGTTAGTGGCTTTGGTGACGGTAAAACCTGATACGGTCACGGCCGCTTCACTACCGGCGGAGGTAATTGTGACGTCTTTATTGATAACGTATTCAGCATCGTCTGAAAAGGTTTGCGGAACAGACGTTGATTGTTCAATAGTTGCAGAAAACGCAACTGCTGGGGTGCATATCAACAAGGCAGGAAATATCTTTCCAAGACTTTGGGTTGTATTATTTAATGTGAAGAATTTGTTGCTCATGTACACATCCATTTGAGTGAGAAGGAACATCAGGTAACGTGGGTGAAAATGTATATTGACCGCGTTAAAGAGTGAGCTCAAAAAACAGAGCATAAAATTATTAATTTTTCAAGGGTTTATGTACAGGTTGATTTGTTAAATAATGAGTTAAGACAATCTAAAAATATCGGTTAATTATATGAGTTATTGATTCTATTTTATGGGGTGAATTTATTTAGTGCGTCGTTTTCTTACTTTCGCGCCAGCAAAATGGCATGGCGGCGTCGATTGCCAAAAATTGCGTTTTGCTTTAATGCGCTCGTTAACCCCTTTCAGTCGGGAAGGTAACTGTCTACACTCACTGCTACAAGAATAGAAGAAGACAGGCCCATTCATGATTCTGATAATTTACGCGCATCCTTATCCGCACCATTCGCATGCGAATAAACGGATGCTTGAACAGGTAAGGACGCTTGATAACGTAGAGATACGTTCCCTCTATCAACTTTATCCCGACTTTAATATCGATGTCGCCGCCGAACAGGAGGCGCTCTCCCGTGCCGATCTGATTATCTGGCAGCATCCCATGCAGTGGTACAGCGTGCCCCCGCTCCTGAAGCTGTGGATCGATAAAGTCTTTTCTCACGGCTGGGCGTATGGTCATAACGGCAATGCGCTAAAAGGGAAAAGCCTGATGTGGGCGGTCACTACCGGCGGTGGTGAAAGCCATTTTTCTGTCGGCGCGTTTCCGGGGTTTGACGTGCTGGCACAGCCGCTACAGGCGACGTCCCTCTACTGTGGCCTGAACTGGCTCCCGCCTTTTGCCATGCACTGCACGTTTGTCTGCGACGATGAAACGCTCCAGGCGCAGGCTCGACATTATAAACAACGCTTACTTGAGTGGCAGGAGACGCATCATGGATAGCCATACGCTAATACAGGCGCTGATTTACCTCGGCGCGGCGGCGCTGATTGTGCCCGTGGCGGTACGCCTGGGGCTGGGCTCGGTTCTCGGCTATCTGATTGCTGGCTGCGTCATCGGGCCGTGGGGTTTTCGTCTGGTCACGGATGCAGAAGCGATTCTCCATTTCGCTGAAATTGGCGTTGTGCTGATGCTGTTTGTGATTGGCCTGGAGCTCGATCCGCAGCGCCTGTGGAAACTGCGCGCCTCGGTATTTGGAGGCGGCGCTCTGCAAATGCTGGCCTGCGGTCTGCTGCTCGGCGGGTTCTGCATTCTGCTGGGCATGGAGTGGAAAGTCGCGGAGCTTATCGGCATGACGCTGGCGCTCTCCTCAACGGCAATTGCCATGCAGGCAATGAACGAGCGTAACCTGACGGTGACGCAAATGGGCCGTAGCGCCTTCTCCGTGCTGCTGTTCCAGGATATTGCCGCAATCCCGCTGGTGGCGATGATCCCGCTGCTGGCAGCCAGCGGCGCCTCGACGACGATGGGGGCGTTTGCCCTTTCGGCGCTGAAGGTGGTCGGCGCGCTGGCGCTGGTTATTCTGCTGGGGCGTTACGTAACGCGGCCGCTGCTGCGCTTTGTGGCGCGCTCCGGCCTGCGCGAGGTGTTCAGCGCCGTGGCGCTATTCCTGGTGTTTGGCTTTGGCCTGCTGCTGGAAGAGGCCGGGCTGTCGATGGCGATGGGGGCCTTCCTCGCCGGGGTGTTACTGGCTAGCTCCGAATACCGCCATGCGCTGGAAAGCGATATCGAGCCGTTTAAAGGGCTGCTGCTGGGGCTGTTTTTCATCGGCGTCGGGATGTCAATCGACTTCGGTACGCTGGTGACGCATCCCCTGCGGATCATCATTCTGCTGGTGGGCTTCCTGGTCATAAAAATGGGTATGCTGTGGCTTATTGCCCGCCCGTTGAACGTGCCAAAGCCGCAGCGCCGCTGGTTTGCCGTGCTGCTGGGGCAGGGGAGTGAATTTGCGTTCGTGGTCTTTGGTGCCGCGCAGATGGCCAACGTACTCGATCCGGAATGGGCAAAAGCGCTGACGCTGGCGGTTGCGCTGTCGATGGCCGCAACGCCGGTCCTGCTGGTCCTGCTGACGCGTCTGGAAAAAACCGGCAGCGAACAGGAGCGCGAAGCCGATGAGATCGATGAAGAGCAGCCGCGGGTCATTATTGCCGGATTCGGCCGCTTCGGACAGATTACCGGCCGTTTACTGCTCTCCAGCGGTGTGAAAATGGTTATCCTCGATCACGATCCCGACCATGTTGATACGCTGCGTAAATTCGACATGAAGGTCTTTTACGGCGATGCGACCCGCGTCGACCTGCTCGAGTCGGCGGGGGCGGCAAAGGCTGAAGTGCTGATTAACGCCATCGACGATCCGCAGGCCAGCATGCAGCTGGTAGAGCTTGTCAAAGAGCACTTCCCGCATCTGACTATCATCTCGCGCGCGCGCGATGTGGATCATTACATCCAGCTGCGCCAGGCAGGGGTGGCCGCGCCAGAGCGTGAAACCTTCGAAGGTGCGCTCAAGTCTGGCCGCATGGCGCTGGAAAGCCTGGGGCTTGGCGCGTATGAAGCGCGTGAACGTGCCGATCTGTTCCGTCGTTTTAATACTGACATGGTGGAAGAGATGGTGGCGATGGCCAGCAGTACGGCATCCGAGCGTGCGGCGGTATTTAAGCGCACCAGCACCATGCTGACGGAGATTATTAACGAGGATCGTAATCACCTGTCGCTGGTACAGCGTCACGGCTGGCAAGGGACGGAAGAGGGCAAGCATACCGGCGATCCTGCCGATGAACCGGAGAGTAAACCGTCTGCGTGAAGAGGAGTTGCCAGCAATATTAAAAAATTTCTGATTCTTTACCCTGCCGCCAGTCGACGAAAGATTAAGCTTTCCGTATAGTGGCGGCAATTTTTTGCATCCGGGAAATTTTCAATGATCAGTCTGATTGCAGCACTGGCGGTAGACCGCGTTATCGGTATGGAAAACGCCATGCCGTGGAACCTGCCTGCCGATCTCGCATGGTTTAAACGTACTACGTTAAACAAGCCGGTAGTGATGGGCCGCCTGACCTGGGAGTCGATTGGTCGTCCATTGCCGGGCCGTAAGAATATCGTTATCAGTAGCCAGGCGGGCACTGACGATCGCGTTCAGTGGGTTAAGTCCGTTGATGAAGCGATTGCCGCCTGCGGTGATGCCGAAGAGATCATGGTGATCGGCGGCGGACGCGTGTATGAGCAGTTCCTGCCGAAAGCGCAGAAGCTGTATCTGACCCATATTGATGCCGAAGTGGAAGGGGATACCCATTTCCCGGATTACGATCCGGACGAGTGGGAATCAGTGTTCAGCGAATTTCACGACGCGGATGCGCAGAACTCACACAGCTACTGCTTCGAAATTCTGGAGCGTCGTTAAGCGATAGTTCCCCTCACCCCTGGCTGGGGTGAGGGGAAGCGGATTATTCAGGAGGCAACGGCCTCGCCTTCTCCCAGATCCAGCTGTCGGTTGGACGGCTGCACAAAATAACGTTTATCTTCCCAGCGTAAGCAGGTTAGATCCCCGCCCCAGCAGCATCCGGTGTCCAGCGCATATATATTTTCCGGCGTACCTTTCCCCTCCAGCGATGCCCAGTGCCCGAACACAATACTGTATTCATCAGCCACGGGGCCCGGGATGGCAAACCACGGCTTAAGCGGCGCAGGCGCATTTTCCGGCGTGTCTTTGCAATACATATCCAGCTGTCCGTTCGGGAAACAGTAGCGCATCCGCGTAAACGCGTTGGTGATAAAACGCAGCCGCGCCAGACCGCTGAGATCCTCGCTCCAGTTGTTCGGCATATCGCCGTACATGGCATCAAGGAAGAACGGGTAGGAGTCGCTCGCCAGAACCGCTTCAGCGTCGCGCGCGCAGATTTTTGCCGTCTCAAGATCCCACTGAGGCGTGATGCCGGCATGGGCCATCACCAGCTTTTTCTCTTCATCAATCTGGAGCAGCGGCTGGCGGCGCAGCCAGTTAAGCAATTCGTCCGCATCCGGCGCCTCCAGCAGAGGGGTAACGCGATCTTTCGGCTTATTGCGGCTGATCCCGGCGTAAACGGCAAGCAGATGAAGATCGTGGTTACCCAGCACCAGCCGCACGCTGTCGCCCAGAGATTTAACATAGCGAAGGACGTCGAGGGAGCCGGGGCCGCGTGCCACTAAATCGCCCGTTAACCAGAGCGTGTCCTGCGCCGGGGTAAAGTCGACCTGCTTTAATAATGCGATCAGTTCATCGTAGCAACCGTGAACGTCGCCAATCAGATATGTAGCCATTAGATTAATGAATAAGTGTAGGAACGGCGAGACGGAACACAGGAATGGCAATGCGGAAGGCATTACCGTCGGCATCGACCATTTCGTAATGGCCCTGCATGGTACCCAGCGGCGTCTCAATCACCGCGCCGCTGGTGTACTGATACTCTTCGCCAGGGGCGATATGAGGTTGTTCACCGACCACACCTTCGCCCTGGACTTCAATTTCACGGCCATTGCCGTTGGTGATAAGCCAGTAGCGCCCGAGCAGCTGCACAGGCATCCGCCCCAGATTGCGAATGGTTACGGTATAAGCAAAGACAAAACGTTCTTCATCCGGTGTGGATTGGGACTCAATGTAGACGCTTTGAACCTGAACACAGACGCGGGGCGAATCAATCATGGCTTAGCTCTCCTTCGGCGGCGCATTGTCGCTGATGTAATTAGCCAGCTTGCAGTACTGCTCTACGGAAATGTTCTCCGCTCGCATTGCCGGGTCGATGCCCAACTCAGCTAACACTTCAACGGTAAACAGATTGCCAAGGCTGTTACGAATCGTTTTCCGGCGCTGGTTAAAGGCTTCCGTGGTGATGCGGCTCAGCACGCGCAGGTCTTTCACCGGGTACGGCATCGTTTTATGCGGCACCAGGCGCACAACCGCAGAATCCACTTTTGGTGGTGGCGTAAACGCGGAAGGCGGTACTTCTAATACCGGGATCACGTTGCAGTAATACTGCGCCATCACGCTTAAACGACCATACGCTTTACTGTTCGGGCCTGCAACCAGACGGTTAACGACCTCTTTTTGCAACATGAAGTGCATGTCGGCAATGGCATCAGTATAGCTAAACAGATGGAACATCAGCGGGGTGGAGATATTGTACGGCAGGTTACCGAACACGCGCAGCGGCTGGCCCATTTTTTCTGACAGTTCGCCAAAGTTCATGGTCATCGCATCTTGCTGATAGATCGTCAGCTTTGGCCCCAGGAATGGGTGCGTTTGCAGACGCGCGGCCAGATCGCGGTCGAGTTCGATAACGGTCAGTTCGTCCAGACGTTCGCCTACCGGCTCGGTCAGCGCGGCAAGACCCGGGCCGATTTCGACCATGGCCTGGCCTTTCTGCGGATTAATGGCAGAGACGATACTGTCGATCACAAACTGATCGTTTAAAAAGTTTTGCCCGAAGCGTTTACGGGCTAAGTGGCCCTGATGGACTCGATTAGTCATTGAGTATTAACAATCATTTTGATGGCGAGATTAAGCGCCGTAATAAAACTGCCGACATCCGCTTCTCCCCGGCCTGCCAGATCCAGCGCAGTACCGTGGTCAACGGACGTTCGAATAAAGGGTAAACCGAGGGTGATATTCACACCGCGGCCAAAGCCCTGGTATTTTAGCACGGGCAGGCCCTGATCGTGGTACATCGCGAGCACGGCGTCGGCATTATCCAGGTATTTGGGCTGGAAAAGGGTGTCGGCAGGCAGTGGCCCGCTGAGGTTCATTCCCTTCGCCCGCATTTCCTCGAGCACCGGAATGATGGTGTCGATCTCTTCGGTTCCCATATGTCCGCCTTCGCCCGCGTGCGGATTCAGGCCGCAGACGAGGACATGGGGCTGCGGGATGCCGAATTTGGTTTGCAAATCGTGATGCAGAATCCCAATAATTTCGCGCAGAAGTTCAGGCGTAATGGCGTCCGGAATCGCTTTGATGGGCAGGTGAGTCGTCACCAGGGCTACGCGCATTTCTTCGGTTGCCAGCATCATCACCACTTTCGGGCTGTGCGAGCGCTCTTCGAAAAATTCGGTATGCCCGGTAAACGGAATGCCCGCGTCGTTGATAACCCCTTTGTGCACCGGTCCGGTGATCAGAGCGGCAAATTCACCGTTCAGACAGCCGTCACAGGCGCGCGCCAGCGTCTCGACAACGTAGTGGCCGTTTCCAGGGTTTAACTCACCGGGAACAGCCGGGGCGCGAAGCGGAACCGAAAGCAGGGTGAGGGTACCCGCCTGCTGCGGTGCAGGCTGTTGGCCTTCGACGTAGGGGATAAGCGTTAAGGGCAGACCGAGCAACGTCGCCCGGTCCTGTAACAGTGTTGCATCGGCGCAGACAACCAGCTCTACCGGCCAGCTGCGCTGGGCAAGCTGGACGACAAGATCAGGCCCAATCCCGGCGGGTTCGCCGGGGGTGATCGCCACACGATGCGGTTTCATCAGTTGCTCAGCACTTTCACATAAGCGCTGGCGCGCTGTTCCTGCATCCATGTTGCCGCTTCTTCAGAGAACTTACGGTTAAACAGCATGCGATAAGCGCGGTCTTTCTGCGCCGCATCGGTTTTATCCACGTTGCGGGTATCCATCAGTTCAATCAGATGCCAGCCGAAGGAGGAGTGCACAGGGGCGCTCATTTGGCCTTTATTCAGCTTCATCAACGCGTCGCGGAAAGCCGGATCGTAAATATCGGCAGCCGCCCAACCGAGATCGCCGCCCTGGTTAGCTGAGCCAGGATCCTGGGAGAACTCTTTTGCCGCCTTGTCAAAGCTGGTTTTACCGCTCCTGATGTCAGCTGCAATCTGCTCCAGCTTCGCACGGGCCTGATCGTCAGTCATGATCGGCGATGGCTTAAGCAGAATATGACGCGCGTGAACTTCGGTGACGGAAATGCTCTGGCTCTGGCCGCGCAGGTCGTTCACCTTCAGGATGTGGAAGCCAACACCGGAACGGATTGGACCGACGATGTCGCCTTTCTTCGCCGTGCTCAGCGCCTGAGCAAACAGGGATGGCAGCTCCTGAATGCGGCCCCAGCCCATCTGGCCGCCTTTCAGCGCCTGCTGGTCAGCAGAATACGTGATTGCCAGCTTACCGAAGTCATCACCGTTGCGCGCCTGTTCCACGATAGCGCGTGCCTGGCTTTCCGCCTCAGCAGCCTGATCGGAGGTTGGGTTTTCCGGGAGCGGGATCAGGATGTGGCTCAGGTTCAGCTCGGTGCTGGCGTCGTTCTGATTACCCACCTGTTTTGCCAGCGCATCCACTTCCTGAGGCAGGATGGTGACGCGGCGGCGAACTTCGTTGTTACGCACTTCGGAAATCAGCATCTCTTTGCGGATCTGATTACGGTAGGTGGCGTAGCTGATGCCGTCGTAGGCCAGGCGGCTACGCATCTGATCCAGGGTAATGTTGTTCTGCTTAGCAATGTTTGCGATCGCCTGATCGAGCTGCTCGTCAGAGATCTTCACGCCCATTTTCTGGCCCATCTGCAGGACAATCTGATCCATGATCAGACGTTCCAGGATCTGGTGGCGCAGCGTAGCGTCATCCGGAAGTTGCTGACCTGCTTCACCCGAGTTGAGCTTTACAGATTTCATCAAACCGTCAACGTCACTTTCAAGCACGACGCCGTTGTTAACCACGGCCGCGACTTTATCGACAACCTGTGGGGCCGCGAAGCTGGTATTCGCAACCATAGCGACACCGAGTAGCAGCGTTTTCCAGTTCTTCATACTTTTTCCATTTCAATTAACCGCAAAGCGGATTACGTTGTAAATCAAGCACATTACAAGGAACTGCGATATGGCAGAATGTTCGAGCGCAGCATCTGCTGCGTGCCCAGACCGTAGTTAGAACTCAGGCCGCGCAGCTCGATGTTAAAGCCAATCACGTTATCGTATTTGCCCTGACTGTTTTGTGTATCCCAGCCGTTAAGTTTGCGTTCGTAACCGACACGTACTGCGTAACAGCAGGAGTTATATTGCAGACCTAACATCTGGTCAGCAGGTTTTTGGGCATTCGTGTCATAGTAGTAGGCTCCGACGATTGACCAACGATCGGCAATCGGCCAGCTTGCGGCGGTACCTACCTGTGAAATACCTTCCTTATACTGAGGCGCATTCCAGGTTGTATCTCTACTGTTTTTAGGTAATGTCGCCTGGATATACTCTGGGCTGGCGTAACGATACGTCAACTGAATCATACGATCTTCATCACGACGGTACTCGATAGCGGCACTGCTCGTCGCGATATTGTCCAGTCGCGTATCGTACTGAACCCCACCACGCAGACCCCAGCGATCCGTCATGCGCCAGTAGGTATCGCCCGCCCAAACCAGTGAACCCGTTTTGTTGTCTTTCTCCCAGTTTATGTCGTCATCACCGGTACGAGACTCGGTGAAATAGTAGATTTGACCAACAGAAACATTAAAACGTTCAACGGCAGCATCATCATAAACGCGGGTTGTGACGCCGGTCGTCAACTGGTTAGCAGATGCAATACGGTCAAGCCCGCCGTAGGTACGGTCGCGGAACAGGCCGCTGTAGTCAGACTGGAGGAAGGACGAGTCGTAGTTTTGAATTTTGCTCTGATCGCGATAAGGCACGTACAGGTACTGCATGCGCGGCTCAAGCGTCTGGGTGTATCCGTCCGCGAGAAGGCCCATATCACGTTCGAAGATCAGCTTACCGTCCATCTTGAATTGCGGAAGCGTACGGTTTACCGATTCTTCAAGATCGGTGCCATAGCGATTGTTATACCAGTCCAGGTTTTTCTGCTGGTAATGGGTTGCCATCAGCTTGGCTTCGGTATTCAGGCTCGCCCAGTTGTTTGACCATGGCAGGTTGATCGTCGGCTCAATATGCAGACGCGTTGATTCCGGCATATCCGAGTTGGTGTTGACGAAATGCACCGCCTGAGCGTAAACGCGCGTGTCGAAAGGCCCGACGTCGTTCTGGTACCAGTTCACGTCCAGCTGCGGCTCGGCACCATAGGTGCTGTTTGTTTGCGTATCAAACACCTGGAACTGCTTGGTCGACACCGTCGCGTCAAAGTTCTCAATGGCGTAGCCCACGCTGAATTTCTGCGTGGCGTATCCATCGGTACTGGAACCGTATTTAGAGTCAAAGTCGTTGAAGTAATACGGATCGCTGACTTTGGTGTAGTCAATGTTGAAGCGCCACACCTGATTCAGCACCCCGGCGTGCTGCCAGTAATACATCCAGCGGTGTTTATCGCCTTCGGTTGGGTGCTCGTCCTGGAACACTTTATCGGACGGCAGATAATCGAACTCCATCAGACCCGCGCCCGCTTTGGTTAGATAGCGGAACTCGTTCTCCCACATGATATTGCCGCGCTTGTGGATATAGTGCGGCGTGATCGTGGCGTCCATGTTGGGCGCGATGTTCCAGTAGTACGGTAGGTAGAACTCAAAGTAGTTCGACGTGCTGTACTTCGCGTTCGGGATCAGGAAGCCTGAACGACGTTTGTCACCCACGGGAAGCTGCAGGTAAGGGCTATAGAAAATGGGTACCGGGCCGAGTTTGAAACGGGCGTTCCAGATCTCAGCAACCTGTTCCTCACGGTCGTGGATCACTTCGCTCCCCACCACGCTCCAGGTATTTGACCCAGGCAAACAGGACGTGAACGAGCCGTTCTCAAGAATGGTGTAGCGGTTTTCACCACGCTGCTTCATCAGGTCTGCGGTACCGCGCCCCTGACGACCCACCATCTGGTAATCACCCTCCCAGACGTTGGTATCTTTTGTATTCAGATTTGACCAGGCTTTCGGACCTTTCAGGATGACCTGATTGTCGTCATAGTGCACATTACCCAGCGCATCCACCGTACGAACGGGTGCCTGAGCACCTTCGGGTTGCTTCTGGTGCAGTTGCACTTCGTCAGCCTGCAGTCGGCTGTTTCCCTGGTTAATATCGACATTGCCCGTAAAGGTCGCATTGTCAGGATAATTACCTTTCGCGCTGTCGGCATTAATGGTGACGGGTAAATCATTCGTATCGCCTTTCACCAGTGGGCGATTGTAACTTGGAACGCCAAGCATACACTGCGAGGCGAGATCGGCTGCGAGCCCCTGTTGGCTATACAGGGCGGTGCCAATCATAGTGGCCAGAAGGGTGGGGATACGTTTTTTCATACGTTGTATTTTATTGTTCCGTCATCAGTGGCTACGGCTTACAAACGCTCAGAGACTATCTTACTCATCAGCGCAGTACCAGCGTTAATCCTGCCCGTTTGCGCGCCAGAGTGTTAGGCTCGCTATCGAATGACGAGTATGATAATGCAAATTATAGGCGATGTCCCTCAATTGACCGTGGCGCGACCACTGTAATGATGGCGTTGCGTCGGCCAGGAACATGACCA
The DNA here is from genome assembly GCF_026627565.1 of Enterobacter cloacae complex sp. 2022EL-00788. NCBI lineage: Bacteria > Pseudomonadati > Pseudomonadota > Gammaproteobacteria > Enterobacterales > Enterobacteriaceae > Enterobacter > Enterobacter cloacae complex sp. 2022EL-00788. Next base: position 83,358 of record NZ_JAPNMC010000007.1, on the reverse strand, counting down.
TTCGGGGAGTATATGCAGTATTGGGGTAAAATAATCGGCGTTGCGTTCGCAATTATTATGGGTGCCGGATTCTGGGGCGTCGTTCTTGGCCTCATTATCGGCCATATGTTTGATAAAGCACGCAGCCGCAAAATGGCCTGGTTTGCCAATCAGCGCGAGCGCCAGTCACTCTTTTTCTCCACCACCTTTGAGGTGATGGGGCACTTAACCAAATCGAAAGGACGCGTAACGGAGGCCGATATTCAGGTTGCCAGCGTCTTTATGGATCGCATGAACCTGCACGGCGAATCACGCGTGGCCGCGCAAAATGCGTTCAGGATTGGGAAATCGGATAACTATCCGCTGCGTGAAAAAATGCGCCAGTTCCGTAGCATCTGTTTCGGGCGTTTTGATTTAATTCGGATGTTTCTGGAAATTCAAATCCAGGCAGCCTTTGCGGACGGCTCTCTGCATCCGAATGAACGGGACGTCCTGTACGTCATTGCCGAAGAGCTGGGCATATCCCGCATGCAGTTCGACCAGTTCCTGCGCATGATGCAGGGCGGCGCGCACTTTGGCGGTGGATATCAGCAGCACTCCTCCGGCGGCGGCTGGCAGCAGGCGCAGCGTGGTCCCACGCTGGAAGATGCCTGTAACGTGCTCGGCGTGAAGCCGTCTGACGATGTCACGACCATCAAACGCGCCTATCGTAAACTGATGAGCGAGCACCATCCGGACAAGCTGGTGGCGAAAGGCTTACCGCCAGAGATGATGGAGATGGCGAAACAGAAAGCGCAGGAAATCCAGAAAGCCTACGAGCTGATTAAAGAGCAGAAAGGTTTTAAATAAAAAAATGGCCCGACAGCGTCGGGCCATTTTTTCAGAAGTCTACCGGGGCTTTAAACGTCATCGCGTTGCCAAACGCGGGGTGGGTGATGGTGAGCGTCTGCGCATGCAGCTGCAGGCGCGGCGCGAGTGCCAGCGCTTCCGCCGGCGCATAGAATCTGTCGCCCAGAATAGGGTGACCCATCGCCAGCATATGCACGCGCAGCTGGTGGGAGCGCCCGGTAATCGGCTTCAGGAGAACGCGCGCGGTGTTATCCGGCGCGTACTCCAGCACTTCATACTCGGTTTGTGCGGCCTTGCCGGTTTCATAACACACCTTCTGCTTAGGCCGGTTCGGCCAGTCGCAAATCAGCGGTAAATCCACCAGCCCTTCCGCCTGCGCCGGATGGCCCCACACGCGGGCGACGTACTGCTTTTTCGGTTCACGCTCGCGGAACTGGCGTTTCAGCTCGCGTTCCGCCGGCTTATTCAGAGCCACCACAATCACGCCGCTGGTCGCCATATCCAGGCGATGGACGGACTCGGCCTGCGGATAATCACGCTGGATACGCGTCATCACGCTGTCTTTATGCTCATCCAGGCGCCCGGGCACGGACAACAGGCCGCTCGGCTTGTTGACCACCATAATGTGCTCATCCTGATAGAGAATGACCAGCCAGGGATCCGTCGGGGGATTGTAGGGCTCCATTACCATCTTGCGCTCCGCTTACTGATGCGTCACAACGATAAGACGCAGGGCGTCGAGACGCCATCCCGCCTGATTCAGGCTTTCCAGCACCTGCTGGCGGTTGCTCTCAATCGCGGCCAGTTCATCGTCACGAATGTTCGGGTTCACCGCCTTCAGCGCTTCCAGACGCGACAGCTCGGCTGAGAGCTTCTCATCGGCTTCGCCGCGCGCCGCGTCGATCAGCGCTCTGGCCGCTTTCTCGGCCTGGGCTTCGCCCAGTTGCAGAATGGCATGCACGTCCTGCTGCACCGCATTCACCAGCTTGCTGCCGGTGTGACGGTTTACCGCACTCAGCTGACGGTTAAAGCTTTCAAACTCCACCTGACCGGCCAGATTCGTACCGTTTTTATCCAGCAGCAGACGCACCGGCGTTGGCGGCAGGAAGCGGTTAAGCTGAAGCTGTTTCGGCGCCTGAGCTTCCACAACGTAGATCAGCTCCACCAGCAGGGTCCCCACCGGCAGCGCTTTGTTCTTCAGCAGGGAGATGGTGCTGCTGCCGGTATCGCCGGAGAGGATCAGATCCAGACCGTTGCGGATCAGCGGATGCTCCCAGGTGATGAACTGTGCGTCTTCGCGGGACAGCGCCACATCACGCTCAAAGGTGATGGTGCAGCCGTCTTCCGGCAGGCCCGGGAAATCCGGAACCAGCATGTGATCGGACGGGGTCAACACAATCAGGTTCTCGCCGCGATCGTCCTGGTTAATGCCGACGATGTCGAACAGGTTCATGGAGAAGCTAATCAGGCTGGTATCGTCATCCTGCTCTTCAATGCTTTCAGCAAGCTGCTGCGCTTTTTCGCCGCCGTTGGAGTGGATCTCCAGCAGACGGTCGCGGCCCTGTTCCAGCTGGGCTTTTAGCGCGTCGTGCTTCTCGCGGCAGGATTTGATCAGCTCATCAAAACCGTCGGTGTTTTCCGGAGCGGCGAGATAAGCGATCAGATCCGTATGTACCCGATCGTAAATGGTGCGGCCCGTCGGGCAGGTATGCTCAAACGCATCCAGACCTTCGTGGTACCAGCGAACCAGAACGGACTGGGCGGTTTTTTCCAGATACGGAACGTGGATCTGAATATCGTGCGCCTGGCCGATACGATCCAGACGCCCGATACGCTGCTCCAGCAGATCCGGGTTAAACGGCAGATCGAACATCACCAGATTGCTGGCGAACTGGAAGTTACGGCCTTCTGAGCCGATTTCGGAACACAGCAGAACCTGCGCGCCGCTGTCTTCTTCGCCAAACCAGGCCGCAGCGCGGTCGCGTTCGACAATGGACATGCCTTCGTGGAACACGGCTGCGCGAATACCTTCACGCTCGCGCAGAACCTGTTCCAGCTGCAGCGCGGTGGCGGCTTTGGCGCAGATCACCAGCACCTTCTGGGAACGGTGCGCGGTCAGGTAGCCCATCAGCCACTCCACGCGCGGATCGAAGTTCCACCAGGTGCCGGTGTCGCCTTCAAATTCCTGATAAATTTGCTCCGGGTAAAGCATGTCGCGAGCACGCTCTTCCTGAGTTTTACGCGCACCCATGATGCCGGAGACTTTAATCGCCGTCTGATACTGGGTCGGCAGCGGCAGCTTGATGGTGTGGAGTTCGCGTTTCGGGAACCCTTTTACGCCGTTGCGGGTATTTCTGAACAGCACGCGGCTGGTGCCGTGGCGATCCATCAGCATGTCAATCAGCTCTTTACGCGCGGATCCCGCGTCATCGCTGTCGCTGTTTGCAGCCTGAAGCAGCGGCTCGATGTCCTGCTCGCCGATCAGGTCGCTCAGGGTATTGAGCTCTTCGTTAGAGAGACGATTGCCCGCCAGCAGCAGCGCGACGGCGTCCGCAACCGGACGGTAGTTTTGCTGCTCCTCAACGAACTGCTCGAAATCATGGAAACGGTTCGGGTCGAGCAGGCGCAGACGGGCGAAGTGGCTCTCCAGCCCCAGCTGCTCCGGCGTGGCGGTCAGCAGCAGCACGCCGGGCACGCGTTCGGCAAGCTGCTCAATCGCCATGTATTCACGGCTCGGCGCGTCCTCGCTCCAGACGAGATGGTGCGCTTCATCGACCACCATCAGATCCCATTCGGCGTCGCACAGGTGCTCCAGGCGCTGCTTGCTGCGGCGCACAAAGTCCAGCGAGCAGATGACCAGCTGTTCGGTTTCAAACGGGTTGTCCGCGTCGTGCTGGGCTTCGGCATAGCGCTCATCGTCGAACAGGGAGAAGCGCAGGTTGAAGCGGCGCAGCATTTCAACCAGCCACTGATGCTGCAGCGTTTCTGGAACCACAATCAGCACGCGCTCGGCGGCGCCAGAGAGCAGCTGCTGGTGCAGGATCATGCCTGCTTCGATGGTTTTACCCAGGCCCACTTCGTCAGCCAGCAGCACGCGAGGCGCATGTCGACGGCCCACGTCATGGGCGATGTTCAGCTGGTGGGGGATCAGGCTGGTACGCTGACCGCGCAGTCCGCTCCACGGCATGCGGTACTGTTCGCTCTGGAACTTACGCGCGCGGTAGCGCAGGGAGAAGCGGTCCATACGGTCGATTTGCCCGGCAAACAGGCGATCCTGCGGCTTGCTGAAGACCAGCTTGCTGTCGAGCAGCACTTCACGCAGGACGACATTGGCTTCATCCGTATCAAGACGAGTACCAATGTAGGCGAGCAGTCCATTCTCTTCTTTTACGTCTTCAACCTTCAGTTGCCAGCCGTCGTGGCTGGTCACGGTGTCACCCGGATTAAACATCACGCGGGTAACAGGGGAGTCATTGCGAGCGTACAGGCGGTTTTCACCGGTAGCAGGGAAAAGGAGGGTAACCATGCGCGCATCAACGGCAACGACGGTTCCTAATCCAAGTTCGCTTTCTGTATCGCTGATCCAGCGTTGACCAAGTGTAAAAGGCATAGTTGTTCGGCTCTAATCTCTAATTGCAGGCAATAGTTCGACCCCGTCAAAAAAGACGGTCATCGAAAAATGGGTCCGGGAATGGAAAGGGCGCTATGGTACTGGATGGCAACGGTTTCGTCACGCGTCAAAATAGCCCCAGTTGTCCTGTCACTAGTGTAGCAAAGTCATCGTCGATGAACGGTAATATTCCCTCCGCAACCGGCTGAAGCTGGCGCGTCAGGTAGTGATCGTAATCGAGCGGAGACTGCTGGTAATCAACCGGTTCCGGACCGTTAATTGTCCAGACGTATTTGATGGTCCCCCGGTTCTGATACTGCGGCGCGCGGCCCCGACGAACGTTCTCTTCGTCCGCCAGCCGCGCGGCGCGCACGTGGGGCGGCACGTTACGCTGGTACTCCGCCAGCGGGCGGCGCAGGCGCTTGCGGTAGACCAGCCGATCGTCCAGCTCCCCCGCCATCAGGCTGGCGATGGTCTCGCGCACGTAATCCTGGTAAGGCTCGTTGCGGAATACCCGCAGGTAGAGCGACTGCTGGAACTGCTGCGCCAGCGGCGTCCAGTCGGTGCGCACCGTCTCCAGCCCCTTAAAGACCATCCGCTGCGTTTCGCCCTCCTGAATGAGCCCGGCGTAGCGCTTCTTGCTGCCCTGGTCGGTGCCGCGAATGGTGGGCATTAAAAAACGGGCGAAATGGGTTTCAAACTCCAGCTCCAGCGCGCTGGTTAACCGCTCTTTTTGCAAATTTTCACGCCACCAGCCGTTCACGAAGGCGACCAGCTCGTGGCCGATTCGCGCGGCGTCGTCTTCCGAATGGGCGGCTTTCAGCCAGACAAAGGTGGAGTCGGTATCGCCGTAAATGACGTCATAGCCCCGGGACTCAATCAGCGCTTTGGTCTGACGCATGATGTCGTGCCCGCGCATGGTGATGGATGACGCCAGGCGAGGATCAAAGAAGCGGCAGGCGCTGGTTCCCAGCACGCCGTAAAAGGCGTTCATAATGATCTTCAGCGCCTGCGAGAGCGGCTTGTTGCCGTGGCGTTTTGCCTCGTCGCGGCCGTGCCAGATGTTTCCCACGATCTCTGGCAGGCAGTGTTTCTCGCGCGAAAAACGGGCGCCGAGAAAACCTTCGGTGCTGTGGGCGTCGTCTGGCTGCGCCATCCCCTCTACCAGCCCCACCGGGTCGATCAGGAACGTGCGAATAATGGACGGGTACAGGCTTTTATAGTCCAGCACCAGAACCGAGTCATACAGCCCGGGCCGTGAATCCATCACGTAACCGCCGGGGCTGGCCTGCGGCGGCACGTCGCCGAGGTTAGGGGCGACGTAGCCCGCACGGTGCATTCGTGGAAAATAGAGGTGGCTGAAGGCCGCTACCGAGCCGCCGTGCCTGTCGACCGCCAGACCGTTCACCGTCGAGCGCTCCAGCAGGAACGGCATGATCTCGGTTTTGTGGAAAATCTGCGTTACCAGCTCGCAGTCCTTCAGGTTGTAGGTGGCGAGCGCCGGCTTATCCTCGTTAAAGCGCCGCTCGATCTCGTCCATCCGGTCCCAGGGGTTATCGATGGATTTACCTTCACCGAGCAGCTCCTGCGCCACCGCTTCCAGAGAGAAGGAAGAGAAGTTCCAGAAGGCGGATTTCAGCGCCTCGATGCCGTCGATTATCAGGCGGCCACTGGCCTGCGCGAAGAAAACGCCGTTTTTGAAACCGTGCTCACGCCACTCCAGCTCCGTGTTTCCGCGCCCTAACGTCAGGGGAATGCGGTACCGCTCGGCATGCTTTTGCAGCACGCGCAGGTCAAACTGCACCACGTTCCAGCCGATCAGCACGTCCGGGTCGTGCTCGGCAAACCACTGGTTAAGCTTCTCCAGCAGCTGTGGTCGGCTGGTAACGTATTCCAGATGAAAATCCAGCGCAGACGCGTCGCCGTTTGGCGGGCCGAGCATATAGACAACCCGCTGCCCGCAGCCCTCCAGGCCGATGCAGTACAGTTCACCGTGGCGGGTGGTTTCGATATCCAGCGAGACCCACTTCAGCGGCGGGCGATAGAGCGGGTTAGGTTTCAGGCGCGCGTGCACGAGACAACCGTTCTGCTCAGCGCCGTCCACCCAGACGGGAGCGGTAATAAACCGCTCCATCAGAAAACGTTCCGGCGGGCGGATGTCGGCTTCATAGAGCGTCACGCCCGCTTCGCGGAGCAATTTTTCATAGCGCATCAGCTGGCGATGGGCGCGACAGTAGAGGCCATAAACCGGCTGGCGGTGGAAATCTTTCAGCTCAAGGGGAGTAAGGCGCCAGCCGTTTTCACCGTGCAGGAGCTGCTTTACTTTTTCGACGTGGTGTTCAGGGATAAACGCCACGGACTCCTGGGGCGGCAGAGTAACGTGCAGCGGGCCGTTATCCGTGGCCAGCCAGAACGCGACCTCGGTACCCTGAGGGGTGTCCCGCCAGTGTCGGGTCAGTAAAAAGCCTTCTTGCGCCTGTGCCACGCCGTTATCCCATAAAACAAACCAGGCCTGATTATAGCCTGGTTAACGTTTTTAAGCTGGGTTTATATACAGTTTATTGCCCGTAATAGGCCTTCGCGCCGTGCTTGCGCAGGTAGTGTTTATCCAGCAGGGTCTGCTGCATATCCGGCAGCTGCGGCGCCAGCTGGCGGCAGAAGATCCCCATATAGGCTACCTCTTCCAGCACTATCGCGTTATGCACCGCATCTTCCGCGTTTTTGCCCCAGGCAAACGGGCCGTGGGAGTGCACCAGCACGCCGGGCATTTGCGCCGCGTCGATACCCTGTTTTTCGAAGGTTTCGACAATCACGTTGCCGGTTTCCCATTCGTACTCGCCGTCGATCTCCGCGTCGGTCATCAGCCGCGTGCACGGAATGGTGCCGTAAAAGTAGTCCGCGTGGGTGGTGCCGGTGGCCGGAATGGACTGGCCGGCCTGCGCCCAGATGGTGGCGTGACGCGAATGGGTATGCACGATGCCGCCGATGGTCGGGAATGACTGGTACAGCAGGCGATGCGTGGGCGTATCGGAGGAGGGCTTTTTGTTGCCTTCAACCACTTCGCCCGTTTCGATGCTGACCACCACCATATCTTCCGCGGTCATCACCGTGTAATCCACGCCCGATGGCTTGATCACGAACACGCCTTTTTCGCGATCGACGGCGCTGACGTTCCCCCAGGTAAGCGTCACCAGGTTATGTTTTGGCAGCGCCAGGTTGGCTTCGAGAACCTGACGTTTAAGATCTTCTAGCATTGCTGTCTCCAGGCCCGGCAAGCGCTGCGCCGCCGGGCTCTCCGTACTTAACGTTTTGAACCGTAATAGACTTCGTTCCAGCGCAGCGCGTCCTTAAAGGCAGGCAGGCGGGTATCGTTATCGATAACGGTCAGCTCGATATCGTGCAGCTCGGCGAACTGACGCATGTCGTTAAGATCCAGCGCGTGGCTGAAGACGGTGTGGTGCGCGCCGCCCGCCACGATCCACGCTTCTGACGCGGTTGGCAGGTCAGGCTGTGCTTTCCACAGGGCGTTCGCGACCGGCAGTTTTGGCAGGGAGTGCGGGGTTTCAACCGCATCGACGCAGTTCACCAGCAGGCGGAAACGATCGCCGAGGTCGATCAGGCTGGCGTTGATGGCCGGGCCGGTACGGGTATTGAAGATCAGACGAGCCGGGTCCGCCTTGCCGCCGATGCCGAGGTGCTGTACGTCGAGGAGCGGCTTCTCTTCAACCGCGATGGAGGGGCAAACTTCCAGCATGTGCGAGCCGAGCACCAGGTCGTTACCGTTCTCGAAGTGGTAGGTATAGTCCTCCATAAAGGAGGTGCCGCCCTGCAGACCGGTCGACATCACCTTCATGATGCGAAGCAGAGCGGCAGTTTTCCAGTCGCCTTCGCCCGCAAAGCCGTAGCCCTGCTGCATCAGGCGTTGTACCGCCAGGCCCGGTAGCTGCTTCAGGCCGTGGAGATCTTCAAAGGTTGTGGTAAAGGCGTGGAAGCCGCCCTGTTCCAGGAAGCGCTTCATGCCCAGCTCAATGCGCGCGGCATCCAGCACGTTCTGGCGCTTGTCGCCGTTGATTTGTGCCGCAGGCGTCAGGCGGTAGCTGCTTTCGTATTCGTCCACCAGCGCGTTCACGTCGCCATCGCTGATGTCATTCACCACCTGCACCAGGTCGCCCACCGCCCAGGTATTCACGGAGAAGCCGAACTTGATCTGCGCGGCCACTTTGTCGCCGTCGGTTACGGCAACTTCACGCATGTTGTCGCCGAAACGCACCACTTTAAGGTGACGGGTATCCTGCTTAGAGACCGCCTGACGCATCCACGCGCCGATACGCTGCTGCGCCTGACCGTCCTGCCAGTGGCCGGTCACGACGGCATGCTGCTGACGCATACGCGCGCCGATGAAGCCGAATTCGCGACCGCCGTGCGCGGTCTGGTTCAGGTTCATGAAGTCCATGTCGATGCTGTCCCACGGCAGGGAGGCGTTGAACTGGGTATGGAACTGCAGCAGCGGCTTGTTGAGGATGGCCAGGCCGTTGATCCACATTTTGGCCGGTGAGAAGGTGTGAAGCCACACCACCAGACCGGCGCATTTGTCGTCGTAGTTGGCGTCACGGCAGATGTTGGTGATTTCATCCGGGGTGGTCCCCAGCGGCTTTAACACCAGTTTGCACGGCAGTTTGGCTTCGGCGTTCATGGCGTTGACCACGTGCTCCGCGTGTTTCGTCACCTGCTGTAACGCTTCCGGTCCGTACAGATGCTGGCTGCCAATCACAAACCACACTTCATAATTATTAAAAATGGTCATCATCGTGTCCTTAATGGGTCAGGGTTGCCGTAGTGTCCGCGGTGCGTTTGGCCGGGGCGGCGACAGGGAGATAGTGAAGTTCGGCGCTTTTTGCCCATTGCTGGTAGCGCTGATAAAGCTGTTCGAAGCGTTGTGCCTGTCCGGCACGCGGCTGGAGCGTGGTTTCGACGGCGCTCGCCATATGCCGTTGCGCGGTCGGAATATCGGCATGAACGCCTGCGGCTACGGCCGCGAAAATCGCTGCGCCCAGCGCACAGCACTGATCGGAGGCCACAATCTGCAGCGGACGGTTGAGCACGTCGCAGCAGGCCTGCATGATCACCGGGTTTTTACGGGCGATACCGCCCAGAGCCATCACGTTGTTCACGTCGATGCCCTGTTCGGTGAAGCACTCCATGATGGCGCGCGCGCCGAATGCGGTGGCTGCAATCAGGCCACCAAACAGCGCCGGCGCGTCGGTCGCCAGGTTGAGGTCGGTAATCACCCCTTTCAGACGCTGGTTCGCAAACGGCGTGCGGCGACCGTTAAACCAGTCCAGCACTACCGGCAGGTGGTCGAGAGACGGATTTTTTGCCCAGGCCTCCGTGAGCTGCGGCAGAAGCTGTTTTTTGCTCTCGTCAATCTGGGTTTTCAGCTCGGGATGCGCCGCCGCCAGGCGATCCAGCGGCCAGCCGAGCACGCGGCCAAACCAGGCGTAGATGTCGCCGAAAGCGGACTGACCGGCTTCGAGGCCGATGAAGTCCGGCACCACGCTGCCGTCAACCTGGCCGCAGATACCCTTCACCGCGCGGTCGCCAACGGTCGTTTTGTCCGCCGTCAGAATGTCGCATGTAGAGGTGCCGATCACTTTCACCAGCGTATTGGGCTGCGCACCCGCGCCCACGGCGCCCATGTGGCAGTCAAACGCGCCGCCGGAGATCGCCACGTTTTGCGGCAGGCCGAGACGCTTTGCCCACTCTTCGCAGAGCGTGCCGACCGGAATATCGGCGGTGAAGGTGTCGGTAAACAGCGGATATGTCAGGTTCTTGTTGATAATCGGGTCGAGCTCGTCGAAGAACGCTGCCGGAGGCAGGCCGCCCCAGCTTTCATGCCACAGGGATTTATGCCCGGCGCTGCAGCGACCGCGGCGGATATCCTGCGGGCGCGTGGTGCCGGAGAGCAGGGCCGGTACCCAGTCGCACAGCTCAATCCACGATGCCGCCGCCTGCGCAATGGAGGCGTCCGCGCGGGTAACGTGAAGGATCTTGGCCCAGAACCATTCGCTGGAGTAAATCCCACCGATGTAGCGGGAGTAGTCGGTGTGGCCTGGCTGATGGCACTGGCGGGTGATGGCTTCCGCCTCTTCCACGGCGGTATGGTCTTTCCACAGCACGAACATGGCGTTCGGGTTGTCGGCAAACTCCGGGCGCAGCGCCAGCACGCGGCCTTCGGCATCAACCGGGGCCGGCGTTGAACCGGTGCTGTCGACGCCAATCCCCACCACGTCGGCCCGCTGGGCATCCGTCAGTTCAGCCAGCACGGCTTTCATCGCCGCTTCCATAGATTCGATGTAATCACGCGGGTGGTGGCGGAACTGGTTATTCGGCGCATCGCAGTAGCGCCCCTCTTGCCAGCGCGGGTACCACTCAACGCTGGTTGCTATCTCCTGGCCAGTCGTACAGTCCACTGCCAGCGCGCGAACCGAGTCGCTGCCAAAATCGAGGCCAATTGCAATTGCCATGGTGTTGCTCCATCCAGAAAACAGGTATGGAAGAACATTAGAGACTGGGGACAAAAATCGTCAGGCAGGATCCGCTAATCTTATGGATAAAATTGCTGTAGCAACGGAAAGTGTGACGCCGTGCAAATATTCAATGTGGACATTTCTGCCGTACTTATAGACACTTTTGTTACTGCTTATCTGTCCCTGTCGGCAGATAAATCAGGGGAAAAGGCTGAAACATGGCGGACGTAAAAGAAGCGTGATGCTTTTTGGATCTTTTCGCGGCCCCTTTTTATACTGCTTTTAACGATATGGACAATTGGTTTCCTTCAGGACCCTTGGGAGAACTGAATCTATGGCCGAACCGCAAAACGATCCCTTACTGCCGGGCTACTCATTTAACGCCCATCTGGTGGCGGGGCTGACGCCAATTGAGGCCGAGGGTTATCTCGATTTTTACGTCGATCGACCGCTCGGCATGAAAGGGTATATTTTGAACCTTACCGTACGCGGGGAGGGGGTGATCAAAAACGGCGATCGGCAATTCGTCTGCCGTCCCGGCGATATGCTGCTGTTCCCGCCTGGGGAGATCCACCACTACGGCCGACACCCGGACGCCAAAGAGTGGTATCACCAGTGGGTCTATTTCCGTCCGCGCGCCTACTGGCAGGAGTGGCTGTCGTGGCCGGCCATTTTCGCCCATACCGGCTTTTATCGTCCGGATGAAGCGCATCTGGCACAGTTCCGTGAACTTTTCGCGCAGATTATAGAGGCGGGGCAGGCGGGCGGGCGCTATGCCGAACTGCTGGCCATTAACCTGCTGGAGCAGGTGCTGCTGCGGCGCATGGAGGCCATCAACGAGTCGCTTAACCCGCCGCTGGACAACCGCGTGCGTGACGCCTGTCAGTACATCAGCGACCACCTGGCCGACAGCCAGTTTGATATCGCCAGCGTCGCCCAGCACGTCTGCCTGTCGCCGTCACGCCTGTCGCATCTGTTTCGCCAGCAGCTTGGCGTCAGCGTGCTGAGCTGGCGTGAGGATCAGCGCATCAGCCAGGCGAAACTGCTGCTCAGCACAACCCGAATGCCGATTGCTACCGTTGGGCGCAACGTGGGCTTTGAAGATCAGCTCTATTTTTCCCGCGTGTTTAAAAAATGCACCGGCGCCAGCCCCAGTGAATTTCGCGCTGGATGTGAATAATCGGTAAAAAAAGCTAAACATACAGGTGAACTCAGAAAGCACCCTGTAAACTATTCAGACAATTGTTGCCTTGACGCGGTGCAGGGCGCTAAGCAGAATCGCTGATTCGTTTTCTGACCGGAATAGTTATGCAGGCATTGCTGGAACATTTTATTACCCAGTCCGTTATGTATTCGCTCATCGCGGTAACTCTGGTGGCGTTTCTCGAATCGCTGGCGCTGGTCGGGCTGATCCTGCCCGGCACCGTACTGATGGCGGGGCTTGGAGCGCTGATTGGCAGCGGTGAGGTCAATTTCTGGCAGGCGTGGCTGGCCGGTACGATCGGCTGTTTTCTGGGGGACTGGATCTCCTTCTGGCTGGGCTGGCGCTTTAAGAAGCCGCTCCACCGCTGGTCGTTTTTGAAAAAACACAAAGCGCTGCTGGATAAGACCGAGCACGCCCTGCACCAGCACAGCATGTTTACTATCCTCGTGGGGCGTTTTGTCGGGCCAACGCGTCCGCTGGTGCCGATGGTTGCCGGCATGCTGGATCTGCCCGTGGCGAAATTCGTGGTGCCGAACATCATCGGCTGCGTCTTCTGGCCGCCGTTCTACTTCCTGCCGGGGATCCTCGCGGGCGCGGCCATTGATATTCCTGACGGTATGCAAAGCGGTGAGTTTAAGTGGCTGCTGCTGGCAACGGCGGTGCTGCTCTGGCTGGCGGCCTGGCTCTGCTGGCGGCTGTGGCGCAGCGCAAAAGCCAGCGTCGATCGCCTGACGCACTATCTCCCGCGCGCTCGCCTGATGTGGCTGGCCCCGCTGACGCTGGGCGTTGCGGTGGTGGCGCTGGTGGCATTGATTCGCCATCCTCTGATGCCCGTGTACGGCGAGATCCTGTTGAAGGTGGTGAGCCGTTAGCGTGTTTTCCCTCTCCCACGGGGAGAGGGTATCAGACCGCAGAAATTCCCAGCAGTGAAGACGCCCCAGCCTTCCCGCTAAGAAGCTCTTCCGTTTTGCCATCCCAGAGTATGCGCCCCTCCGCGATCACCACCGATCGCGGCGCGATGCGCGCGGCATCCTCAATGCTGTGCGAGACCATCAGCATCGCGATCTGCTGGCGCTGGCAAACCTCCTCCACCAGCGAGAGCATCTCCTGGCGCAGGGCTGGGTCGAGCGCCGAGAAAGGTTCGTCAAGCAGCAGCAGCGGCCGTTCGCGCACCAGGCAACGCGCCAGCGCCACCCGCTGGCGCTGGCCGCCGGAGAGTTCGCCGGGCAGCCTGTCGACAAGCGCGGACAGGCCCATTTGTTCAGCGATTGCTCCCAGCTTCTGCCGCTGCGCGGTATTGAGCTTCAGCCCCGGATCCATCCCCAGCGCGATGTTCTGCCACACCGTGAGGTGATTGAACAGGTTGTTTTCCTGAAACAGCATCGACACCGGACGTTTAGCCGGAGGGGCGTGGGTAAAATCACGATTATCGATTGCTATCGATCCGCTGGCAGGCTGCAAGAAACCGGCAATTAAATTGAGCAGGGTACTTTTTCCGGCACCGCTTGGGCCAAGCACCGCAATTCGCTCACCCTGGCGAACGGAGAGGGTAAAGCGCATAGGCAGGTGCTCGTAAAGCCAGGTTACATCAGTCAGTTTTAGCATCACGCCCCGGAAATTTTTCGATAACGGTAAATAAGGCAAAGCACAGGATCAGCAGCAGCAGCGCCGTGACGGCACCGTCCTGGCTGCGGTAAGAGCCAATTTGCTGATAAAGCCAGAACGGCAGCGTGCGGAAATCTTCGTTGCCAAAGAGGGCCACTGCGCCAAAATCGCCAATCGACAGCACGCAGGCGAAGGCCAGCGCCTGGGCGAGCGGGCGCTTCAGGGCGCGTAGCTCGACCACCTTCAAACGCCGCCAGCCCGCTATCCCAAGGGACTGACACAGGACGCTATACCGGCTGTTCACATCCCGCATCGGGTTTTCCAGTACCTTAAGCGCATATGGGATAGCCATGAGGGCGTTGGTAAAGATAACGATCCCGTCGGCGCTTTCCGGCAGGCCGATGGTGCTGTTAAACAGTAAAAAGAAACCGGTCGCCAGCACGATGCCGGGCATTGCCAGAATCAGCATGCCTGTCAGCTCCAGCGCGTTTCCGGCCTTGCGGGCGTGGCGCGCATAAAGCTCGCGGCTGCTCCAGAGCAGCATCATGGTCAGGAGCACGCAGACCAGCCCGGCTGCCAGGGCGATGCGCAATGAGGTCCACGTAGCCTGCCACAGGACAGGCTGTTGCAATACCGACAGCACATTGCTATTCAGCCCATCAGCGATGACGGCCAGCAGCGGCGGGAGCAGAAGCAGGAGGGCCAGTGCGATCAGCATTACATCCGTGAGGCGGCTGTGCAGGCTGTCCTGCGGATCGCGCCAGCCGGTAATGTTATTGCTTCCTGCGGGGATCGCTTTGCTCAGACGCTGGCTCAATAACACCAGCGCCAGACAGCAAATCATCTGTACGAGGGCCAGCAGCGCGGCGCGGCCAGGATCGTAGTCGTAACTTAACGCCTGATAGATAGCCAGCTCAATCGTGGTGGCCTGCGGCCCGCCGCCGAGAGAGAGCACGGTCGCAAAGCTGGCGAAGCAGAGCATAAAGATTAGCGCGGCAACCGGGGCAATCTGGCGTCGCAGCCAGGGCCATTCGACAAAGCGGAAGAACGACCAGCCGCGCATGCCGAGCTGGGCGGCAATCTGGCGCTGCTCGCCGGGAATGTTTTCCAGGGCCTGCAAAAAGAGGCGCGTTGCCATCGGCATGTTGAAGAAAACGTGCGCCAGCAGAATGCCCTGCAGCCCGTAGGGAGAGAAGGTCCACTCCAGGCCAAGCAGGCTGAACAGGGATGCCAGCCAGCCCTGCCTGCCGTATACGCTCAGGATGCCAAACACCGCGACCAGCACGGGGAGGATCAGCGTCATGGCGCACAGGCGCAGCAGGGCCTGCCTGCCGGGGAAACGCCGCCGATACAGGGCGCGCGCGAGAAAAATTGCCGGGATCGTCGACAGCAGCGCGGAAAGAAACGCCTGCCAGAAGGAGAAGCGGATAACGTGCCAGAGATAGCCGTCGTGCCAGAGCGCGAGCAGATCGCTCTCCGGCGCGTTAAACCACAGCGCAAGGAATGCGCCCAGGCTGACCGCCACCATCAGCATGGCGGCGAGCAGCCCCGGGAGTAACCAGCCGGGGATCAGCGGCTGACGGCGCGTTGCCATTCACTTATCCATGCGGCGCGCTGGGCAGCAACCTGCTGCGGCGTAAACTCCAGCGCGGTTTGCGGTTTGTTCAGCTGCTCAAAGCCCGGCGGCAGCGCAACGTCAGTCACCGGGTACATCCAGTTGCCTGTCGGAATGGCGTTCTGGAATGCCGGTGAGACCATAAATTTCAGGAATTTTTCGGCCAGCTCCGGCTGTTTGCTGGCGGCGGTGCGCGCCGCCACTTCCACCTGCAGATAATGCCCTTCAGCAAAGTTCGCGGCAGCGTAATTGTCTTTCTTCTCGGCAATAATGTGGTAGGCCGGGGAGGTGGTGTAGCTCAGTACAAGATCGCTTTCCCCTTTCAGGAACAGGCCGTAGGCCTCGCTCCAGCCTTTGGTGACGGTCACGGTTTTTGCGGCCAGTTTCTGCCACGCTTCCGCCGTTTTATCCCCATAGACCTTTTGCATCCACAGCAGCAGGCCAAGGCCCGGGGTGCTGGTTCGCGGATCTTCATAAATCACGCGCCATTTCTGGTCGCTTTCGACCAGCTCTTTCAGGCTTTTCGGCGGGTTTTTCAGCTTGTTTTTGTCGTAGACGAAAGCAAAGTAGCCGTAATCAAAGGGAACGAAGGTGTCGTTTTTCCAGCCGCCAGGCACCTTAACGGCCTCTGCCGCAACGCCGCTTTTAGCAAACAATCGGGTTTGCGTGGCGGCTTCCAGCAGGTTGTTATCCAGCCCGAGCACCACGTCGGCTTTGCTGTTTTTTCCTTCCATGCGCAGACGGTTAAGCAGCGACACGCCATCTTCCAGCGCCACGAACTTCAGCTCGCAGCCGCAGTCGGCCTCAAAGGCTTTTTTTACCGCCGGGCCGGGGCCCCAGTCGGCGGAGAAAGAGTCATAGGTGTAAACCGTGAGCACGGGCTTGGCAAAAACAGGCAGCGCAAACAGCGCCAGCAGAGGAAGAACGTTTTTTAACACTTTGCACCTCAGGGTTGAGTGGCAAAGGATTTTGAGAGACAGCCTCAAATCCCTTCGCCGGCGTTATCCGGATCAGGTTCGACGGGTATTATCTCAGCGCACATCAGTGATGCAGCACCCCGTTGAGAACGGCGCTATTGTAATGATTTGGTGAATATTACGAAAGCGTTATGGCTCCGGCGGCGCAAACCAGGCGGATTTAAAATCAAACCAGCCCAGGGTATTCATCCGCAGGCCGCGCATGCTGCGCTGCCCCTGGATCAGCAGCCAGTGGTGGATCAGCGGTACGATCGTCTGCCCGGCCAGCAGCTCCTGACACCAGGCGGCCAGATCCATTTCTCCTGCCCGCCACCGCGCGGCGTCCTGCTGCCAGTCCCGGTTGATGCAGTGCTGAATGAGCGGCACTTCATACAGGTGAGAAAAGAGGGAGAAATCAAGCGGCAGCGTGAAGTTTGCGCTGTTGAGCCAGATATCGCTGACGACGTCACCGCGGTGCCATTCATCATAGTCCACTTCCTGTATCGCCAGCGTCACGCCCTCGGCCGCCAGCAGCTTACTCATGATCCTTGCGATAAACCGGTGCTCAATGTGATCGCGGTAGTAGCTGAGGGTGATGGTCTCAAGCCCGGCAGGTTTTTCACTGCGTACCGGCTGAGCATGGTGCCAGCGCGGGAGCAGGCCATAGGCCGGGAACCACCACGTCTGGTATTGCTCCTCTGCGTGATAAATCAGGTTAGCAGGGGCGAGAATATGGCTGATCCACTTGCGAACGTCGTGGTTTGCGCCGCGATGGCTGCGGCTATCAAAGAGCAGGTAATAACACCCCTCTTCCAGGCGACTTTCGAAAGCCTTTTCGCTTGTTGTTGGCCCTTCCAGCGTCAGGCCTGCGCTCAGCTCCTCGTTGAGATCCGGTAATACCCAGACGTTAACTTCGTCAATCAGCGCCCGATAGCCAAAATAGTCATCAAAGGCGCGGATCTTGAGCTGATTATTGTTATTGCGCGAAACGGAGTAGGGGCCCGTACCGATCGGCAGGCTGGCAAAATTGTTGAGCGATCCCCACTCGCCGGGCAGGATCATCGAGGGCACATAGCCCAGCAGCCACGGAAGCCATTTGTCCGGCTGCGACAGCTCAATGTCCAGCGTCCAGGCCGTCGGGGAGTGGATCCGCGCGATATGCGAATAGAGCGGGAGCGTGCGGGCCCGCTCCAGGGAGCCGATGACGTCCCGCATCTCCAGCTCGCGTCCGTGGTGGAAGTGGATCCCGGGGCGTAAAAAGAAGCGCCAGTGCAGCGGGGACAGCTGCTGCCAGTGGTGGGCAATATCCGCTTCCAGTTCCCCATTTTCCTCATTTATTTTCGTCAGGCCGCTGAATATCTGCCGGGCCATGTGGGTTTCAGAGCGGCGCAGCGCCGTGCCGGGCAGCAGATTTTTCATCGGACGGTAGTAGAGCACCCGCAGAATATGGCGCCCCTGGCGAAAGCTGCGCCCAAGATGCGAGACCAGCATCTGGCGCACGGCGGCCTTGTCGCCCACCAGCTGTACCAGCTGATCGATGCGGTCCTGCTCCAGCAGATCCTCCGCCCGCTGTTGCTGCAGCGCCAGCCCGGTATAGAGGAAGGTAAGGCGTGAACGCTTGCCGCGACCGGCCTCGGCCTCCCAGTTAAGCCAGCCCTGCTGCTGCATGGTATTAAGCAGCGTACGCATGTGGCGGCGAGAGCAGTTGAGGAGTTCTGCCAGCTCGTTCAGCGTGGTCTCCTGCGATTGCCCCTCGCAGCACTGCCACAGGCGGATAAATTGTTGTTGCAGACGACCAGACGGCATAAAAGAGGAACTCCTGACAAAAAATCAGCAATTTATTAATCCCTATATTAAGCCAATAATTCTTCCCGATGAAGCGAGGAGGTAAATTATGAAGAGGTCTACCGCACGTCAGTTTTATCAGCACTATTTTTCAGCGACAAAAGGAGTGTCCTGGCTGGCCCGCCAGTGCGCAGAGCAGCGGCTGAGAATACTGGAAGATCTGATGCAGTGGGACGTTACGAAACCGACCTCTTCTCGCTAACTCGCCTCGATCATGTGTGACTGAGTATTGGTGCTAATCACCCGCCAGCAAAATGTTTTTGCTGGCTTTTTTCGTTTACTATTTCACCTAATTTCGATTCGCTTTCATAAGGATTTGCGCATGCTCTGGTTGATGACGATGGGGCGACGCCTGAACGGCGTGTATGCCGCTTTTATGCTGGTGGCCTTCATGATGGGCGTAGCCGGCGCGCTTCAGGCACCGACGCTGAGCCTGTTTCTCAGCCGCGAGGTGGGGGCGCAGCCGTTTTGGGTCGGCCTGTTTTATACCGTCAACGCTATCGCCGGGATCCTGGTCAGCCTGTGGCTGGCGAAACGATCCGACAGCCGGGGCGATCGCCGCAAATTAATCCTCTTTTGCTGCGCCATGGCCGTGGGCAACGCGCTGCTTTTTGCCTTCAACCGCCACTACCTGACGCTAATCACCTGTGGCGTACTGCTTGCCTCGCTGGCCAACACCGCCATGCCGCAGCTGTTCGCGCTGGCCCGGGAATATGCCGATAACTCGGCGCGTGAAGTGGTGATGTTCAGCTCGGTGATGCGTGCCCAGCTCTCCCTCGCCTGGGTTATCGGCCCGCCGCTGGCGTTCATGCTGGCCCTGAACTATGGCTTCACCGCCATGTTTTCCATCGCGGCGGGGATTTTTGCCGTTAGCCTGGCGCTGATTGCTTTTGCGCTGCCGTCTGTTGCCCGGGTTGAGCAAACGACGGATAAACCGTTAACCCAGGTGAGCGGCTGGCAGGATAAAAACGTCCGCATGCTGTTTATTGCTTCCACGCTGATGTGGACCTGCAACACCATGTATATCATCGATATGCCGCTGTGGATCAGCAGCGATCTGGGCCTGCCGGACAAGCTCGCCGGGATCTTAATGGGGACCGCCGCCGGGCTGGAAATCCCGGCGATGATTCTGGCGGGGTATTACGTTAAGCGTTTCGGAAAGCGCCGGATGATGATTGTCGCCGTGGCGGCCGGCGTGCTGTTCTACGCGGGGCTACTCCTTTTCCATTCCCGTGAGGCGTTACTGGCGCTTCAGCTGTTTAACGCCGTTTTCATCGGGATTGTCGCCGGGATCGGCATGCTCTGGTTCCAGGATTTAATGCCCGGCCGTGCGGGCTCTGCGACCACGCTTTTTACCAACAGCATCTCGACGGGCGTCATTCTTGCGGGTGTGATTCAGGGCGCGCTGGCGCAAAGCTATGGCCACGCCTCGGTTTACTGGATGATTGCGGCGATATCCGTCGTCACGCTGGCCCTGACGTGCAGGGTTAAAGACGTCTGATTCTGGAAGGCTGCTTCACGAAATGAAATGACTTTCTGACAGGTGCGGCTAAGGAGCATAGAGTGCGTGGCGGGTGCTTGAGGCTGTTTGCCTCAGGCTTTCGCAAGAGGCAAACAGTGGAGAGTCCCACATCAAAAAAACTGATGGGGAGACCAACTTCACAACCATCATTGCGAGGTTAGTCTCTTCATTGCCGAAAAGCAATAAGGAGGCTGGAATGCCAAAACGTACTCTGCTGTTAGGTTTGTTTCTGATCTGTTCAACGCTGTTGATCTTCACCTGGATGGTACGCGACTCGCTGTGTGAGCTGCATTTCAGACAGGAGAAAACGGAGCTGGCGGCAGTGTTGGCTTACGAAGCAAAACGTTAGCGGTATTGGCGGGGATTTTCCTCGCCTCTCCAGCGTGGTTACGCCTCAACGCACCCTTATCAATGGCCCGCATGCTGCGGGCCATTGCCTTTAGCCCATAAACGCAGGCTGTTGCTTCTCGTAGGCGGAGATAGCGTCTTCGTGCTGCAGCGTCAGGCCAATGCTGTCCAGACCGTTCAGCATGCAGTGGCGACGGAAAGCGTCGATGCTGAAGCTGTAGGTCTTTTCACCTGCTTTTACCACTTCAGCTTCCAGATCCACTTCAAACGCCATGCCCGGATTCGCCTGCACCAGCGCAAACAGCTCATCCACCTGTTCGTCGCTCAGCGTCACCGGCAGCAGCTGGTTGTTGAAGCTGTTGCCGTAGAAGATATCCGCAAAGCTCGGGGCGATTACCACCTTAAAGCCGTAGTCGGTCAGTGCCCATGGCGCATGCTCACGGGATGAACCGCAGCCAAAGTTTTCCCGCGCCAGCAGAATGGATGCGCCTTCGTATTCCGGGAAGTTCAGGACGAACTCGGGGTTGGGCACTTCGCCCTTATCGTCGAGAAAACGCCAGTCGTTGAACAGGTGCGCACCAAAGCCCGTGCGGGTCACTTTCTGCAAAAACTGTTTAGGAATGATGGCGTCAGTATCGACGTTTGCGGCGTCCAGTGGGACAACCCGGCCCGTATGTTGGGTAAATTTCTCTGCCATGATTGTCTCCTTATTTCAGGCTGCGAATATCGGCGAAATGGCCGGTGACAGCCGCAGCGGCGGCCATAGCCGGGCTGACCAGATGGGTACGCCCACCGCGGCCCTGGCGGCCTTCAAAGTTACGGTTGCTGGTAGAAGCGCAGCGCTCGCCCGGATTCAGTCGGTCGTTGTTCATCGCCAGACACATGGAGCAGCCCGGCAAGCGCCACTCGAAGCCCGCTTCAATAAAGATCTTATCCAGGCCTTCCGCTTCCGCCTGAGCTTTCACCGGGCCGGAACCCGGCACTACCAGCGCCTGCACGCCCGGGGCCACTTTGCGACCTTTGGCAATCTCTGCCGCCGCGCGTAAATCTTCGATACGGGAGTTGGTGCAGGAACCGATGAACACTTTATCAATGTTTACGTCGGTCAGCGGCACGCCTGGCTTAAGCCCCATATAGGCCAGCGCTTTTTCCGCACTGGCGCGTTCGACCGGATCGGCGAAGGACGCCGGATCGGGAATGCTGTCGTTGACGGAGATCACCTGTCCCGGGTTAGTGCCCCAGGTTACCTGCGGCGCGATGTCTTCCGCCTGCAGCGTCACCACGGTATCGAAGGTGGCACCGTCGTCCGTTTTCAGGGTTTTCCAGTACTCAACGGCATCCACAAAATCTCGATCTTTAGGGGCATGCAAACGACCCTTCACGTAGCTGAAGGTGGTTTCATCTGGCGCAACCAGGCCCGCTTTGGCGCCCATTTCAATGGCCATGTTGCACAGGGTCATACGACCCTCCATGCTCAGCGCCCGGATAGCGTCACCGCAAAATTCCACAACGTGCCCGGTGCCGCCTGCGCTGCCGGTTTTGCCGATAATCGCCAGCACGATATCTTTCGCGGTGATGCCCGGCGCGGCCTTGCCCTTCACTTCAATCTTCATGGTTTTGGCGCGGCCCTGTTTCAGGGTCTGCGTCGCCAGAACGTGTTCAACTTCAGAGGTACCAATCCCGAACGCCAGGGCACCAAACGCGCCGTGCGTCGCGGTATGAGAGTCGCCGCAGACGATGGTCATGCCCGGCAGGGTAATGCCCTGCTCAGGGCCCATAACGTGGACGATGCCCTGATACGGGTGGTTTAAATCGTACAGCTCAACGCCAAACTCGTTGCAGTTCTTGATCAGTTCCTGCATCTGGATGCGCGCCATTTCGCCGGACGCGTTGATGTCTTTGGTCTGAGTGGAGACGTTGTGGTCCATCGTGGCGAAGGTTTTACCCGGCTGGCGAACCGGGCGCTTGTGCGCGCGCAGCCCGTCGAAGGCCTGAGGTGAGGTCACTTCGTGTACCAGATGACGGTCAATGTACAGCAGCGGGGTTTCGTTTGGCGCCTCGTAGACAACGTGCGCATCAAACAACTTTTCATATAACGTCTTAGCCATGTTACACCCCTTCAGCGACATAGCGGGCAATGATGTCGCCCATTTCATCAGTACTGACTGCCGCCGCACCGCGTGCTAAATCACCGGTACGGACGCCTTCTTCTAACGCACGGTTGATGGCGTTTTCTATTGCGGCTGCTGCATCGCCTGCGTCCAGGCTGTAGCGCAGCAGCAGGGCCAGAGACAAAATTTGCGCAATCGGGTTGGCAATGTTTTTACCTGCGATATCCGGCGCGGAGCCGCCCGCCGGTTCGTACAGGCCAAAGCCTTCGTCATTCAGGCTGGCCGACGGCAGCATGCCCATAGAGCCGGTGATCATCGCGCACTCGTCAGACAAAATATCGCCGAACAGGTTGGAGCAGAGCAGCACGTCAAACTGAGACGGATCCTTAATCAGCTGCATCGTCGCGTTGTCGATGTACATGTGCGATACCTCGACGTCCGGGTACTGCTTCGCGACTTCGCTGACGATCTCGCGCCACAAAATAGACGACTGGAGCACGTTCGCTTTATCGATGGACGACACTTTACGGCGGCGCTTGCGCGCAGACTCAAAAGCGATGTGGGCGATACGTTCAATTTCGAAGCGGTGATAGACCTCGGTATCAAACGCTTTTTCATGCTGGCCGCTGCCTTCGCGACCTTTAGGCTGGCCGAAATAGATGCCGCCCGTCAGCTCACGCACGCAAAGAATGTCGAAGCCGTTGGCCGCGATGTCCGCACGCAGCGGGCAAAACTCTTCCAGCCCCTGATACAGCTTCGCCGGGCGCAGGTTGCTGAACAATTTAAAATGTTTACGCAGGGGCAGCAGCGCGCCGCGCTCCGGCTGTTCTGCCGGCGGCAGGTGTTCCCACTTTGGCCCGCCCACGGAGCCGAACAGCACGGCATCGGCATTCTCGCAGCCCTCCACGGTCGCTTTTGGCAGCGGCGTACCGTGGTTATCAATCGCAATACCGCCCACGTCGTAGTGGCTGGTGGTGATTTTCATCGCAAAACGCGAACGAACGGCTTCCAGAACTTTCAGCGCCTGTGCCATCACTTCCGGGCCAATACCGTCACCCGGCAACACAGCAATATGGTAATTCTTCGACATCACACGGTTTCCTTGTTGTTCTCTTTATTCTGAGCTTTGCGTTGCAACTCTTTTTCCACTTCAGCGGCGCGCCAGATGTTGTTCAGGACATGCACCATCGCTTTCGCGGAGGATTCGACGATATCCGTTGCCAGACCCACGCCGTGGAAGCGGCGGCCGCTGTAGTTGACGACGATATCAACCTGGCCCAGGGCGTCTTTACCGTGCCCTTTAGCCGTCAGGTCGTATTTCACCAGCTCAACGTCGTACTCGGTGACACGGTTAATCGCCTGATAGATGGCGTCCACAGGGCCGTTACCGTTGGCCGCTTCCGCTTTAACTTCATCGCCGCAGGCAAGCTTGACTGAGGCGGTTGCGATATCGCTGGAGCCTGACTGTACGGTGAAGTAATCCAGGCGGAAGTGCTCTGGCTCTTCCTGCTGTTTGTTGATGAACGCCAGCGCCTCCAGGTCGTAATCGAAGACCTGGCCTTTCTTGTCGGCCAGCTTCAGGAACGCGTCGTACAGCTGATCCATGTTGTAGTCGCTTTCCTGATAGCCCATCTCTTCCATACGGTGTTTAACCGCCGCACGGCCAGAGCGTGAGGTCAGATTCAGCTGGACCTGGTTCAGGCCGATGGATTCCGGGGTCATGATTTCGTAGTTTTCACGGTTCTTCAGCACGCCGTCCTGGTGAATGCCGGACGAGTGCGCGAATGCGCCGGTGCCGACAATCGCCTTGTTAGCCGGAATAGGCATATTACAAATCTGGCTGACGGTCTGGCTGGTGCGCCAGATTTCGTGGTGATTAATGCGGGTGTGCACGTTCATGATGTCCTTGCGCACTTTAATCGCCATGATCACTTCTTCCAGCGAGCAGTTGCCCGCGCGCTCGCCGATACCGTTCATCGCACCTTCAACCTGGCGCGCACCGGCGTGAACGGCGGCGATGGCATTGCCCACCGCCAGGCCCAAATCATCATGGGTATGAACGGAGATGATGGCTTTATCGATATTCGGCACGCGGTCGTACAGGCCGGTAATGATCCTGGAGAACTCAAACGGCATGGTGTAGCCGACGGTGTCAGGAATGTTGATGGTTCTGGCACCCGCGTTAATGGCGGCTTCCACCACGCGCGCCAGATCTTCAATCGGCGTACGGCCTGCATCTTCACAGGAGAATTCGACGTCATCGGTGTAGTTGCGCGCGCGCTTGACCATGTACACCGCACGTTCAATCACTTCATCCAGCGTGCTGCGTAACTTGGTCGCAATGTGCATGGGGGAGGTGGCGATAAACGTATGGATACGGAAAGCTTCAGCGACCTTCAGCGATTCCGCGGCCACGTCGATATCTTTCTCTACGCAGCGTGCCAGGCCGCACACGCGGCTGTTCTTGATGGTGCGGGCGATGGTCTGTACTGACTCAAAATCTCCCGGCGAAGAGACGGGAAAACCCACCTCCATCACGTCCACGCCCATACGTTCGAGGGCCAGCGCAATCTGCAATTTTTCTTTAACGCTCAGGCTCGCCTGTAATGCCTGTTCACCGTCACGTAAGGTAGTATCGAAAATAACGACTTGCTGGCTCATGGGTTTGGTCCTTGTCAGTCTTAGGGCGCCTTGCTACGAGCATAAAAAAACCCGCGCAGTGGCGCGGGTTTTTAGTGTTACTGGTGACGATTCAACGCTGAATTTCGCCCGCCAGTCTACCGCGCACAGTGAATGCGTTTAGTAGTAGTAGACCGGTGAAACGAAGGGTGCGGATCATGAATCGTGCTCCAGGTAAATGCGATATGCTTTTAGTGGTACTGGATACGGCGATCCATGTCAACCCCTGCCAGTAAAATCGGTCCAAACGGCGTGCCTGAGCCTCGGCAACACATTAGCTAATTGTGCTGGTTTTTACACGGAAGGCCGATTTAATTGTCTATTATTGGACTGGAGATTCATCTCTGGAATAATTTGAATATAATTGGTAGCAATTAAACATATTGTTTATGCCGGTATGATGTGAAATGAAATGTGTTTACTTTCATTGATTTATAAGTTTAGTGAATGGGTTTCGCGTATTTAGGTTAACGATAATGATAGAAATTTGTTAACAAAATAAGGGCGCCTTGTATTAATAGTTTAATAATGCTTAAGTCATTATTAACGAGGCAGGTGATTGTTTATTTGTCTGGTTTATGTTTTCATGCCTGCACTAAAGTTTTAGATATCATTTGATCCATTTTTTATCTCTTCATTAATGGGATGCACAATCTCATCTTTTGTCGGGAGACTCTTTATATTTTCCGAATTTTAAACAATTCTCTTTCGCTTGTTGTATCTGCATGGTAAATCATATTTTTCGAAGTTATTACTGTACTTTGGCAAAGGGAATTTAGCGTGACAGTGGAGTCAGAAATGCCAGAAAATAATATTAACCAACCTCAGTCTTATGATGGGGTTAAGCCTCAGTTACGCACGGTGGATCTTAACCTGTTGACTGTTTTTGATGCAGTTATGCAGGAACAGAATATTACGCGAGCAGCACAATCTCTGGGGATGTCTCAACCTGCCGTGAGTAATGCCGTAGCCCGTCTTAAAGTGATGTTTAACGACGAGTTATTTGTGCGTTACGGAAGAGGGATTCAGCCCACCGCGCGTGCCTTCCAGCTATTCGGCTCTATCCGCCAGGCGCTACAGTTGGTCCAAAATGAGCTGCCGGGATCGGGCTTTGAACCGCTGAGCAGCGAGCGTGTCTTCCACCTTTGCGTGTGCAGCCCGTTAGACAATTATTTGACGTCTGTTATATATAATAAAGTTGAAGAAATTGCGCCAAATATTCATCTCGTTTTTAAATCATCATTAAATCAAAACACCGAACATCAGCTTCGTTATCAGGAAACGGAGTTCGTCCTGGGGTATGAGGAGTTTCGACGTCCTGAATTTTCCTGCGTTCCTTTGTTCAAAGATGAAATGGTGCTGGTTGCCAGTAAAAAACATCCACGCATGAATTCACCGCTGCGTGAAAGTGATGTTTACAGCGAACAGCATGCCGTTGTTGCCCTCGACAGATATGCCTCATTCAGTCAGCCGTGGTATGACACGGCCGATAAGCAGGCGAGCGTGGCCTATCAGGGAATGGCGATGGTAAGCGTATTAAACGTGGTCTCGCAAACGCAGCTGGTCGCGATTGCCCCGCGCTGGCTTGCGGAAGAGTTCTCTGAATCGCTGAGCCTGCAAATTCTCCCTTTGCCGCTTAAGCTTAATAGCCGTACCTGTTACCTTTCATGGCACGAAGCCGCAGGCCGGGATAAGGGACACCAGTGGATGGAAGAGCTGCTGATTAATATCTGTCGTCGATAACCCTGCGAGAATAAACCGCAAGAGGATGTGCGGTTTATTCTGTTGTTTTTCACACTTACGCTATTTTGTTCTGATGTCATTTTTTCAGAGGTTCAAAAAGGCTCAAAAATAGATGATTTCCTGATTCATCCCCTTTTTGAAAAATGAATAATCACCGCCTTCCTTCATTTCAGTTGAATTCACCATATTTGTGCCAGGCAGCTGTTTTTTCTGCTTTTAAGCCTCTTTTCCGCTTCTCGCTTGCTAATTGCCTGCCTCATAACGAGCGGTTAAGGTATCAATCACTCTGCAAATTATAAGACGGGATTACCCTGTCAGAAGACGGCGCGGAAATTGAATTCTGCAACCGTCTATAACAAAAGCCTGGAGGCGAAGCATGGAGATGTTGTCTGGCGCGGAAATGGTCGTCCGATCGCTTATCGATCAGGGCGTGAAGCAGGTGTTCGGCTACCCCGGCGGTGCGGTTCTTGATATTTATGACGCACTGCACACGGTGGGCGGGATTGATCATGTTCTGGTGCGTCATGAACAGGCTGCCGTGCACATGGCTGACGGCCTGGCGCGCGCCACGGGTGAAGTTGGGGTAGTGCTGGTCACTTCCGGCCCGGGGGCGACGAATGCCATTACCGGCATTGCGACTGCCTATATGGACTCCATTCCGCTGGTCATTCTCTCCGGACAGGTTGCGACGTCGCTGATTGGCTACGATGCATTTCAGGAGTGCGACATGGTGGGGATTTCACGCCCGGTCGTGAAGCACAGCTTCCTGGTAAAGCAGACTGAAGACATTCCTGGGGTACTGAAAAAAGCCTTCTGGCTGGCCGCCAGCGGTCGTCCCGGGCCGGTAGTGGTCGATCTGCCGAAAGACATTCTCAACCCGGCGAATAAGCTGCCGTACCTGTGGCCGGAGTCGGTCAGCATGCGCTCTTACAATCCGACGACGCAAGGGCACAAGGGCCAGATTAAGCGCGCGCTGCAAACGCTGTTGGCAGCGAAAAAACCCGTGGTTTACGTCGGGGGCGGCGCCGTTAATGCCGCCTGTGAAACGCAGCTACGCGACCTGATTGAGAAGCTTAATCTCCCTGTGGCGTCATCGCTGATGGGGCTGGGGGCATTTCCGGCTACCCACCGTCAGGCGCTGGGCATGCTGGGCATGCACGGCACCTACGAAGCCAACATGACGATGCACAATTCTGATGTGATTTTTGCCGTCGGGGTGCGTTTTGACGATCGCACCACCAATAACCTGGCGAAATACTGTCCGAACGCGACGGTGCTGCACATTGATATCGATCCTACGTCTATCTCCAAAACGGTACCGGCGGATGTGCCGATCGTGGGGGATGCCCGGCAGGTACTGGAGCAGATGCTTGATCTTCTGGCGCAAGAGACCGCGACCCAACCGCTGGATGAGATACGCGACTGGTGGCAGCAGATTGAGCAGTGGCGTAGCCGTCAGTGCCTGAACTACGACTCTCAAAGTGAGAGCATCAAGCCGCAGGCGGTGATCGAAACGATCTGGCGTCTGACCAACGGTGATGCCTATGTGACCTCAGACGTGGGCCAGCACCAGATGTTTGCTGCGCTGTATTACCCGTTTGATAAACCGCGTCGCTGGATCAACTCAGGCGGGTTGGGCACGATGGGCTTTGGCCTGCCCGCTGCGCTGGGCGTGAAGCTGGCCTTGCCGAACGAAACGGTAATTTGCGTTACGGGGGATGGCAGTATTCAGATGAATATTCAGGAGCTTTCTACCGCGCTGCAATATGAGCTGCCGGTGCTGGTGCTGAACCTGAATAACGGCTATCTCGGCATGGTGAAGCAGTGGCAGGATATGATTTATTCCGGCCGCCACTCTCAGTCTTATATGAAGTCGCTTCCGGACTTCGTGCGTCTGGCTGAAGCCTACGGCCACGTTGGCATGCGGGTAACGGAACCGTCAGAGCTGGAAGCGAAGCTCGCCGAAGCGCTTGCGCACGTTAAAAATAATCGCCTCGTTTTCATGGACGTTATCGTTGACGGCACGGAACACGTTTATCCGATGCATATTCGCGGCGGCGGCATGGATGAAATGTGGTTAAGCAAAACGGAGAGAACCTGATATGCGCCGGATATTATCTGTATTACTGGAAAATGAGTCGGGCGCACTGTCGCGCGTTATTGGCCTTTTTGCCCAGCGCGGCTATAACATTGAAAGCCTGACCGTCGCTCCGACCGATGACCCCACGCTCTCCCGGATGACCATCCAGACCGTGGGCGATGCGAAAGTGCTTGAGCAGATCGAAAAGCAGCTGCACAAGCTGGTGGATGTGTTGCGCGTCAGCGAGCTGGGGCAGGGCGCTTACGTTGAACGTGAAGTCATGCTGGTGAAAATTCAGGCCAGCGGTTACGGCCGGGAAGAGGTCAAACGCAACACGGATATCTTCCGCGGGCAGATTATTGACGTCACCCCTTCTATATATACCGTTCAGCTTGCGGGTACGAGCGATAAGCTGGACGCCTTCCTGGCGTCAGTCCGGGATGTGGCAAAGATTGTTGAAGTTGCGCGCTCTGGCGTGGTTGGCCTTTCGCGCGGCGATAAAATCATGCGTTAGTTGCGCAAAAGGTTCGCCTCTTTCAGCCCGGTCGTTAACGCCGGGCTTTTTTTTGCGTAATCCGCCGATAACGCAGACAAAAGCGGTTGCCGTGAAGGCTATTCTGCGTTTAGATGTTAAAAGATTTAACCATAACCTTGACAGGGCCATGGACTCTTTTCTTTTTTTGAGGGGCAATTGTGAAACTGGATGAAATCGCCCGGCTCGCCGGCGTGTCGAGAACCACGGCCAGCTATGTGATTAACGGTAAAGCAAAGCAGTACCGCGTCAGCGATAAGACCGTTGAAAAAGTGATGGCAGTCGTGCGTGAGCATAATTACCATCCCAATGCTGTCGCCGCAGGTTTACGTGCCGGGCGCACCCGCTCTATCGGCCTGGTGATCCCGGATCTGGAGAATACCAGCTATACCCGCATCGCCAACTATCTGGAACGTCAGGCTCGCCAGCGCGGCTATCAGCTGCTGATCGCCTGCTCTGAGGATCAGCCCGACAACGAAATGCGCTGCATTGAGCATCTGCTGCAACGTCAGGTTGATGCCATTATCGTCTCGACCTCCCTACCGCCGGAGCATCCTTTCTACCAGCGCTGGGCGAACGATCCGTTCCCGATAGTGGCGCTGGACCGGGCGCTCGACCGTGAACACTTCACAAGCGTAGTGGGTGCCGATCAGGATGATGCTGAAATGCTCGCCGCCGAGTTACGAACCTTCCCGGCTGAAACGGTGCTCTATCTCGGTGCGTTACCTGAACTTTCCGTAAGCTTCCTGCGCGAGCAGGGCTTCCGTACCGCCTGGAAAGACGATCCGCGTGAGGTTCATTATCTGTATGCCAACAGCTATGAGCGCGAAGCGGCAGCTCAGCTGTTCGAGAAGTGGCTGGAAACGCACCCGATGCCGCAAGCGTTGTTTACCACCTCGTTTGCTCTGTTGCAGGGGGTGATGGACGTTACGTTACGTCGTGACGGCAAGCTGCCATCCGACCTGGCGATTGCAACCTTCGGCGATAACGAACTGCTCGATTTCCTGCAGTGTCCGGTACTGGCCGTGGCCCAACGTCATCGCGATGTCGCCGAGCGGGTGCTGGAGATCGTTCTGGCAAGCCTTGATGAACCCCGTAAGCCGAAACCAGGGCTTACGCGTATCAAACGTAATCTCTACCGGCGCGGAATTTTAAGCCGCCATTAATATTTCCTCAGGGGCGGTGAAAACTGCCCCTTTTGCTGCGCGGTTATTGCGAAAATAATTCCCGGATAAAAATTAGGATTTATCTCTACGATTCATAGGCTGCTATTTTTTTGCCTCTATTTCGGCCTTAAAAAGAGCATTTATAAATTTTAACCGGCTTATCTTTGTATTGTTTTGTTACAAACAGGCGCCAGACGATGAATATTCAGCCGTTTTTGATCCCCCCTTCAGGCCGCAATGCTCGCGAACGAATCCATATCGCCTTGCGGTTAATCTGGTGCTGTTATCCCCGGTCAATATGCCTTAAAATGCTGCCCGCGTCGCAAACTGACACTTTATATTTCCCTGCGATGATATTGAGTGAGTCTTAACGCTCGTGTGCATATTCGGTTTTTTTCTTACAAATATTCATAACGTTAATTTTGCCTCGCCAGTTGTGTAGTTATTAACCAGGTCACTCTGCCTCTGTAAATACGGTACTTTCGGGTTCGTATAGAGAGAGTCCTGGCTTGACAAGCTTTTCCCTCGCTCCGTAAACTCCTTCAGGTGGGAATTTGTGGGTTAAAGTGGTGAGGAGGGGTGAGGCTGGCATGTTCCGTGGAGCAACGTTAGTCAATCTCGACAGCAAAGGGCGATTATCGGTACCAACCCGATACCGCGACCAGCTGATTGAGAACGCTTCGGGTCAACTGGTTTGCACCATTGACATCAACTCCCCCTGCCTGCTGCTTTACCCTTTGCCTGAATGGGAAATCATTGAGCAAAAGCTGTCGCGACTGTCGAGCATGAACCCGCAGGAACGTCGCGTGCAGCGACTGTTATTGGGACATGCCAGTGAGTGTCAGATGGATAGCGCAGGGCGATTACTGATTGCGCCCGTGCTGCGGCAACATGCCGGTCTGACCAAAGAAGTGATGCTGGTCGGGCAGTTCAACAAGTTTGAACTGTGGGACGAAACGACCTGGTATCAACAGGTCAAGGAAGATATCGACGCTGAGCAGTCTGATTCCGCAACATTATCGGAACGGCTGCAGGACTTGTCTCTATAAATATGATGGAAAATTATAAACATACAACGGTGCTGCTGGATGAGGCCGTTAACGGCCTGAATATTCGTCCGGACGGCATCTATATTGATGGCACTTTTGGTCGCGGTGGTCACTCGCGTTTAATCCTCTCTCAGCTTGGAGCGGAAGGACGCCTGCTGGCAATTGACCGCGACCCGCAGGCAATTGCCGTTGCGCAAACCATCGATGACCCTCGCTTTTCCATCGTGCATGGACCTTTTTCTGCGCTCGCGGATTACGTTGCTGAGCGCGGCCTGACCGGCAAGATCGACGGGATTCTGCTCGATCTCGGCGTCTCTTCACCACAGCTTGATGATGCTGAACGCGGCTTCTCCTTTATGCGCGATGGTCCGCTGGATATGCGTATGGATCCGACACGCGGCCAGTCTGCCGCTGAATGGTTACAAACTGCTGACGAAGCGGATATCGCCTGGGTGATCAAAACCTTCGGTGAAGAGCGCTTCGGCAAACGTATTGCCCGCGCCATCGTTGAGCGCAACCGCATTGAGCCAATGACCCGCACCAAAGAGCTGGCTGAAGTGATCGCGGCGGCAACGCCGGTGAAGGATAAGCACAAACATCCCGCGACCCGCACTTTCCAGGCGGTTCGTATCTGGGTAAACAGTGAACTGGAGGAAATAGAGCTGGCGCTAAAAAGCTCGCTCGACGTGCTGGCCCCAGGTGGGCGGTTATCCATCATCAGCTTCCATTCGCTGGAAGACCGCATCGTGAAACGCTTCATGCGTGAACAGAGCCGCGGTCCTCAGGTTCCGGCGGGGCTGCCGATGACGGAAGAACAGCTCAGGAAGCTGGGTGGCCGTCAGTTGCGAGCATTAGGCAAGTTGATGCCGGGCGAAGAAGAGGTGGCAGAGAATCCACGTGCCCGTAGTTCAGTGCTGCGTATTGCAGAGAGGACGAACGCATGATCGGCAGAGTGACAGAGACCCTAAGCAAAGTTAAGGGATCGTTAGGAAGCAACGAGCGCCATGCCTTGCCTGGCGTGATCGGCGACGATCTTTTGCGGTTTGGGAAGCTGCCACTCTGCCTGTTCATTTGCATCATTGTGACGGCAGTCATGGTGGTTACGACCGCTCACCATACCCGTTTATTAACTGCGCAGCGTGAACAGATGGTACTGGAACGCGATGCGCTGGATATTGAATGGCGAAACCTGATCCTTGAAGAGAACGCGCTCGGCGATCACAGCCGGGTTGAACGGATCGCAACGGAAAAACTGCAGTTACAGCATGTTGATCCTTCGCAGGAAAATATCGTAGTACAAAAATAAGGGAAAACGCGACGCATGAAAGCAGCGGCAAAAACGCTAAAACCAAAACGCCAGGAAGAACAGGCCAACTTTGTCAGTTGGCGTTTTGCGTTGCTTTGCGGCTGCATTTTACTGGCGCTGGGTTTCCTGCTGGGTCGCGTGGCGTGGCTACAAATTATCGCCCCTGACATGCTGGTGCGCCAGGGGGATATGCGTTCACTGCGCGTACAGGAAGTTTCTACCTCCCGCGGGATGATCACCGATCGTTCTGGCCGTCCGCTGGCGGTGAGCGTGCCGGTGAAGGCGATCTGGGCCGATCCGAAAGAGCTGCACGATGCAGGCGGGATCACCCTTGATAACCGCTGGAAGGCGCTCTCAGACGCGTTGAAAATGCCGCTGGATCAGCTGGCTTCGCGCGTTAACGCCAACCCGAAAGGGCGCTTTATCTATCTGGCGCGTCAGGTCAACCCTGACATGGCCGACTACATTAAAAAACTGAAGCTGCCGGGTATTCATCTTCGTGAAGAATCACGCCGTTACTATCCTTCCGGCGAAGTAACCGCTCACCTCATCGGCTTTACCAACGTGGATAGCCAGGGGATTGAAGGCGTTGAGAAAAGCTTCGATAAATGGCTAACAGGCCAGCCCGGCGAGCGCATTGTACGTAAAGATCGCTATGGTCGCGTCATTGAAGATATCTCTTCTACTGACAGCCAGGCCGCACACAACCTGGCCCTGAGTATTGACGAGCGCCTGCAGGCGCTGGTTTACCGCGAGCTGAACAACGCCGTGGCCTTTAACAAGGCGGAATCCGGCAGCGCCGTGCTGGTGGATGTCAGTACCGGCGAAGTGCTGGCGATGGCCAACAGCCCTTCCTATAACCCGAACAACTTTACCGGCACCGCAAAAGACGCGATGCGTAACCGGGCGATCACCGACGTGTTTGAACCCGGCTCCACGGTAAAATCTATGGTGGTGATGACTGCGCTTCAGCGCGGCATCGTCAATGAAAGTACCGTTCTGAATACGATTCCTTACCGCATTAACGGCCATGAAATCAAAGACGTGGCCCGTTACAGCGAACTGACCCTGACCGGGGTCTTACAGAAGTCGAGTAACGTCGGTGTTTCAAAGCTGGCGTTAGCGATGCCGTCCTCAGCGTTAGTAGAAACTTACTCACGTTTTGGGCTGGGAAAGGCGACCAATTTGGGGTTGGTCGGAGAACGCAGTGGCTTATATCCTCAAAAACAACGGTGGTCTGACATAGAGAGGGCCACCTTCTCTTTCGGCTACGGGCTAATGGTAACCCCGTTACAGTTAGCGCGAGTCTACGCAACGATCGGCAGCTATGGCATTTATCGCCCGCTGTCGATTACCAAAGTTGATCCACCGGTTCCTGGCGAGCGTATTTTCCCGGAATCTATCGTTCGTACCGTCGTGCATATGATGGAAAGCGTCGCGCTGCCTGGCGGTGGCGGTGTGAAGGCCGCGATTAAAGGCTATCGTATCGCCATTAAAACCGGTACAGCGAAGAAAGTGGGGCCGGATGGCCGCTATATCAACAAATACATTGCCTATACCGCGGGCGTTGCGCCTGCAAGCAATCCGCGTTTTGCGCTGGTGGTCGTTATCAACGATCCACAGGCGGGTAAATACTACGGCGGCGCCGTTTCCGCGCCTGTGTTCGGGGCTATCATGGGCGGCGTATTGCGCACCATGAACATTGAACCAGATGCGCTGGCGACGGGCGAAAAAAGTGAATTTGTAATTAATCAAGGCGAGGGAACAGGTGGCAGATCGTAATTTGCGCGACCTTCTTGCTCCGTGGGTGCCTATGCTACCTGCGCGAGCACTGCGAGAGATGGTACTGGACAGCCGCGTAGCGGCTGCTGGGGATCTTTTTGTCGCGGTGGTTGGTCATCAGGCGGACGGGCGTCGTTATATCCCGCAGGCGATTGCGCAAGGTGTTGCTGCCATTATTGCTGAGGCTAAAGATGAGGCAACAGACGGTGAGATCCGTGAAATGCACGGCGTACCGGTCATCTATCTCAGCCAGTTGAACGAGCGTCTCTCCGCGCTGGCAGGGCGTTTTTACAACGAACCTTCCGACCAGCTACGGCTGGTTGGCGTAACCGGGACCAACGGGAAAACCACCACCACTCAGCTGATGGCGCAGTGGGCGCAGCTGCTGGGTGAAACCGGAGCCGTGATGGGTACCGTAGGTAATGGTCTGCTGGGCAAGGTCAGCCCAACGGAAAATACCACCGGCTCTGCGGTTGACGTGCAGCACGTGCTGGCGGGCCTTGCAGAGCAGGGGGCGACCTTTGCGGCGATGGAAGTATCTTCCCACGGTCTGGTACAGCATCGCGTGGCGGCCCTAAAGTTTGCTGCCTCCGTATTCACTAACCTGAGCCGCGATCACCTCGATTATCACGGTGATATGGAGCACTACGAAGCGGCGAAATGGCTGCTTTATTCCACACACCACCACGGACAGGCGATCATCAACGCCGATGACGAAGTCGGTCGCCGCTGGCTGGAAAAGCTGCCGGATGCGGTGGCGGTGTCGATGGAAGAGCGCATTAACCCGAACTGCCATGGCCGCTGGCTGAAGGCGGTCGAGGTGAACTACCACGACCGCGGCGCGACGATCCGCTTTGCTTCCACCTGGGGCGAAGGTGAAATTGAAAGCCGTCTTATGGGTGCCTTTAACGTCAGCAACCTGCTGCTGGCGCTGGCGACGCTGCTGGCGCTGGGTTACCCAATGGCGGATCTGCTCAAAACCGCTGAGCGCCTGCAGCCGGTCTGTGGCCGTATGGAAGTGTTCAGCGCGCCGGGCAAGCCGACGGTGGTGGTGGATTATGCCCACACGCCGGATGCGCTGGAAAAAGCGCTGGAAGCGGCGCGTCTGCACTGCGCCGGGAAGCTCTGGTGCGTGTTTGGTTGCGGCGGCGATCGCGATAAGGGCAAACGTCCGCTGATGGGCGCGATTGCCGAGCAGTTTGCGGATATTCCGGTCGTGACCGATGACAACCCGCGCACCGAAGAGCCTCGTGCCATTATCAACGACATACTGGCGGGAATGCTGGATGCAGGCCGCGCTCGCGTGGTGGAAGGCCGTGCAGAAGCCGTGACTAACGCCATTATGCAGGCGCAGGAGAACGATGTGGTGCTGCTGGCGGGTAAAGGTCATGAAGATTATCAGATAGTTGGCAATCGTCGTCTGGATTATTCCGACCGCGTGACGGCAGCGCGTCTGCTGGGGGTAGTGGCATGATTAGCATTACGTTAAGCCAGGCCGCTGCGGTATTGCAGGGGGCGCTGCATGGTAACGATCTGACCGTTGACGCCGTGACCACGGACACCCGTAAAGTGACGGCGGGCTGCCTGTTTGTGGCGCTGAAGGGCGAGCGTTTTGACGCCCACGATTTTGCGCAACAGGCCAAAGAGAACGGCGCGGGCGCGCTGCTGGTCAGCCGCAAGCTTGATATCGATCTGCCGCAGGTTGTCGTTAAAGATACGCGCCTGGCGTTCGGCGAACTGGCAGCATGGGTTCGCCAGCAGGTACCGACCCGCGTAGTGGCGCTCACCGGCTCATCGGGCAAAACCTCCGTTAAAGAGATGACGGCGGCGATCCTTAGCCAGTGCGGTAACACCCTCTATACGGCGGGCAACCTCAATAACGACATCGGCGTGCCGATGACCTTACTCCGCCTGACCAACGAGCATGAATATGCGGTGATTGAGTTAGGGGCAAACCATCAGGGCGAAATCGCCTGGACCGTGAGCCTGACTCGCCCGGAAGCGGCGCTGGTCAATAACCTGGCGGCCGCACACCTCGAAGGTTTCGGCTCGCTGGAAGGCGTGGCGAAAGCGAAAGGCGAGATCTATACCGGCCTGCCGGATGACGGCATCGCCATTATGAATGCCGATAACAACGACTGGCTGAACTGGCAGAGCATCATTGGTTCACGCAAAACCTGGCGCTTCTCACCGAATGCGGCAAACAGCGATTTTACGGCGACCAATATTCACGTGACGTCACGTGGTACCGAGTTCACCCTCGTTACCCCAACGGGCGGCATTGACGTGCTGCTGCCGTTGCCGGGTCGCCATAACATCGCCAATGCGCTTGCTGCGGCAGCGCTCTCAATGGCGGTTGGTGCACCGCACGATGCCATTAAAAACGGGCTTGCGAACCTGAAGGCCGTGCCGGGGCGTCTGTTCCCAATCCCGCTGGCGGAAAACAAGCTGCTGCTGGACGACTCGTACAACGCCAACGTCGGCTCGATGACCGCGGCCGTGCAGGTGCTTTCAGAGATGCCGGGCTATCGGGTGATGGTTGTGGGCGATATGGCCGAGCTGGGTGATGAAAGCGAAGCCTGCCATATTCAGGTTGGCGAAGCGGCGAAAGCTGCCGGGCTTGACCGCGTATTGAGCGCGGGCACGCTGAGCAAGGCCATCTCTGATGCCAGTGAAGTTGGCGAACATTATGCCGATAAAGCTTCACTGATCGAACGCCTCAAGGCATTGATTGCAGAAAAACAGATTGTGACTGTGTTAGTTAAAGGTTCACGTAGTGCCGCCATGGAAGAGGTTGTGCACGCTTTACAGGAGAACGGGACATGTTAGTTTGGCTGGCCGAACATTTGGTCAAATATTATTCAGGCTTTAACGTCTTTTCCTACCTGACGTTTCGCGCCATCGTCAGCCTGCTGACCGCGCTGTTCATCTCACTGTGGATGGGCCCGCGCATGATCGCCCGTCTGCAAAAACTCTCTTTCGGCCAGGTTGTACGCAACGACGGTCCGGAATCACATTTCAGCAAGCGCGGAACGCCGACGATGGGTGGGATCATGATCCTGACGGCAATCGTGGTGTCCGTACTCCTGTGGGCTTATCCGTCTAACCCGTACGTCTGGTGCGTACTGACGGTTCTGGTTGGCTACGGGATCATCGGTTTTGTCGATGATTATCGCAAGGTCGTGCGTAAAGATACGAAGGGCCTGATTGCCCGCTGGAAGTATTTCTGGATGTCGGTGATTGCGCTGGGCGTGGCCTTCGCGCTGTATCTGGCAGGAAAAGATACGCCAGCCACCGAGCTGGTGGTGCCGTTCTTCAAGGACGTGATGCCGCAGCTGGGGCTGTTCTACATCCTGCTGGCCTATTTTGTCATTGTCGGCACCGGTAACGCCGTTAACCTGACGGATGGTCTTGACGGCCTGGCCATCATGCCAACCGTCTTTGTCGCGGGTGGATTCGCGCTGGTGGCGTGGGCGACCGGTAACATGAACTTTGCTAACTATCTGCACATTCCTTATCTGCGTCACGCGGGTGAGCTGGTGATCGTCTGTACGGCGATTGTCGGCGCGGGTCTGGGCTTCCTGTGGTTTAACACCTATCCGGCGCAGGTCTTTATGGGCGATGTCGGCTCGCTGGCGCTGGGTGGCGCGCTGGGCATTATCGCCGTGCTGCTGCGTCAGGAGTTCCTGCTGGTGATCATGGGTGGCGTGTTTGTGGTTGAGACCCTGTCAGTGATTTTGCAGGTCGGTTCCTTCAAGCTGCGCGGACAGCGCATCTTCCGAATGGCGCCGATTCACCATCACTATGAACTGAAAGGCTGGCCGGAGCCGCGCGTTATTGTGCGCTTCTGGATTATTTCGCTGATGCTGGTGCTGATTGGCCTGGCAACGCTGAAGGTACGTTAATCATGGCAGATTACCAGGGCAAAAAAGTCGTTATCATCGGGTTAGGCCTCACCGGCCTCTCCTGCGTGGACTTTTTCCTTGCGCACGGCGTGACGCCGCGCGTGGTGGATACGCGCGTCTCTCCGCCAGGTCTGGACAAGCTGCCGGAGCAGGTTGAACGCCACCTGGGTGGTCTGAATGATGACTGGCTGCTGGCCGCCGATTTGATTGTTGCCAGCCCCGGTATGGCGCTGGCGCATCCTTCGCTGAGCGCTGCGGCAGAGGCTGGCGTCGAGATTGTTGGCGATATCGAACTGTTTTGCCGGGAAGCGCAGGCGCCGATCGTGGCGATTACCGGGTCGAACGGTAAAAGCACCGTCACCACCCTGGTGGGGGAAATGGCGAAAGCGGCGGGTAAAAACGTTGGCGTGGGCGGTAACATCGGTCTGCCTGCCCTGATGCTGCTGGATAAAGGGTGCGAGCTGTACGTGCTGGAGCTTTCCAGCTTCCAACTGGAAACCACCTCCAGCCTGCATGCCGCGGCGGCGACGATCCTCAACGTTACCGAAGATCATATGGACCGATATCCGTTTGGCTTGCAGCAGTATCGCGCGGCCAAGCTGCGGGTTTATGAAAACGCCAGCGTCTGCGTGGTGAACGCTGATGATGCACTCACCATGCCGGTGCGCGGCGCTGACGATCGCTGCATCAGCTTTGGCATTAACATGGGCGATTACCACCTGAACCGCCAGCAGGGTGAAACCTGGCTGCGGGTTAAAGGCGAGAAGGTGTTGAACGTGAAAGAGATGCTGCTTTCTGGCCAGCATAACTACACCAATGCCCTGGCGGCGCTGGCGCTGGCGGATGCCGTTGGGCTGCCGCGTTCTTCAAGCCTGAAAGCGCTGACCACCTTTACCGGCCTGGCGCACCGATTCCAGCTGGCGCTGGAGCACAACGGCGTGCGCTGGATTAACGATTCCAAGGCTACCAACGTGGGCAGTACCGAAGCGGCGCTGAACGGACTTCACGTTGACGGCACGCTGCACCTGCTGCTGGGCGGTGACGGCAAATCGGCCGACTTTTCCTCGCTGAAGCAGTATCTCAATGGCGATAACGTGCGCCTGTACTGCTTTGGCCGCGATGGTGGAGAGCTTGCTGCGCTGCGTCCTGAGGTTGCCGAGCAAACTGAGACCATGGAGCAGGCGATGCGCCTCATTGCCCCGCGCGTGAAGCCC
Source organism: Enterobacter cloacae complex sp. 2022EL-00788 (assembly GCF_026627565.1). NCBI lineage: Bacteria > Pseudomonadati > Pseudomonadota > Gammaproteobacteria > Enterobacterales > Enterobacteriaceae > Enterobacter > Enterobacter cloacae complex sp. 2022EL-00788. The sequence goes on along the minus strand of NZ_JAPNMC010000007.1, from coordinate 43,731 downwards.
GGCGATATGGTGCTGCTCTCGCCTGCCTGCGCCAGCCTCGATCAGTTTAAGAATTTCGAACAGCGGGGCGATCTCTTTACCCGCCTGGCGAAGGAGTTAGGCTGATGCGTTTATCTCTCCCTCGCCTGAAAATGCCGCGCCTGCCGGGATTTGGACTCCTGGTATGGCTGTTTGCGGCGCTTAAGGGCTGGGTGATGGCTTCGCGGGATAAAGATTCCGATAGCCTGATCATGTACGACCGCACGCTGTTCTGGCTTACGCTGGGGCTGGCGGCCATCGGTTTTGTCATGGTGACCTCGGCATCAATGCCCGTCGGGCAGCGTCTGGCTAACGATCCGTTCCTGTTTGCCAAGCGCGACGGGCTGTACATCATTCTTGCGTTCTGCCTGGCGATGATCACCTTACGTCTGCCGATGTCGTTCTGGCAGCGGTACAGTACCGCGATGCTCATTGCGTCGATCGTCATGCTGCTGATCGTTCTGGTTGTCGGGAGTTCCGTTAACGGGGCATCGCGCTGGATCGCCTTCGGTCCGCTGCGTATCCAGCCTGCGGAATTTACCAAGCTTTCCCTGTTCTGCTACCTCGCTAACTACCTGGTGCGTAAAGTTGACGAGGTCCGTAACAACCTGCGCGGCTTCTTAAAACCGATGGGCGTGATTCTGGTGCTGGCGATCCTGCTGCTGGCGCAGCCTGACCTTGGTACGGTGGTGGTGCTGTTTGTCACTACGCTGGCGATGCTGTTCCTGGCGGGAGCGAAGCTGTGGCAGTTCATCGCCATTATCGGGATGGGGATTTCCGCGGTTGTGCTGCTGATCCTCGCCGAGCCATACCGTATCCGCCGCGTGACCTCCTTCTGGAACCCGTGGGAAGATCCGTTCGGCAGCGGCTATCAGCTGACGCAGTCGCTGATGGCGTTTGGCCGTGGCGAAGTCTGGGGACAGGGCCTGGGCAACTCGGTGCAAAAACTCGAGTATTTACCCGAGGCACATACCGACTTCATCTTCTCCATTATTGGGGAAGAACTGGGTTATATCGGTGTGGTATTGGCGCTATTAATGGTATTCTTCGTCGCTTTCCGCGCCATGTCCATTGGCCGGAAAGCGCTGGAGATCGATCACCGCTTCTCCGGTTTCCTGGCCTGCTCAATTGGTATCTGGTTTAGCTTCCAGGCGCTGGTCAACGTTGGGGCCGCTGCGGGTATGCTGCCGACCAAGGGTCTGACGCTGCCGTTGATCAGTTATGGTGGTTCGAGTCTGCTGATCATGTCGACGGCCATCATGTTTTTGTTACGCATAGATTATGAGACGCGTCTGGAAAAAGCCCAGGCGTTTACACGAGGTTCACGATGAATCAACCGAAGCGGTTAATGGTGATGGCAGGCGGTACCGGTGGGCATGTATTCCCGGGGCTGGCGGTTGCGCACCATTTAATGGATCAGGGCTGGCAGGTACGCTGGCTGGGAACCGCGGACCGCATGGAAGCCGACCTGGTGCCAAAACACGGTATCGAGATCGACTTTATTCGCATTTCCGGCCTGCGCGGCAAAGGTATCAAAGCGCTGCTGTTGGCGCCGGTGCGCATTTTTAACGCCTGGCGTCAGGCGCGCGCCATCATGAAACGCTTCAGGCCAGACGTCGTTCTGGGCATGGGCGGTTACGTTTCCGGCCCCGGCGGGCTGGCGGCGTGGTCACTGGGTATTCCCGTTGTTCTGCATGAGCAGAACGGCATCGCCGGCTTGACCAACAAATGGCTGGCAAAAATTGCCACCAAAGTGATGCAGGCATTTCCGGGTGCTTTCCCCAACGCGGACGTTGTGGGTAACCCGGTGCGCGTCGACGTGCTGTCGCTGCCGCTGCCGGAGAGCCGCATGACGGGGCGTGATGGTCCGGTTCGCGTGCTGGTAGTGGGCGGTTCCCAGGGGGCTCGTATCTTAAATCAGACGATGCCGCAGGTTGCCGCAAAGCTGGGCGAGGCCGTTACCATCTGGCACCAGAGCGGGAAGGGCGCTCAGCAGACCGTTGAGCAGGCGTATGCGCAGGAAGGGCAGCCGCAGCATAAAGTCACTGAATTTATTGACGACATGGCCGCAGCCTATGCGTGGGCCGATGTCGTGGTCTGTCGCTCGGGCGCGCTGACGGTGAGCGAAATTGCCGCTGCCGGTTTGCCTGCACTGTTCGTGCCGTTCCAGCACAAAGACAGACAGCAGTACTGGAATGCGCTGCCGCTTGAGAAAGCGGGCGCCGCGAAGATTTTTGAGCAGCCACAATTTACCGCCGAGGCGGTCGCTACCACCCTGGCGGGCTGGAATCGGGACGTATTGCTGGAGATGGCGCAACGCGCACGCGCGACCGCCATCCCGGATGCAACCGAGCGGGTGGCAAAAGAAGTGAGCCTGGCAGCCCGGGCATAATTCTCGCAGCGCGTGTTGCGCTGCACGATTTTTTTGAAGTAGTCGATGGCGTTTAGAGAATGAATACACAACAACTGGCAAAACTGCGTTCTATCGTGCCCGAGATGCGTCGCGTCCGGCACATTCACTTTGTCGGCATCGGTGGTGCTGGCATGGGCGGTATTGCCGAAGTGTTAGCTAACGAAGGTTATCAGATCAGCGGGTCAGATCTGGCGCCAAACCCTGTTACGCAGCAGCTGGCGTCGCTTGGGGCGACTATCTATTTCAACCATCGCCCGGAAAACGTGCGCGATGCCAGCGTGGTTGTGGTGTCGAGCGCCATCTCCGCTGATAACCCGGAAATCGTTGCCGCGCACGAAGCGCGCATTCCGGTGATCCGCCGCGCGGAAATGCTGGCGGAGCTGATGCGCTTCCGTCACGGCATTGCGGTTGCCGGCACGCACGGTAAAACCACCACGACAGCGATGGTGTCCAGCATTTATGCGGAAGCGGGTCTCGATCCGACGTTCGTCAACGGTGGTCTGGTGAAAGCGGCCGGCGTGCATGCGCGCCTGGGCCACAGCCGTTATCTGATTGCGGAAGCGGATGAGAGCGACGCGTCGTTCCTGCACCTGCAGCCGATGGTGGCGATCGTCACCAATATCGAAGCTGACCATATGGATACCTACCAGGGCGACTTCGAGAACTTAAAGCAGACCTTTATTAATTTCCTGCACAACCTGCCGTTTTACGGCCGTGCGGTGATGTGCGTGGACGATCCGGTGATCCGCGAGCTGCTGCCGCGCGTCGGGCGTCAAATCACCACCTATGGTTTCAGTGAAGACGCTGACGTACGGGTAGAAGATTACAAACAGATTGGTGCGCAGGGGCATTTCACCCTGGCGCGTCAGGATAAAGAGCTGCTGCACGTCACCCTGAACGCTCCGGGACGTCACAACGCCCTGAACGCGGCGGCGGCGGTAGCGGTGGCGACGGAAGAAGGCATTGACGACGACGCTATTCTGCGCGCGCTGGAAAGCTTCCAGGGTACCGGCCGTCGTTTCGACTTCCTCGGTGAATTCCCCCTGGAGCCGGTGAACGGTAAAACGGGCACGGCGATGCTGGTGGACGATTATGGCCATCATCCGACCGAAGTTGACGCGACCATTAAAGCGGCGCGCGCGGGCTGGCCGGAGAAGAATCTGGTGATGATCTTCCAGCCACACCGCTTTACGCGTACCCGCGATCTGTATGATGATTTTGCGAACGTACTTTCGCAGGTCGATACGCTGCTGATGCTGGACGTTTACGCCGCAGGCGAAACGCCGATTCCGGGGGCGGACAGCCGTTCTTTGTGCCGTACCATTCGCGCACGCGGTAAAGTGGACCCTATTCTGGTTTCCGACCCTGCACAGGTGGCTGAAATTCTGGCACCGGTCCTGACGGGTAACGATTTGATCCTGATTCAGGGCGCGGGAAATATCGGCAAAATCGCCCGTACCTTAGCTGAAATCAAACTGAAGCCGCAAACTCAGGAGGACGAGCGTCATGGCTGATAAGATTGCTGTCCTGTTTGGCGGCACGTCCGCCGAGCGCGACGTTTCTCTCAATTCCGGGGCTGCCGTGCTGGCGGGCCTGCGTGAGGGTGGCGTAGACGCGCATCCGGTCGATCCGAAAGAGGTGGACGTCACGCAGCTTAAAGCGATGGGCTTTGATAAAGCCTTTATCGCGTTGCACGGTCGCGGTGGCGAAGACGGTACCCTGCAAGGGCTGCTGGATCTGATCGGCATGCCGTACACCGGCAGCGGCGTAATGGCATCCGCTATCTCCATGGATAAACTGCGCAGCAAACTGCTGTGGCAGGGGGCGGGCCTGCCCGTTGCGCCATGGGTTGCGCTGACGCGTCGTGAATATGAATCAGGGCTGTCGGATAGCGTTAATGCCCGCATTGCCGCGCTCGGCTTGCCGGTTATTGTTAAGCCGAGCCGCGAAGGGTCAAGCGTCGGGATGTCTAAAGTCGATAAAGCTGCACATTTGGCGGACGCTTTAGCGCTGGCATTTCAACATGATGATGAAGTTCTGATTGAAAAATGGCTCAGCGGACCGGAATTTACCGTCGCGATGCTTGGCGAAGAAATTTTACCGTCAATTCGCATCCAACCCGCCGGAGTCTTCTATGATTATGAGGCGAAGTATCTCTCTGATGAGACGCAATATTTCTGTCCAAGTGGTCTTGAAGATGAACGTGAAGCCGAATTACAGTCTCTGGTGCTTAAAGCATGGCATGTTCTTGGGTGTCGTGGCTGGGGGCGCATCGACGTGATGCTCGACGGCGACGGGCAATTTTATCTGCTGGAAGCAAATACTTCTCCAGGCATGACCAGCCATAGCCTTGTGCCAATGGCGGCGCGTCAGGCAGGAATGAGCTTCTCGCAATTAGTCGTACGTATACTGGACCAGGCGGGCTGATATGTCTCAGGCTGCATTGAACACGCGCAACCGCGATGACGAAGAAGAATATTCTTCTTCGCGCCGGAGTAATGGAACGCGTCTTGCAGGGATAATCTTCCTGCTCGGGGTGCTGTGCACCGTGTTTATCAGCGGCTGGATGGTGCTGGGCTGGATGGAAGATGCGCAGCGGTTGCCGCTGTCGAAGCTGGTCGTGACCGGGGAGCGTCATTACACGCGTAACGATGATATTCGCCAGTCAATACTGGCGCTGGGATCGCCTGGCACCTTTATGACGCAGGACGTTAATATTATCCAGAGCCAGATTGAACGTCTGCCGTGGATAAAACAGGCGAGTGTAAGAAAGCAATGGCCTGATGAATTGAAGATTCATCTGGTTGAATATGTGCCCATTGCGCGTTGGAATGATCAGCACATGGTTGACGTAGACGGAAATTCGTTCAGCGTCCCGAGCGATCGTGTCAATAAGCAGAATTTACCGATGCTGTATGGCCCGGAAGGCAGCGAAAACGAAGTATTGCAGGGTTTTCGTGAGATGGGAAAGGTGCTGGCTAAGGACCGCTTTACGTTAAAAGATGCCGCGATGACGGCGCGCCGTTCCTGGCAGTTGACCTTAACGAATGGCATTAAGCTCAACCTTGGCCGCGGCGACACAATGAAACGTCTGGCGCGTTTTGTAGAACTTTACCCGGTTTTACAGCAGCAGGCGCAGACGGATGGCAAACGGATAAGCTACGTTGATTTGCGCTATGACTCAGGCGCAGCAGTCGGTTGGGAGCCGGCTCCGGTCGAGGAACCTAATCAGCAACAGAATCAGGCACAGGTACAGGCAGAACAACAATGATCAAGTCGACGGACAGAAAATTGGTAGTAGGACTGGAGATTGGCACCGCGAAGGTTGCCGCTTTAGTAGGGGAAGTTCTGCCCGACGGTATGGTCAATATCATTGGCGTGGGCAGTTGCCCGTCCCGTGGTATGGATAAAGGTGGGGTAAACGACCTTGAGTCGGTGGTGAAATGCGTTCAGCGCGCCATCGACCAGGCTGAATTGATGGCAGATTGCCAGATTTCCTCTGTCTATCTGGCCCTCTCTGGTAAGCACATTAGCTGCCAGAACGAGATCGGTATGGTGCCGATTTCTGAAGAAGAAGTGACGCAGGAAGACGTTGAGAACGTGGTTCACACGGCGAAATCCGTGCGCGTGCGCGACGAGCACCGCGTACTGCATGTGATCCCGCAGGAATATGCGATCGACTATCAGGAAGGGATCAAGAATCCGGTCGGCCTGTCCGGCGTACGCATGCAGGCAAAAGTGCACCTGATCACATGTCACAACGATATGGCGAAGAACATTGTAAAAGCCGTTGAACGTTGTGGCCTGAAAGTTGACCAACTTATTTTCGCCGGTCTGGCCGCGAGCTATTCCGTGCTGACCGAAGACGAACGTGAACTGGGCGTCTGTGTGGTCGATATTGGTGGTGGTACAATGGACATGGCTGTCTATACCGGCGGTGCGTTGCGCCACACCAAAGTGATCCCGTACGCCGGGAACGTCGTGACCAGCGATATCGCTTACGCCTTTGGTACGCCACCGAGCGATGCAGAGGCGATCAAAGTGCGCCATGGTTGTGCGCTGGGCTCTATCGTCGGTAAAGATGAGAGCGTTGAAGTGCCGAGCGTTGGTGGACGACCGCCGCGCAGCCTGCAACGCCAGACGCTGGCAGAGGTGATCGAGCCGCGCTATACCGAGCTGCTCAATCTGGTCAACGAAGAGATTTTGCAGCTACAGGAACAGCTTCGCCAGCAGGGTGTGAAACATCATCTCGCGGCGGGGATTGTATTAACCGGCGGGGCAGCGCAAATTGAAGGTCTTGCGGCCTGCGCTCAGCGCGTGTTCCATACGCAGGTGCGTATTGGTGCGCCGCTGAATATCACCGGTTTAACGGATTATGCTCAGGAGCCGTACTATTCAACGGCGGTGGGCCTGCTGCACTACGGGAAAGAATCCCATTTAAGTGGTGAAGCAGAGGTGGAAAAACGCGTCTCGGTGGGGTCGTGGGTCAAACGACTTAACACCTGGTTGCGAAAAGAATTTTAATTTTTTAAGAGACCGGAGAGAATTAGCGGTCTCGGGCGACAGGCACAACGGAGAGAAACTATGTTTGAACCAATGGAATTAACCAACGACGCGGTGATTAAAGTCATCGGCGTCGGTGGCGGCGGCGGTAACGCCGTAGAGCATATGGTGCGCGAGCGCATTGAAGGTGTTGAATTCTTCGCGGTGAACACCGATGCGCAGGCACTGCGTAAAACGGCTGTTGGCCAGACGATCCAGATTGGCGGTGGCATCACCAAAGGTCTGGGCGCTGGGGCTAACCCTGAAGTGGGCCGCAATGCGGCTGAAGAAGATCGTGAAGCCCTGCGCGCTGCACTGGACGGTGCAGACATGGTCTTCATCGCAGCAGGTATGGGCGGCGGTACGGGTACCGGTGCAGCACCTGTTGTGGCGGAAGTCGCTAAAGATTTAGGTATTCTGACCGTTGCCGTCGTGACCAAGCCTTTCAACTTTGAAGGCAAGAAGCGTATGGCTTTCGCGGAGCAGGGTATCACCGAGCTGTCTAAGCACGTGGACTCTCTGATTACCATCCCGAACGACAAGCTGCTGAAAGTGCTGGGTCGCGGCATCTCTCTGCTGGATGCTTTTGGCGCAGCAAACGACGTGCTGAAAGGCGCGGTTCAGGGTATCGCCGAACTGATTACCCGTCCTGGCCTGATGAACGTTGACTTTGCAGACGTTCGCACCGTGATGTCCGAAATGGGCTACGCGATGATGGGCTCTGGCGTGGCGAGCGGTGAAGACCGTGCGGAAGAAGCCGCTGAAATGGCGATCTCTTCTCCGCTGCTGGAAGATATCGATCTGTCTGGTGCGCGCGGCGTGCTGGTCAACATTACCGCTGGCTTTGACCTGCGTCTGGATGAGTTCGAAACCGTAGGTAACACCATCCGTGCATTCGCCTCTGACAATGCGACCGTGGTAATCGGTACTTCCCTTGACCCGGAAATGAACGACGAACTGCGTGTGACCGTTGTTGCGACCGGTATCGGTATGGACAAGCGTCCTGAGATCACTCTGGTGACCAACAAACAGACTCAGCAGCCTGTGATGGATCGTTACCAGCAGCACGGTATGGCGCCTCTGACTCAGGAGCAAAAACCAGCTGCGAAAGTGGTGAACGACCCGACTCCACAAACGGCAAAAGAGCCAGATTATCTGGACATCCCGGCGTTCCTGCGTAAGCAAGCTGACTAAGAATTGGCTGGAATTTGGGGATTTGCGCTCTTTGTGCTAAACTGGCCCACCGTTAGTGATATACACTCTCGGTTGGATAGTTAATTTGGCGAGATTATACGATGATCAAACAAAGGACACTTAAACGTATCGTTCAGGCGACTGGTGTCGGTTTACATACCGGCAAGAAAGTCACACTGACGTTACGCCCTGCGCCGGCCAATACCGGGGTCATCTATCGTCGCACCGACTTGAATCCACCGGTAGATTTTCCGGCCGATGCCAAATCTGTGCGTGATACTATGCTCTGTACTTGTCTGGTGAACGAGCATGACGTGCGGATTTCTACCGTAGAGCACCTGAACGCCGCCCTGGCGGGTCTGGGTATCGACAACATCATTGTTGAAGTCGATGCGCCAGAAATCCCGATCATGGACGGAAGTGCTGCTCCGTTCGTTTATTTGTTGCTGGATGCCGGCATCGAAGAACTGAACTGCGCGAAGAAATTTGTTCGCATTAAAGAGACCGTTCGCGTCGAAGATGGCGACAAGTGGGCTGAATTCAAACCGTACAATGGTTTTTCGTTGGACTTTACCATCGACTTTAACCATCCGGCGATTGATTCCAGCACCCAGCGCTATGCGATGAACTTCTCTGCGGATGCGTTTATGCGTCAGATTAGCCGAGCACGTACTTTCGGCTTCATGCGCGATATCGAATATTTGCAGTCCCGCGGCCTGTGCCTGGGCGGCAGCTTCGATTGTGCCATCGTTGTTGACGATTATCGCGTACTGAACGAAGACGGCCTGCGTTTTGAAGATGAGTTTGTTCGTCACAAAATGCTGGACGCGATCGGCGACCTCTTCATGTGTGGTCACAATATTATTGGTGCATTTACCGCGTTTAAATCCGGTCATGCGCTGAACAACAAACTGTTGCAGGCAGTCCTGGCAAAACAGGAAGCCTGGGAATATGTGACCTTCGAAGACGAAGCCGAACTGCCGCTGGCGTTCAAAGCACCGACTATGGTCCTGGCGTAACGGTTCAAGCCGTTTCGTAAGAAAAGCGACTGGTTCACCTGGTACTCTCTCCGACCAGGGAAGCCAGTCGTTTTTATTTCTGCACTTCTTTGATTTGTCCCTCTCTGCCTGGCCTGCGTCGGGTGCCGAATAACGGTGTGTTCGCTGCATTATTGACCGTTTTTACCTGCTGCGGGGCGTCATTCCTGCTGCTGTGTATTGGCTTTAGTGGTAATATCTGGGCGCTAAAAAAGAATAACTGAACTCAGCCTGCATTGGCGGGCGAATGTGGTGGAGCAAGTGAGCGGAATACTGACGCGCTGGCGACAATTTGGCAGACGTTACTTCTGGCCGCATCTCTTATTAGGGATGGTCGCGGCGAGTCTCGGCTTGCCTGTGCTCAGCAACAGCGCAGAAGCGGCTTCGCCGGCGCGTTCCACCACGACCAAACACGATCTCACCACGCGGGTTAACTTTACTAACCTCGCGTGGCTCGAAGCCAGCCGTCGTCCCAATTTCTCTGTTGATTACTGGCAGCAGCACGCCATCCGCACGGTTATCCGCCATCTGTCGTTCGCGATGGCGCCCCAGACGATGCCTGTTGCTGAAGAAACGCTGCCGGTCCAGGCTCAGCACCTTGCTCTGCTCGATACGCTTAATGCGCTCCTGACGCAGGACAACCAGCCGCCCGTCACCGTGAGTCAGACGGCACAAACCTGTTTTGTTTCCCCCGCATCATTCTCCATTTCGACATGGATTAGCCAGGTTCACGGCATCCGTGCCGGGCCTCAACGCCTCAGCTAAATTAACCTTTTTCAATACCTTAATTTATCTGCCCATCTGGGGCGTTTGAGAATTTATTATGCTAATCAAATTATTAACCAAAGTTTTTGGTAGTCGTAACGATCGTACCCTGCGCCGCATGCGCAAAGCGGTAAACGTCATCAACGGTATGGAACCGGCGATGGAGAAGCTCTCTGATGACGAGCTGAAGGCTAAAACTGCGGAGTTCCGCGCGCGTCTGGAAAAAGGCGAAACCTTAGAGAGCCTGATCCCTGAAGCCTTTGCCGTTGTGCGTGAAGCGAGTAAGCGTGTGTTCGGCATGCGTCACTTCGACGTACAGCTGCTCGGTGGTATGGTGCTTAACGAGCGCTGCATCGCGGAAATGCGTACCGGTGAAGGTAAAACCCTGACCGCAACGCTCCCGGCTTACCTGAATGCCCTGACCGGTAAAGGCGTTCACGTTGTTACCGTCAACGACTATCTGGCGCAGCGTGACGCCGAAAACAACCGTCCACTGTTCGAGTTCCTCGGCATGACCGTTGGCATTAACATGTCCGGCCTGCCGGCACCAGCCAAGCGTGAAGCCTATAACGCCGACATCACCTACGGTACCAACAACGAATACGGCTTTGACTACCTGCGCGACAACATGGCGTTCAGCCCGGAAGAGCGCGTGCAGCGCAAGCTGCACTATGCGCTGGTGGATGAGGTTGACTCCATTCTGATCGATGAAGCGCGTACCCCGCTGATCATCTCCGGCCCGGCCGAAGACAGCTCTGAGATGTACCGTAAGGTCGACAAAATCATTCCTCACCTGCTGCGTCAGGAGAAAGAAGACTCCGATACCTTCCAGGGTGAAGGTCACTTCTCCGTCGATGAAAAAGCGCGTCAGGTGAACCTGACCGAACGCGGTCTGGTGAAAATTGAAGAGCTGCTGGTAGCAGAAGGCATCATGGAAGAGGGCGAGTCCCTGTACTCCCCGAGCAACATCATGCTGATGCACCACGTCACCGCCGCGCTGCGCGCGCATGCGCTGTTCACCCGCGACGTCGACTACATCGTCAAAGACGGTGAAGTCATCATCGTCGATGAACACACCGGCCGTACCATGCAGGGGCGTCGCTGGTCTGATGGCCTGCACCAGGCCGTTGAAGCGAAAGAAGGCGTGGATATTCAAAACGAAAACCAGACGCTGGCATCCATCACCTTCCAGAACTACTTCCGTCTTTACGAGAAGCTGGCAGGGATGACCGGTACCGCTGATACCGAAGCGTTTGAATTCAGCTCCATCTATAAGCTGGATACCGTGGTTGTGCCAACCAACCGTCCGATGATCCGTAAGGATATGCCGGACCTGGTGTACATGACCGAAGCGGAAAAAATTCAGGCCATCATCGAAGATATTCGCGATCGTACCGCTAAAGGCCAGCCGGTGCTGGTGGGGACCATCTCCATTGAGAAATCTGAGGTGGTGTCCAACGAGCTGACCAAAGCAGGCATCAAACACAACGTTCTGAACGCCAAGTTCCACGCCAAAGAAGCGGACATCGTTGCGCAGGCGGGCTATCCGGCTGCCGTGACCATCGCCACCAACATGGCGGGTCGTGGTACCGATATTATGCTGGGCGGCAGCTGGCAGGCCGAAGTGGCAGAGCTGGAAAACCCAACGCCTGAACAGATTGCCCAGATCAAGGCCGACTGGCAGGTGCGTCACGACGCGGTGCTGGCGTCCGGTGGTCTGCACATCATCGGTACCGAGCGTCATGAATCTCGTCGTATCGATAACCAGCTGCGTGGTCGTGCGGGTCGTCAGGGTGATGCCGGTTCTTCCCGCTTCTACCTGTCTATGGAAGATGCGCTGATGCGTATTTTCGCCTCCGACCGCGTTTCCGGCATGATGCGTAAACTGGGCATGAAGCCAGGCGAAGCGATTGAGCACCCGTGGGTCACTAAAGCGATTGCTAACGCCCAGCGTAAGGTTGAAAGCCGCAACTTCGACATCCGTAAGCAGCTGCTGGAATATGATGACGTCGCTAACGACCAGCGTCGTGCGATTTATACCCAGCGTAACGAACTGCTGGACGTGTCCGACGTAAGCGAAACCATCAACAGCATTCGTGAAGACGTGTTCAAAGCCACTATCGACGCGCATATTCCGCCTCAGTCTCTGGAAGAAATGTGGGATATTGAAGGCCTGCAGGAACGTCTGAAAAACGACTTCGATCTTGAACTGCCAATCAAAGAGTGGCTGGACAAAGAGCCAGAGCTGCATGAAGAGACCCTGCGCGAACGTATTTACGAAACCGCGCTGGAAGTCTACAAGCGTAAGGAAGAGGTGGTTGGCGCCGAGATGATGCGTCACTTCGAGAAAGGCGTTATGTTGCAGACGCTGGACTCCCTGTGGAAAGAGCACCTCGCGGCGATGGACTACCTGCGTCAGGGTATCCACCTGCGCGGTTATGCGCAGAAAGATCCGAAGCAGGAGTACAAGCGTGAATCCTTCTCCATGTTTGCTGCAATGCTGGAGTCGCTGAAGTACGAAGTCATCAGTACCCTGAGCAAAGTTCAGGTGCGCATGCCGGAAGAAGTGGAAGCGATGGAGCAGCAGCGTCGTGAAGAGGCTGAGCGTCTGGCGCAGATGCAGCAGCTGAGCCACCAGAACGACGAAAGCGAGGCCGCAGCGGCAATCGCAGCGCAGACGGGCGATCGTAAGGTGGGGCGTAACGATCCGTGCCCTTGCGGTTCCGGCAAAAAATACAAGGCGTGCCACGGCCGCCTGAGCTAAGAACATAACAAACTGAAAAGGCGCAGATATCTGCGCCTTTTTTATGGAAGTGCCAATATGAAAACACTGCAAATTGCCGTCGGGATTATTCGCAACCCGCAAAACCAGATCTTCATTACCCAACGTGCAGCCGATGCGCACATGGCCAACAAATGGGAGTTCCCGGGCGGGAAAATCGAATCGGGCGAAACGCCGGAGCAGGCGCTGGTGCGTGAGCTTCAGGAAGAGGTCGGCATTACTCCGATTGGCGCAACGCTGTTTGATAAGCTGGAATACCAGTTTCCGGATCGTCACATCACGCTCTGGTTCTGGCTTGTGCAAAGCTGGGAGGGAGAACCCTGGGGGAAAGAGGGGCAGCCGGGTGGCTGGGTTACGCTTCACGCGAGTGATGCCGGAAAATTTCCTCCGGCAAATGCGCCCGTCATATCCCGGCTAACGGGCAACCTTTAGGCCTGCTAAGCGAAGCGCCAGCAGGCTTTGAACGCTACTGCTGGTTCTCGCTCCAGTCATCGCTATCCGAGAGGCCGCCTTCGCTGGGAATGCGTTTCTCTTCCGCTGCCCATTCGCCCAGGTCAATAAGCTGACAGCGCTTGCAGCAGAATGGGCGAAATGGGCTCACTTCGCCCCAGACAACGGTTTTCCCACAGGTTGGGCAGTTTACGGTAGTTACGTCAGACATCGGCACTCCTTAACAACAGGCCAGTTCAAAATCGAGGCGTTCCGGCACGGTGCCATGTTCGCTGTCCAGCGGCATAAAGCGGATCGCGAAACGGCTTTTATGCCCCGAAATCTGCGGATAAAGCTGCTCGCCAAGAGACAGGTTCAGACGCAGAAGATCGGCATCGTCGCCGTTGTCCTGATAAAAGCCGTTGAGGCTGGTTTGCTTGCGGAACGGGGCAGAATTACGGACAAGATCGAGGATCAGCGATAGCGCCTGATTCATCGGCTCCAGGCTCGCCAGCCAGCCGTTCACCTGGCGATCGCGCTGCTCCTGCGGCATGTGTAACCACATATGCAGCGTTGGCAGATCGAAGCTACAGCATCCGCCCGGTATGCTCAGACGCTGGCGCACCAGCGCGATCAAACGATCTTCTCGCAGAAACTGCCCGACGCGCGGCGCTGCCATCAGCGTCGTGCTGCTGTTTTTCAGCTGCTGGCGTAACGCGTCAATTCGACTTTGGTCCACGCCGGGCACTTCGGCCCAGGCCTGTAGTTTACGCTGCTGGCGTTCCAGCTCTTTCAGCAGCTCAGTGCGGACATCGCCGCGTTCAATTACATCCAGCAGATCGCCCACGTTGCGGAAAAAATGCAGCGCGGTGGCGTGATCGTTGACGGGCAGGTGTTGTGAAAGCTGCTGGATAAGAAATTCTATGCGCAGCCAGGTGCGCATTTTTTCGTTAAGCGGGTGCTCAAAAAGGATATGAGTCGACATTATGGTTTTTCCTGTGCAACGGCCTGCGCGGCGAAGGTCAGATACTGCGCGTGCAGACGAGCAACATCCGATGCAATGGCATCTGGTGCGCCGTTATTATCAATAACATCATCCGCAACGGCAAGGCGCGCTTCGCGCGTGGCCTGAGCGGCAAGAATTTGTTCAGCATGCTCACGAGAAACATGGTCACGGGCCATGGTTCTCTGGATCTGCGTTTCGCGGGAAACGTCAATCACCAGCGTTCTGTCCGCTTTTTTCTGAAGCTGGTTTTCAACCAGCAACGGAACAACCCACAGCACATAGGGCGAGCTGGCTGCGGCCATTTGACGCTGGGTTTCCTGGTGGATAATGGGGTGGAGCAGGGCATTAAGCCAGGCCTTTTCCGCAGGATCGGAAAATATGCATTCACGGAGCTGTCGCCGGTTTAGCGTACCGTCAGCCTGTATAACGCTGCTGCCAAAATGTGCTTCGATGGCTTGTAAGGCGGGTGTATTTGGTTCTACCACCTGACGGGCAATGATATCTGCGTCGATAATCGTAATGCCGAGACGAGAAAACGCGTCCGCAAGGGTGCTTTTACCACTACCGATGCCGCCGGTTAATGCGACGATATACCCCATTACATAAGATCCTGGGAATTATTCATTTATAAAATCAGTTGCTTAAAGTTCAAACTTTCAACAGCGAATGTTTAGCCCTCTTTACCCGCTTTTTATCAGGTAAATTTATAGGATTGTAGCGTAAAAAAAGTGATTTTCGCAGTCTTGCGGAGCAGGTATTAGTGCGTATGATAGCGTCACTGGAGTTGTGCTTTCACTATTTTTGCCTCTAACCCCAGGAATCCGCACATGCGTATCGAAGAAGATCTCAAGTTAGGTTTCAAAGACGTTCTTATCCGCCCTAAACGCTCTACGCTGAAAAGCCGCTCAGACGTTGAACTCGAACGTCAATTCACCTTTAAGCATTCCGGTCAGACGTGGTCTGGCGTGCCGATTATTGCCGCCAACATGGACACAGTCGGTACCTTCGAAATGGCTACCGCACTGGCGCAGTTCGACATCCTGACTGCGGTACACAAACACTATAGCGCTGAAGAGTGGAATGCGTTTGTTGCCTCCGCCTCTGCTGACGTGGTGAAGCATGTGATGGTGTCTACCGGTACGTCTGATGCAGATTTCGAGAAAACCAGGCAGATCCTGAACGCGAATCCGGCGCTGAATTTTGTCTGTATTGACGTGGCGAACGGCTATTCCGAACATTTCGTGCAGTTCGTCAGCAAGGCGCGTGAAGCCTGGCCAACGAAAACCATCATCGCCGGCAACGTGGTGACCGGAGAGATGTGTGAAGAGCTGATCCTTTCTGGAGCTGACATCGTTAAGGTGGGCATTGGCCCGGGTTCCGTATGCACCACGCGTGTGAAAACCGGCGTGGGTTATCCGCAGCTGTCGGCGGTAATCGAATGCGCTGACGCGGCGCACGGCCTGGGCGGCCAGATCATCAGCGACGGTGGCTGCACCATGCCGGGCGATGTAGCGAAAGCCTTTGGCGGTGGCGCAGACTTCGTCATGCTCGGCGGCATGCTGGCTGGTCACGAAGAGAGCGGCGGTACCGTGGTGGAAGAGAACGGCGAGAAATTCATGCTGTTCTACGGAATGAGCTCTGAATCTGCGATGACCCGTCACGTGGGCGGTGTAGCAAAATACCGTGCCGCGGAAGGTAAAACCGTTAAGCTGCCGCTGCGTGGCCCTGTTGAGAACACGGCGCGCGATATCCTCGGCGGTTTGCGCTCTGCCTGCACCTACGTTGGTGCTTCCCGCCTGAAAGAGCTGACTAAACGCACGACGTTTATCCGCGTTCAGGAGCAGGAAAACCGCGTATTCAATAGCCTCTGACGGCTACAGCTGGCGCGCATCCGTGCGCCAGCGTTAACCCGCGCTCATCGCATCCCCCAGATGGAAAACCGGCAGATACATTGCCACCACCAGCGTACCAATAATCACACCCGTCACGATCAGCAGCAAAGGCTCAAGCATTGCCGCCAGACTGTCCGCCTGCTCAAATGTCCGTTCCGTATGGTGACGTGCGAGATTCAGCAGCATCACGTCCAGGGAACCCGATACTTCTCCGGTGCGTATCAGCTGAATGCACAGGGGCGTAAAAACAGAGGCTTTCTGAAAGGATGACCACACGGGCATACCCCGTTCAATATCGCTGCGCACCGCGCGGATTTTCTCCTGCCAGTAGCCACTCTCAACGGTTTCCTGCACGCTCTCCATTCCGTCTAAAAATGCGATCCCGGCCTGCTGGGTTAAAGACAGCACGGTAAATATTTGTCCCAGCTTTTGCCCGCGCGACAGCGCGCCCATCACCGGTATGCGTAACAGCATATGCTGCCAGCGGGGATGCCGCCGCAGTTTACAGGCGACGATAACCAGCGTCGCGAACAGGGCGAAAAGGGCGAGGAGATGCGCCTGAATGAAGGTAGCCAGCCCCATGACCGCCTGCGTGAGAAGCGGAAGCGGGGCGTTAAACGTTTTGTATATCGCGGCAAACTCGGGCAAAACCAGCGTAACCATGGCCAGCACCACGACAACGGCCAGCGTCAGGACGATCGCCGGGTAGCGCAGCGCTTTCTTCACTTTTGCACTCAGCAGCTGCTGGGATTTCTGCTGTTGCGCGAGCTGGCGACAGCACGCTTCGAGCTGTCCCGTCAGTTCACCCGTTTTCACCATGGAGATATAAAGAGGGCTAAACACCTCTGGCCACTTCTTCATTGCCTCTGAAAAGGCGCAGCCTTCGCTCAGATCCTCAGCAAGGCTGTGCAGCAGCGCCTGCCACTGCCGTAAAGGATGCTGTTCCGCCAGCATTTGCAGGCTTTGGGATAGCGTGAGCCCGGCCTGCAACAGCGTGGCGAGCTGGCGAAAAATATCGTAGCAGTGGTGTACCTGCCATCGATGGCGCTGCTGGCAGCGCCTGAGCGCCAGCGGATGAAGCTGTTTGCGCACTAATGCGGCGTAAGCTGCATCATGGTCGATAGCCCAAAGGGTGCCGGTCTGTACGTCACCCTCCATGGTCAGCGCGCGCCAGCGCCAGAGGGCGTTAGCAGCCATCGGGCATGCCCAGCACGCGCAGCAATTCTTCGAACGTGGTCAGCCCTTGTTCAACGGCCATACAGCCGTGCTCGAACAACGACGTCATTCCCGCCTGACGTGCGCTGGAGCCAATCACCTCTGTACTCGCTCCACTGGCAATAGCCTGCCGGAGCGCGTCATCGATGACGAGCACTTCAAAGAGGGCTACGCGGCCATAAAATCCGTGATAACAGCGATCGCAGCCGGTAGGTTGCCAGCGCGGAAGCGGCCGGGGCCACAGGCTGCGAGGGAGGTCGGCGTGGCGGCTTGCCTCCTGTCGACAGTGCGGGCACAGCCGACGCACCAGCCGCTGGGCAACCACCATTGAGAGCGCAGAAGAGATCATCCAGCGCGCGACGCCCATCTGTTCCAGCCGTACCAGCGCTTCGGTAGTCGAGTTAGTGTGAAGCGTGGAGAGCACCAGATGCCCGGTTTGCGCGGCCTTAATGGCAATTTCTGCCGTTTCGCCGTCACGAATTTCCCCCACCATGATGATATCGGGATCCTGGCGAAGCAGGGCGCGCAGCACGCTCTGAAAGGTCAGCCCGGCGCGCGGGTTAATCTGCGTCTGGTTTAGGCCTGCAAGGGGGATTTCTACAGGATCCTCCACGCTGCAAATATTAACGTCTGGGGTATTTCGCGCCTGCAGCGCGCTGTACAGCGTCACCGTTTTTCCGCTACCGGTCGGGCCGGTGACCAGAATCAGTCCCTGCGGGCCGTTTAGCACTCCGGCAAAGCGCAACTGCTGGTCTGCGCTCATGCCCAGCCGATCGAGCTCCAGCGCTTGCTGTACCTGGTAAAGCAGGCGCAGCACGATTTTTTCTCCGCCGCTACAGGGAAGCGTTGCGATACGAAACGAGACGGGGCTGCTTTCCAGCTCCACCGTAAACTGGCCGTCCTGCGGCAAGCGGCGCTCGGCAATATCCAGCTGGCCCAGCACCTTCAGACGCGCGGCCAGCGTCGTCCCGAGAGCAGCCGCGATCGGCGGTTGCGGGTAAAGAACGCCGTCAATCCGCAGGCGGATCTGGTAGCCATTTTCCGCTGGTTCAATATGGATGTCGGATGCCCGCTGGCTTACCGCCTGCTGCAGGATCGTATTGAGAACGTCAGCGGCCGAGCCTGGCGCTATGCCCGGCAGATGCAATGATGTGACGGACTGGCGCCGTTTTTCCATGCGCTCGGCCGTCCAGCACTCTATATCAATACGCTTTTGAGTGGCGAAGCGTAAAGCCTCCATCAGTTCAGAGGCCGGGTTTCCCACCACGGCAATGCTTATCATGTCCGCGTCGCTTGCCAGCAGCAGGGCGTGATGGCGCTGGCAGAGGGTCATAAGCTGTTCGGTGTTCATCATCCACTCCTGTCAGTTATTGTCGAAGCGGAAAACGTCTTCGCAGGCTTGCCTGAGCGCTGCGTCGGATGCCATTTTGCAGTCACGCGTCCAGCCCGTCATGCCGTTGCCGTCGCTCCAGATCGGCGTCATCAGAACCTCAAGCCCGTTCAGGCTCTCCTGTCCTGTTAACGACACCACGCCCTTCGCCACGCTCATTGCCGAAACGTAGCGTGTGGTTGTCGGTGAGGGAATGCCGCTGGTGCCCGCGTCGCAGCGCTCCACACCGCCATGATCCAGAGCGCAAAGCTCAATGGCGGTGCGGTAGGGGATGAACGTTTGCAGCATATCGGTGAGCGCCGCTTTACGCAGGTAGTTCTGATAGGCCGGGACGCCAATTGCGCTCAGGATGGCAATAATGCCAATGACGACCATTAGCTCAATCAGCGTAAATCCTTGTTGTTTGTTCATGTCTGCTCCTTACGTTAAGTGGCGCTACTGT
Organism: Enterobacter cloacae complex sp. 2022EL-00788; assembly: GCF_026627565.1. Classification (NCBI taxonomy): domain Bacteria; kingdom Pseudomonadati; phylum Pseudomonadota; class Gammaproteobacteria; order Enterobacterales; family Enterobacteriaceae; genus Enterobacter; species Enterobacter cloacae complex sp. 2022EL-00788. The sequence continues at coordinate 24,606 of NZ_JAPNMC010000007.1, read as the reverse complement.
GGCAGTGCCAGCGCGCAGAAACGAGGAGCAAAAGCGTGAACGTGAAGGGGCTTTCAGGGGTTTTATTGAGCGTTGCAGAGAAGAACAGCGTAAATGCGAGCGGTCTCGTATTTCCCCTCTCCGGGCGGAGAGGGGAGGACTCGTTATTTGAAGCGCATAGAGAGGTCGAGGGCGCGTACGTGCTTGGTCAGCGCGCCAACGGAGATATAATCAACGCCGGTTTCAGCAAAATCGCGGATGGTGTCAAACGTCACGTTGCCGGACACCTCAAGCTGCGCCTGGCCGTTGGTGCGTTTAACCGCCTCACGCATCTGCTCCGTGTCAAAGTTATCGAGCATGATAATGTCTGCCCCGGCTTTGATGGCCTCGTCCAGCTCCTCCAGATTTTCCACTTCCACTTCGACCGGCACGTCCGGGTGCAGCCAGAAGGCTTTCTCCACGGCCTTACGCACGGAGCCGGAAGCAATAATATGGTTCTCTTTAATCAGGAAAGCATCGGACAGCCCCAGACGATGGTTTGCGCCGCCGCCGCAGAGCACGGCGTATTTCAGGGCGGTACGCAGGCCCGGCAGGGTTTTACGGGTATCCAGCAGCTGGGTGCGGGTACCTGCCAGCAGATCTACGTAGCGGCGTACCTCACTGGCGACGCCGGAGAGCGTTTGCACGAAATTGAGCGCGGTGCGTTCACCGGTCAGCAAGATCCGGGATGGGCCGTCCAGCTCGAATAGTGGCTGACCGGCGGTTACCGCATCGCCATCAGCAACATGCCACGTTACCTGCACATCGTCGCCCGCCAGCTGGGTAAAGACCTCCTCAACCCAGCGTTTGCCGCAGAAAACCCCCGCTTCGCGGGTGATAATGACCGCGTGCGAGCGTGTCTCTTCTGGCAATAATTGTGCGGTAATATCGTTGTCGGCGCTGACGTCGCCGCCCAGATCTTCCTTCAGGGCATGGGCAACGCTTGCCGGAATATCACTATTAATACGTTCCAGAAGCGCGTCACGTCGGTGGTCGGGGTTGTAGCGGCGAGGCGGCATGATAAAACTCCAAATTGGTAACGAATCATAATATTGAAACATGCTACTCTGAACCGAGTAACAGCACCACAGATAAGGAGTTCCAGCATGTTGTTAGAGAACGGATGGCTGGTGGACGCGCGGCATGTACCGTCGCCGCACCACGATTGCCGCCCGGAGGATGAAAAGCCCACACTGCTGGTGGTTCACAATATTAGCCTCCCGCCGGGGGAGTTTGGCGGACCGTGGATCGATGCGTTATTCACTGGAACGATAGATCCCAATGCCCATCCCTTTTTCGCTGAAATTGCGCATCTGCGCGTCTCGGCACACTGTCTGATCCGTCGTGATGGTGAAGTGGTTCAGTATGTTCCTTTTGACAAGCGTGCCTGGCATGCCGGCGTATCCATGTACCGGGGGCGCGAGCGCTGCAATGATTTCTCCATTGGGATTGAGCTGGAAGGGACGGACACCACCCCATACACCGATGCGCAGTATCAGAAACTGGCTGCTGTGACGCAAACGCTTGTCGGGCTCTATCCCGCAATAGCAAAGAATATTACGGGGCACTGCGACATCGTCCCCGAAAGAAAAACCGACCCCGGCCCGGCGTTTGACTGGTCCCGGTTTCGCGCCATGCTTACCACGTCGTCAGATAAGGAGATAACATGACGTTGTTTACCATGCTGCTGGTTATGATCGCTGAGCGCCTGTTTAAGCTCGGCGAGCACTGGCATCTGGATCATCGGCTGGAGGTGTTATTCCGCCGCATCAGGCATTTTTCCATGCTGCGCACGCTGCTGATGACGGCAGGTGTGATGGTGATTACGTTCCTGCTGCTGCGCTCGCTGTACGGCCTTTTTTTCAACGTGCCGCTGCTGGTGGTGTGGATCCTGCTGGGCGTGCTGTGCATTGGCGCGGGCAAGGTGCGTTTGCACTATCACGCTTACCTGAAGGCCGCCTCCCGTGATGATGCCCACGCGCGCGGTGCGATGGCGAGCGAGCTGACGATGATCCACGGCGTACCGCCGGACTGCGATGAACGTGAATTTCTGCGCGAGCTGCAAAACGCGCTGTTGTGGATCAACTTCCGTTACTACCTGGCACCGCTGTTCTGGTTTGTGGTGGGCGGTCCGTGGGGGCCGGTACTGCTGATGGGCTATGCGTTCCTGCGCGCCTGGCAGACCTGGCTTGCCCGCTACCTTACGCCGCATGAGCGTTTACAGTCCGGTATTGACGCCATTCTGCACGTGCTTGACTGGCTTCCGGTGCGTCTGGTGGGGGTTGTCTATGCTCTCATCGGGCATGGTGAAAAAGCCCTGCCCGCGTGGTTTGCTTCCCTTGCGGACCGCCACACCGCGCAGTATCAGGTGTTAACCCGTCTGGCGCAGTTCTCGCTGGCGCGCGAGCCGCACACGGATAAAGTAGCAACGCCAAAAGCCGCCGTCTCGATGGCAAAGAAAACCTCGTTTGCGGTGGTGGTGATTGTGGCGCTGCTGACAATTTATGGCACGCTGGTCTGACCCGGCGCGCCGAAGCCGTTACAGCGTATCCGCAGGCGGGATGCCGAAATCAGGCATCCCGTTTTCGTCCCAGCGGACGCGTTTCAGACGCGTGTGGCGATTCGGATCGTAAAGCGGATCGCCCTCAATTTCAGTGTAGTTTCGCGCGTGGTAGACCAGCACATCGTCGCCCTCTGGCGTCTGCGTAAAGCTGTTATGGCCTGGCCCGTACTGACGGTTTTCGTAGCTGGTCACGAATACCGGGCGCGAGGATTTATGCCAGTTCGCCGGGTTTTGCGGATCGGCATGCAGGTCTATCCACAGTAGCCCCATGCAGTAGTTCTCATCGGTGGCGCTGGCGGAGTAGCTAATAAACAGCTTATCGCCATGGAACAGCACCGCCGGTCCTTCATTGACCCAAAACCCGCGGCATTCCCAGTCGTATTCCGGCTTACTGAGCATTACCGGCTCGCCTTTTAGCGTCCACGGATTTTCCATTTCACACAGATAAAGGTTGGAGTTACCCGCAATATCCGGCGCTTTTTGCGCCCACAGGTACCAGCGTTTTCCCTGATGCACAAAGGTGGTGGCGTCCAGCGCGAAGGTGTCAAACGGCGTTGTAATTTGCCCTTTTTCCACCCAGGTACCGGTGAGCGGATCGGGGTCTGCGCATTCGAGCGCAAACATACGGTGCTGGAACATCCCGAGTTCGTCGAGCGCCTGGGTATGCGTCGCGGCATAATAGATGTACCACCTGCCGTCGATATGGTGCAGTTCCGGCGCCCAAATTAGCTGGCTCATCGGGCCGGTGTCGGGCTTGCGCCAGACCACCACCTCTTCGGCACCGGGTAAACCCTCCAGCGAGTCCGCGCGGCGGAGCGCCAGCCGGTCGTACTGCGGCACGGAGGCGATAAAATAGTACTGCCCTTCGTGGCGCAGGATGTAAGGATCGGCGCGTTGTTCAATAAACGGGTTTGGCCAGGTTTGCATTCGACTTTCCTTATTTTGTCTCAGCGGCGCTGAGTTCCTGATACTCGTTCAGCTCGCGATAGTTATTGCGACGCTTCTCCAGGTCTTCCTGGATCCGCTTCATCGTCTCCCGGTCAACCTTCAGCAGACGTACCACGCCAGCGGTAATGAGATATCCAATGCCGGGAATAACGGTGAAGAGCAGGACGATCCCGTTAATGGCGTCCGCGCTTTGCGCTTTTGCGCCTGCGTCATAGCCGTACCAGGAGAGCAGGAAGCCAACCATCGCCCCGGCTATCGCCAGCCCCAGCTTGAGGAAGAAAATGTTGCCGGAGAAGCTGATCCCGGTGATACGTTTCCCGGTTTTCCACTCGCCGTAGTCGTCCACGTCGGCCATCAGGGACCAGTGCAGCGGGGAGGGGATCTGGTGCAGAATGTTCAGCAGGAAGTAGAGCACCACAATGGTGGTCGTCGCTTTCGGATCGAAGAAGTAAAAGGCGCAGGAGAAAATAGCCAGCGCGATGTTGGTCCAGAAGAAGACCTTCAGCTTGCACCAGCGGTCGGTCAGCACTTTCGCCAGCATACTGCCGAACATCATGCCGACGACGCCCAGGCTGATAAACAGCGTGGCGAAGTGGGTGCTTTGCCCCATGACCCAGGTGACGTAATACATGGTTGCCGCCATGCGGATAAAGCCCGGGCAGACGTTGCAGAGCGTGAGGAGCAGAATACGCACCCACTGGTCGTTCTTCCACACGTCCTTCAGGTCGTTTTTCAGCTCATCATGGCTTTGCACCGCCGGGCGCACGCGCTCGCGCACGGTGGCGAAGCAGAACAGGAACATACAGGTACCAACCAGCGCCAGGACGGTCATTGCCATCTGGTAGCCTTTGGCTTTGTTATCCCCGCCGAACCAGTCCGCCATTGGCAGCAGCGTCAGCGACAGCAATAGCGTGGCGATACCCACCATCACAAAGCGGTAGGACTGGCAGGCGACGCGCTCTTTCGGGTCGTTGGTGATCACGCCACCGAGCGAGCAGTAAGGAATGTTGATTGCCGTGTAGGTCAGCGAGAGCAGGAAATAGGTGACGAACGCATAGATAACTTTGCTGTTATAGCTCCACTCCGGGGTGGTGAACATCAGAATGCTGAACAGCGCGTAGGGGAAGGCAATCCACAGCAGCCATGGACGAAACCGGCCATATTTGCTGCGGGTACGGTCGGCAATGGCACCCATAATCGGGTCTGTTACCGCATCAATGACGCGGACAGACAGCAGTAAAACCCCGACCAGCGCAGGAGCCAGACCAAAAATATCCGTATAAAAATAATTAACAAACAACATGATGGCGCCAAAAATAATGTTGCATCCGGCGTCACCCATGCCATAGCCGATCTTTTCTTTTACTGAAAGTTTGTTGTTATCCATCGACAGCTCTCCGGGTTTCGGTATGGAGAGAATTATTTGCTGGCAAACAAATATATGCGTAGCAGTATAAGGTCGGTGATATGGATAAATTTGCTGTTGGCGTGAATTTGTGAGGAAGGTAACAGGATGCTGTGCCCGCGAGCGCGGGCACAGCGAGGGGGATTAGTGTGTTTTCACCGTTTTGGCATTTTTCTGCCTCACCATATAGCCCACGCCCAGGATCGCAATCCAGACCGGGATCAGGTAGACGGAAATCGCCATGCCGGGGGTGATGAGCATGATGACCAGCACGGCCGCCATGAACAGCAGGCACACCCAGTTACCCAGCGGATAGAGCAGGGCAGGGAAGCGAGTGGTCACGCCCTGCTGCTGCTTGGCGCGGCGGAATTTAATGTGCGCGAGGCTGATCATCGCCCAGTTGATCACCAGGGCAGAAACCACCAGCGCCATCAGCAGGCCGAAGGCCGATTCCGGCGCCAGGTAGTTAATCAGCACGCACAGCGCCGTCACTACTGCCGAAACGATGATGGTGTTAACCGGTACGCCACGTTTATCAACGGTGAGCAGCGCTTTTGGCGCGTTGCCCTGCTGCGCCAGGCCGAACAGCATACGGCTGTTGCAGTAAACGCAGCTGTTATACACGGAGAGCGCGGCGGTCAGCACCACGACGTTGAGCGCGTTCGCCACGAAGGTGTCGCCCAGTTCGTGGAAGATCAGCACAAACGGGCTGGTATCCGCCGTGACGCGCGTCCACGGCAGCAGAGAGAGCAGCACCGCCAGCGAGCCCACATAGAAGATAAGAATGCGGTAGATAACCTGGTTGGTGGCTTTCGGGATGCTGTGCTCCGGGTTGTCGGCTTCAGCGGCGGTGATGCCCACCAGCTCCAGACCGCCGAAGGAGAACATAATGATTGCCATCATCATTACCAGCCCGGTCATGCCGTGCGGCAGGAAGCCGCCCTGTTCCCAGAGGTTGCGCACCGTGGCCTGCGGGCCGCCGTTGCCGCTGAACAGCAGCCAGCCGCCAAAGACGATCATCGCCACTACGGCAATAACTTTGATAATGGCGAACCAGAACTCCATCTCCCCGAACACTTTTACGTTGGTCAGGTTAATGGCGTTGATCAGGACGAAGAAGACCGCCGCAGACGCCCAGGTGGGGATCTCCGGGTACCAGAACTGAATGTATTTACCGACGGCGGTCAGCTCGGCCATGGCAACCAGAACGTACAGAACCCAGTAGTTCCAGCCGGAGGCGAAGCCTGCAAAGCTGCCCCAGTATTTGTAGGCAAAGTGGCTGAAAGAGCCTGCGACCGGCTCCTCGACAACCATTTCGCCCAGCTGGCGCATAATCAGAAAAGCAATGAAACCCGCAATCGCGTAACCCAGAATAATGCCCGGACCGGCAGACTGGATAACGGACGCACTGCCCAGAAACAGGCCAGTACCAATAGCACCGCCCAGTGCGATGAGCTGAATATGGCGGTTTTTAAGGCCGCGCTTTAGCTGATCGCCGTGCTGTTGAGCTTCCATTTGAAACCTCGTGTGTGGTTGTTATGTTCACGCTGTGCGTGTGTAATTATGAAAGTCCATATTCTGTATTTATTTCTTTACGGTTAACGATGCCGAAAAAAGCGGAGATGGCTTCCGTTAGCGCAAGAATAGTGGTAAGCGCCAGCGAATGCACCTGCTTTATGAAGGGATGATGACCACTTGAATAAAAAGAAACCAATTGTAGATCGGTACGTTAACCCCTCATACCCAACCTATAGAATAGAAATGCGCAAGAAGTGGGCGAATTTTCATTTTTTGCCTTGTTGAATCGCTTCAGATTGCAAAAACCCTCGTTTCATTATGGTTAAAACTGCCTCTTTGGTAGTAACCAACTCATTTGTGCAAAGTTACATTCCTGAAACGTTAGTTCTGTAAGGTTGTTAAAATGTGCCGGGTTTACTGATTTCAATCAAAACCAATATGGACAGAAGGTGAATACTTTGTTACTTTAGCGATACGAACATGAAATTGGTAAGACCAATTGACTCCGGGCAAAAAGGCGTAAGACAGGGAATATGGCCTACAGCAAAATTCGCCAACCAAAACTTTCCGATGTGATTGAGCAGCAGCTGGAGTTTTTAATTCTCGAAGGGACACTGCGCCCGGGCGAGAAGCTCCCGCCAGAACGCGAGCTGGCAAAACAGTTCGACGTTTCACGTCCCTCTTTGCGTGAGGCGATTCAACGTCTCGAAGCAAAGGGCCTGTTGCTCCGTCGCCAGGGTGGCGGAACCTTTGTGCAAAACAGCCTGTGGCAGAGCTTCAGCGATCCGCTGGTAGAACTTCTCTCTGACCACCCAGAATCCCAGTTTGATCTGCTTGAGACCCGTCACGCGCTGGAAGGTATCGCGGCCTATTACGCCGCCCTTCGCAGCACTGATGAAGATCGCGTGCGTATTCGCGAGCTGCATCAGGCCATTGAACGGGCACAGCAGTCCGGCGACTTAGACGCCGAATCCAGCGCCGTCGTCCAGTATCAAATTGCCGTCACCGAAGCTGCACACAACGTGGTGCTCCTCCATCTGCTACGCTGCATGGAGCCGATGCTGGCCCAGAACGTTCGTCAGAATTTTGAATTGTTGTATGCCCGTCGGGAGATGCTCCCGCTGGTAAGCAACCATCGCACCCGAGTATTCGAGGCGATAATGGCCGGGGAACCGGAGCAGGCGCGCGAAGCGTCGCACCGCCATCTGGCTTTCATTGAGGAAATCTTGCTGGACCGCAGCCGTGAACAATCGCGTCGCGAACGTTCATTACGCCGCATACAGCAACGAAAGGATTAAGCGCCAGGTATTTTTTAGAGCGCGGCAACTAAACGCAGAACCTGTCTTATTGTGTTTTCTGGCGAAAATACAATGGGACAGGTTCCAGACAAATCAACGTATTAGATAGATAAGGAATACCCCCATGTCAGAACGTCTCCAAAATGACGTGGATCCGATCGAAACTCGCGACTGGCTACAGGCGATCGAATCGGTCATCCGTGAAGAAGGTGTTGAGCGCGCTCAGTATCTGATTGATCAGCTGCTTTCAGAAGCGCGCAAAGGCGGCGTGAAAGTGGCTTCAGGTGCAGGGGCTAGCAACTACGTAAACACGATTGCCGTCGAAGACGAACCGGAATACCCGGGCAATCTGGATCTGGAACGCCGTATCCGTTCTGCTATCCGCTGGAACGCCATCATGACCGTTCTGCGCGCATCCAAGAAAGATCTGGAGCTGGGTGGCCACATGGCGTCCTTCCAGTCCTCTGCGACCGTTTACGAAGTGTGCTTCAACCACTTCTTCCGTGCAGCCAACGAGAAAGACGGCGGCGATCTGGTGTACTTCCAGGGCCACATCTCTCCGGGCATCTATGCACGTGCCTTCCTGGAAGGTCGTCTGACTGAAGAGCAGATGAACAACTTCCGTCAGGAAGTTCACGGTAAAGGCCTGTCTTCTTACCCGCACCCTAAACTGATGCCTGAATTCTGGCAGTTCCCGACCGTATCTATGGGTCTGGGTCCAATCGGTGCAATCTACCAGGCTAAATTCCTGAAGTATCTGGAACACCGTGGTCTGAAAGATACCTCCGAGCAGACCGTTTACGCCTTCCTGGGCGACGGTGAAATGGATGAGCCAGAATCTAAAGGCGCGATCACTATCGCGACCCGTGAGAAGCTGGACAACCTGTGCTTCATCATCAACTGTAACCTGCAGCGTCTGGATGGTCCGGTAACCGGCAACGGCAAGATCATCAACGAACTGGAAGGCATCTTCGCGGGTGCTGGCTGGAACGTGATTAAAGTCATGTGGGGCGGTCGTTGGGATGAGCTGCTGCGCAAAGACACCAGCGGTAAGCTGATTCAGCTGATGAACGAAACCGTTGACGGCGACTACCAGACCTTCAAATCCAAAGACGGTGCCTACGTACGTGAGCACTTCTTCGGCAAATATCCTGAAACCGCAGCCCTGGTTGCAGACTGGACTGACGAGCAGATCTGGGCCCTGAACCGCGGCGGTCACGATCCGAAGAAAGTCTACGCTGCACTGAAAAAAGCGCAGGAAACCAAAGGTAAAGCGACTGTAATCCTGGCCCACACCATCAAAGGTTACGGCATGGGTGATACCGCAGAAGGTAAAAACATCGCTCACCAGGTTAAGAAAATGAACATGGACGGCGTGCGTTATATCCGCGACCGTTTCAACGTTCCAGTGACCGACGAGCAGGTTGAAAACCTCTCTTACATCACCTTCCCGGAAGGCTCTGAAGAGCACAAGTACCTGCACGAACGTCGTCAGGCGCTGAAAGGCTACCTGCCAGCTCGTCAGCCAAACTTCACCGAGAAGCTGGAACTGCCGGCGCTGGAAGATTTCTCTCAGCTGCTGGAAGAGCAGAACAAAGAGATCTCCACCACCATCGCCTTCGTTCGTGCCCTGAACGTGATGCTGAAGAACAAGTCGATCAAAGATCGCCTGGTTCCAATCATCGCCGACGAAGCGCGTACTTTCGGTATGGAAGGTCTGTTCCGTCAGATCGGTATCTACAGTCCGAACGGCCAGCAGTACACCCCGCAGGACCGTGAGCAGGTTGCATACTACAAAGAAGACGAGAAAGGTCAGATCCTGCAGGAAGGTATCAACGAGCTGGGCGCAGGCGCATCCTGGCTGGCTGCTGCGACCTCTTACAGCACCAACAACCTGCCGATGATCCCGTTCTACATTTACTACTCCATGTTCGGGTTCCAGCGTATCGGTGACCTGTGCTGGCAGGCAGGCGACCAGCAGGCTCGCGGCTTCCTGATTGGTGGTACTTCCGGTCGTACGACCCTGAACGGTGAAGGTCTGCAGCACGAAGATGGCCACAGCCACATTCAGTCTCTGACTATCCCTAACTGTATCTCCTACGACCCGTCTTACGCGTACGAAGTGGCAGTCATCATGCATGACGGTCTGCAGCGCATGTACGGCGAAGCGCAAGAGAACATTTACTACTACATCACCACCCTGAACGAAAACTACCACATGCCGGCAATGCCAGCAGGTGCCGAGGAAGGTATCCGTAAAGGTATCTACAAACTCGAAACCATCGAAGGTAGCAAAGGTAAAGTTCAGCTGCTGGGCTCCGGTTCTATCCTGCGTCACGTCCGTGAAGCAGCGCAGATCCTGGCGAAAGACTACGGTGTGGGTTCCGACGTGTACAGCGTGACCTCCTTCACTGAACTGGCGCGTGATGGCCAGGACTGTGAGCGCTGGAACATGCTGCACCCAATGGAAACCCCACGCGTTCCGTACATCGCTCAGGTGATGAACGACGCGCCAGCGGTGGCGTCTACTGACTATATGAAACTGTTCGCTGAGCAGGTTCGTACTTACGTTCCAGCTGATGATTATCGCGTACTGGGTACTGACGGCTTCGGTCGTTCTGACAGCCGCGAAAACCTGCGTCACCACTTCGAAGTTGATGCTTCTTACGTGGTTGTAGCTGCACTGGGCGAACTGGCTAAACGTGGCGAAATCGATAAGAAAGTGGTTGCGGAAGCAATTACCAAATTCAACATCGATGCAGATAAAGTTAACCCGCGTCTGGCGTAAGAGGTAAAAGAATAATGGCTATCGAAATCAATGTACCGGACATCGGGGCTGATGAAGTTGAAATCACCGAGATCCTGGTCAAAGTGGGCGACAAAGTTGAAGCTGAACAGTCGCTGATCACCGTAGAAGGCGACAAAGCCTCTATGGAAGTCCCGTCTCCTCAGGCTGGCATCGTTAAAGAGATCAAAGTCTCTGTCGGCGATAAAACCGAGACCGGCAAACTGATCATGATTTTCGATTCCGCCGACGGTGCAGCAGCTGCTGCACCTGCGCAGGAAGAGAAGAAAGAAGCCGCTCCGGCTGCCGCTGCTCCAGCAGCTGCCGCGAGCGCGAAAGAAGTTAACGTGCCTGACATCGGCGGTGACGAAGTTGAAGTCACTGAAATCCTGGTGAAAGTGGGCGACACCGTTGCGGCCGAGCAGTCTCTGATCACCGTAGAAGGCGACAAAGCCTCTATGGAAGTGCCGGCGCCGTTCGCGGGCACCGTTAAAGAGATCAAGATCAACACCGGTGACAAAGTGTCTACCGGCTCGCTGATCATGGTCTTCGAAGTGGCGGGTGCTGCACCTGCCGCTGCGCCAGCTCAGGCTGCTGCTCCGGCTCCTGCGGCTGCACCAGCAGCAGGCGGCGTGAAAGACGTTAACGTTCCTGACATCGGCGGTGACGAAGTTGAAGTGACCGAAGTGATGGTGAAAGTGGGCGATAAAGTTGCCGCTGAACAGTCACTGATCACCGTTGAAGGCGACAAGGCTTCCATGGAAGTGCCTGCGCCGTTCGCCGGTACCGTTAAAGAGATCAAAATCAGCACCGGCGATAAAGTGTCTACCGGCTCCCTGATTATGGTCTTCGAAGTGGAAGGCGCTGCGCCTGCCGCAGCTCCGGCAGCCGCGGCTGCTCCGGCACCTGCTGCTGCACCGGCTCAGGCTGCTAAGCCAGCGGCTCCTGCTGCGAAAGCGGAAGGCACGTCTGAGTTCGCTGAAAACGACGCGTACGTCCACGCCACCCCGCTGATTCGTCGCCTGGCGCGCGAGTTTGGCGTGAACCTGGCGAAAGTGAAAGGGACCGGCCGTAAAGGTCGTATCCTGCGCGAAGACGTTCAGGCTTACGTGAAAGACGCGGTGAAACGCGCTGAAGCTGCACCAGCTGCAGCCGCTGGCGGCGGTATCCCGGGCATGCTGCCATGGCCGAAAGTGGACTTCAGCAAGTTCGGTGAAATCGAAGAAGTTGAACTGGGCCGTATCCAGAAAATCTCTGGTGCAAACCTGAGCCGTAACTGGGTGATGATCCCGCACGTTACGCACTTCGATAAGACCGATATCACCGATCTGGAAGCGTTCCGTAAACAGCAGAACGCCGAAGCCGAGAAGCGTAAGCTGGACGTGAAATTCACCCCAGTGGTCTTCATCATGAAAGCCGTTGCCGCTGCTCTTGAGCAGATGCCACGCTTCAACAGCTCCCTGTCCGAAGACGGCCAGAAGCTGACGCTGAAGAAATACATCAACATCGGTGTTGCGGTTGATACGCCAAATGGTCTGGTTGTTCCGGTCTTCAAGGACGTGAACAAGAAGAGCATTACCGAGCTGTCCCGTGAACTGACCACCATCTCCAAAAAAGCGCGTGATGGTAAGCTGACTGCCGGCGAAATGCAGGGCGGCTGCTTCACTATCTCCAGCATCGGCGGCCTGGGTACCACCCACTTCGCGCCGATCGTGAACGCGCCGGAAGTGGCTATCCTCGGTGTGTCCAAGTCCGCGATGGAGCCGGTGTGGAATGGCAAAGAGTTCGTGCCGCGTCTGATGATGCCAATCTCTCTGTCCTTCGACCACCGCGTGATCGACGGTGCTGATGGTGCGCGTTTCATCACCATCATCAACAACACCCTGAGCGACATTCGCCGCCTGGTGATGTAAGTGAAAAGCCGGCCAGTCGGCCGGCTTTTTTCTGTTAATCTCATGTAGTCTGTGAGGTTATAAGCGAAAGCGACAATTCGTGAGCCGTTTGTTGTTTCAAAATTGTTAACAATTTTGTAAAATACGGGCGGATAGAACGTCCCGGTGGATGAAGGGCGACAAGTACCTGGACCGCCGGAAATCAATAAGAGGTCATGATGAGTACTGAAATCAAAACTCAGGTCGTGGTACTTGGGGCAGGTCCCGCAGGTTACTCTGCAGCCTTCCGTTGCGCTGATTTAGGTCTGGAAACCGTCATCGTAGAACGTTACAACACCCTTGGTGGTGTTTGTCTGAACGTAGGTTGTATCCCTTCTAAAGCGCTGCTGCACGTAGCGAAAGTTATCGAAGAGGCCAAAGCGCTGGCTGAACACGGTATCGTCTTCGGCGAGCCGAAAACCGATATCGACAAAATCCGTACCTGGAAAGAGAAAGTTATCACTCAGCTGACCGGTGGTCTGGCTGGCATGGCGAAAGGCCGTAAAGTGAAAGTGGTCAACGGTCTGGGTAAATTCACCGGTGCGAACACCCTGGAAGTGGAAGGCGAAAACGGCAAAACCGTGATCAACTTCGACAACGCGATCATCGCGGCAGGCTCTCGCCCAATCGAACTGCCGTTCATTCCACATGAAGATCCGCGCGTGTGGGATTCCACCGATGCTCTGGAGCTGAAAACCGTTCCTAAGCGCCTGCTGGTTATGGGCGGCGGTATTATCGGTCTGGAAATGGGTACCGTGTACCATGCGCTGGGTTCAGACATTGACGTGGTTGAAATGTTCGACCAGGTTATCCCGGCTGCTGACAAAGACATCGTAAAAGTCTTCACCAAACGCATCAGCAAGAAATTCAACCTGATGCTGGAAACCAAAGTGACTGCCGTTGAAGCAAAAGAAGACGGTATTTACGTTTCCATGGAAGGCAAAAAAGCGCCAGCAGAACCACAGCGTTACGACGCCGTGCTGGTGGCTATCGGCCGTGTGCCGAACGGTAAAAACCTCGACGCGGGCAAAGCTGGCGTGGAAGTGGACGACCGTGGCTTCATCCGCGTTGACAAGCAGCTGCGCACTAACGTGCCGCACATCTTTGCTATCGGCGATATCGTCGGTCAGCCAATGCTGGCGCACAAAGGTGTTCACGAAGGTCACGTTGCCGCTGAAGTTATCGCCGGCATGAAGCACTACTTCGACCCGAAAGTGATCCCATCTATCGCCTACACCGAGCCAGAAGTGGCATGGGTGGGGTTGACCGAGAAAGAAGCGAAAGAGAAAGGCATCAGCTACGAAACCGCCACCTTCCCGTGGGCTGCTTCTGGCCGTGCTATCGCTTCCGACTGCGCAGACGGTATGACCAAACTGATCTTCGACAAAGAGACTCACCGCGTTATCGGTGGTGCGATTGTCGGTACCAACGGCGGTGAGCTGCTGGGTGAGATCGGTCTGGCGATTGAAATGGGCTGTGACGCGGAAGACATCGCGCTGACCATCCACGCTCACCCAACTCTGCACGAGTCCGTGGGCCTGGCGGCAGAAGTGTTTGAAGGTAGCATCACCGACCTGCCAAACGCGAAAGCGAAGAAGAAGTAAGTTTCTTCAGATAAAAAAAAGCGGCTACGGGCCGCTTTTTTTATGTGCTGGATTCAGGGAGCTACGGGCTGCCAGGTTTTATCCAGGTGATATGACGCAAGCGCCTGCGCTTGCTGCGCTGATTCATTACCGAGGTTGGCCTCATAAACCCGATCGTCCTGGTTTATCACAAAGCTCATTACCCCCGTCTGGCCATAGCTCACGGGCCAGGCAATCATGGCAAATCCATTGTTCTCCGGCAGGATGCGAAAGTGATAGCCGTGGTAGCCAGCACCCGGCTCCTTCGGGCTAAACGCCGGGCCAAGCGGGCTTGGCGCTTCGCCGGGCGACACGGGCCAGTACAACCCATCCTTTTTTCCTTCAGCGCTGACAATTTTCTGCGCGTACTTCTGGTTCATTGCAAAATAGCGCTGCTGGGCATCCACGTAGGCATGTAATGCGCCAATGGCCGCGAGTTCGTTGCGCCCGATTTCGCGGGTCAGGATCTCGTCACCGGCTTTCTGCATATCAAACTGCCAGCCTGCGGCGGTTTTAATCAACGGAATCGGAAGCTGCCAGTCGTTATCGCCCACCACCAGATGCGCCACATCGCCATCGATCACTGTTTTATGTTGGATCTTCCAGTCTCGCAGGAAGCGATCGACGGCATCCGGATCGACCCCTTCCGGCGGCAGGACGTCGCGCCAGTGTTCACCGAGCAGCGTGTTCATTGCGGTTTCGTTTTGCTCGCGAATGGCGTCTGCCAGCGCGCGGGTGGCCCGATCCGGCGAGCTGAAGGATTGCTGCGCCATGACCGTCGCCGACACCATGAGCAACACCATGGTGCTGAGTAATTTACTTTTCATGTCGGCTCCCTTAACGATGATGAAATTCGCGGTGTTCCGCGCGTTCGACAGAGCGCTGGCGAGGCAGCTGCTGGTGCGCCGAGAGCTGACGGCTTTGCGCGCCTCGCTGCTGCTGTGCTTGCCAGCTACCGGAGCGGCTGTCATTGCCGCTCAACGCATTGGCACGGTGCACCCTGGCCGGCTGCTGCGCCGACTGTGCAACTCGCTTCCCGACAGCCTGATGATTTTCACGCACCGGTGTAGCCGTCCGTTTTACGGTTTGTGGCCGGGTGTCGTACCCACGATAGCTATTGCGCTGCGAAATCTGCTTCAGCTGTTGCGCTGAGGCGAGACGCCGGGCATCCCGCGTTCCGGTATGCGCCGACGGTGTAAAGGTTTTACCCGTCGATTTTTCCATCTGGCTGAGCGCCGCCTGGCGCTGGCTGTCGCGACTGGCCGGCGTTCGCTGCGTCGCGCTTAGTCCGGTAGCGGCGTTTGTGGAATGGAAACGGCTAGCCAGCTGGTTAGTCGGGTAAGGCACACCTTCCCGATACGCCGGGTTGTGCTGCCAGGTACGGTTGTCGCCGTTCAGGCGCAGTCCGCCAATCTTGTTGAAATTATCCACGTTGATATTGATGTTGTTGTCGCCGTTGCGGTTATAGCCGCCATGGTGGTCCCAGTCATCATCATGATGGTGGTGATCCCAGTCATCGTCGTCATCCCAGTCGATATTGCTGAAAATAGCGTAGGTTGTTGCGACCCCGAGGCTGAAGCCTAAACCTTTAACCAGGCTGTCGGTAAATTGCTCGCCGGGCGAGGGCGGGAGATATACCGGCGGGTAAGCGGCGTTAGGCCAGGTGCCGTAAACCGTATTCGGGTTATACGTCGGGACGTAAACCACCTGCGGATCGGTGGATTCAATCTTAATCACCGTCGGAGAGGTGGTCGTTTCCGCTGTCGTGGTTGATGCCGTTGTTTTTGCCGGGGCAGGTTTTGTGACGGTAGTGACCGTCTGCTGCGGCGTTGATTGTAAGGCGCCGGTCTTTTGTGCCAGCGCGCGCAGGCGTTGGACGGAATCCATGACATCCTTCGGTTGAGCGAGAAACGCATCCCCCAGATTTTGTACCCACGGCGGGTTTTCACCCATCAGCGACATCAGCTGAGGAAACGCGACCAGCGATTTTACGCTGGGATCCCACGGCTGGCCGGCAACCGCCTGAATGGCGGCATCACCCTGCATTTTAGGGTTGTCCTTTGACCACTGCGCCGCCTGAATAACGTTAGACGGGTAGGTGGACGCCATGAAAATTTGCGACAGCAGGGCGTCCGGATAAAGCGCGACGGGGGCAACCCACTGATCGATTTGCGCGGCGGTGTAGGCCGGTGCGACAACCGGTGCGGACTGGGCTGGCGGTGCTGTGGGTTGTTGTGCCGCCGGAGCAGCGGGGGCAGGCTCCGTCGTGCGGCTTTTAACGAACATGGTGCCTGAGGCGGCAAACAGCCCCGCACTGCAAAGCAGAACAAGAAGATGTGGTTTAAATGGCAACTTCATAAATTGACTCCAGCGAGACGAGTGCAGTGCCGTGAGGCGTTGCGGTTGGCGTGAGTATTATTCACTCGCCTTTTACTGTTTTGACTTTTGTTGGGGAGCTGCCGGTACGTCCGGATAAAGAGTGTGAGTATTTATTACACAATTATATGTGATAGCTGAAAAGCCGCTGGGATATCAGAAGGCCGCTCTTGCGAGCGGCCAGCAGCTAGTTGCCGAGGTTGACAACAAACAGCACCGTGATGTCGGATATGTTCCAGCCACCGTGCAGTGCCGTAAGCAGTAAACCGAGCACAACGATCAGCGCAGTGATTCGCATCTCCATTGCGTGCGTTCCTGTACAGGCTACGCGGGTTCATTCTTCACCGGGAAAGGCAGAACCTGGCAAATTGGGATTGCCGCGTAGGTTACGGAACTGCTCCCGGGCCCGGTGACTGGTTGCTACACCAGCGAAGCAGGCCGAGGAGAAGAGTAATCGACTCGGTGGTAATTCAGAAGGCTAAAAATGAAGTTAAAAGTGTTTTCATTCGAAACAGGAAGACGCTACGCAAAACTGACATGATGGCTTGCAAGCCAGCGGGTTGTGATGCAAAATTCATCGCGTTGGGATTGCCGCAAATCTGCCAACCCGGTGTGCTACCACCGCAAGGCAACAAATAAACCGCTTTCAGGCGGTTTTTTTGTTGCCAAATTTCCCCTCGGCTGCCCTCTACACCATGCTTAACGATTCAGCAAATTTTTTAATGTTGCTTTTTTGTAAACAGATTAACACTGTGCAGAAATCCTGCTATGCTGCCCGACGCGGTATCGGGCATTTACCCTACAAACTGCTGTCTCACAGGAGCGTGAAGAGAACGCCCGCCGCATATGACAATGAGAGCGAGGAGAACCGTCGTGCTAGAAGAATACCGTAAGCACGTAGCAGAACGTGCCGCCGAGGGAATTGTACCCAAACCTTTAGATGCAACCCAAATGGCCGCGCTCGTCGAGCTGCTGAAGAACCCGCCCAAGGGCGAAGAAGAATTCCTGTTAGATCTGCTGATCAACCGCGTACCGCCTGGCGTAGATGAAGCTGCCTACGTAAAAGCCGGATTCCTTGCCGCCGTTGCCAAAGGCGAAGCCACCTCCCCACTGGTTACTCCTGAAAAAGCGATTGAACTGCTCGGCACCATGCAGGGCGGCTATAACATTCATCCGCTGATTGACGCGCTGGATAACGATAAGCTGGCGCCAATTGCTGCCAAAGCGCTCTCTTCAACGCTGCTGATGTTCGATAACTTCTACGATGTGGAAGAAAAAGCCAAAGCGGGCAACGTTTACGCGAAGCAGGTGATGCAGTCATGGGCTGATGCCGAATGGTTCCTGAACCGTCCAGCGCTGGCTGAAAAAATTACCGTTACCGTCTTTAAGGTGACCGGTGAAACCAACACCGACGATCTCTCTCCGGCACCGGACGCGTGGTCTCGCCCGGATATCCCGCTGCACGCCCTGGCGATGCTGAAAAACGCCCGTGAAGGTATCGAACCGGATCAGCCAGGCGTGGTCGGCCCGATCAAACAGATCGAAGCCCTGCAACAGAAAGGTTTCCCGCTGGCTTACGTCGGCGACGTTGTGGGTACCGGATCTTCCCGTAAATCCGCGACCAACTCCGTGCTGTGGTTTATGGGCGATGATATTCCGCACGTGCCGAACAAGCGCGGCGGCGGCCTGTGCCTCGGCGGTAAAATCGCTCCGATCTTCTTTAACACCATGGAAGATGCGGGCGCGCTGCCGATTGAAGTGGACGTGAGCAACCTGAACATGGGCGACGTGATTGACGTTTACCCGTTCAAGGGCGAAGTGCGTAACCACGAAACCAATGAACTGCTGGCAAGCTTCGAGCTGAAAACTGACGTGCTGATCGACGAAGTGCGCGCCGGTGGCCGTATCCCGCTGATCATCGGTCGTGGCCTGACCACCAAAGCGCGCGAAGCGCTGGGTCTGCCGCACTCGGACGTTTTCCGTCAGGCGAAAGACGTGGCGGAAAGCAATCGCGGCTACTCCCTGGCGCAGAAAATGGTTGGCCGCGCGTGTGGCGTAGCGGGCATCCGTCCTGGCGCATACTGTGAGCCGAAGATGACCTCCGTCGGTTCTCAGGACACCACCGGGCCGATGACCCGTGACGAGCTGAAAGACCTCGCGTGCCTGGGCTTCTCGTCTGACCTGGTGATGCAGTCCTTCTGCCACACGGCGGCGTATCCGAAGCCGGTTGACGTGACCACGCACCACACGCTGCCTGACTTCATCATGAACCGCGGCGGCGTGTCGCTGCGCCCCGGCGATGGCGTGATCCACTCCTGGCTGAACCGCATGCTGCTGCCGGATACCGTGGGTACCGGCGGTGACTCCCATACCCGTTTCCCGATTGGTATCTCCTTCCCGGCGGGCTCCGGCCTGGTGGCGTTTGCCGCGGCGACCGGCGTGATGCCTCTCGACATGCCAGAGTCCGTGCTGGTGCGCTTTAAGGGCAAAATGCAGCCGGGCATCACGCTGCGTGACCTGGTTCATGCGATCCCGCTGTATGCCATCAAACAGGGTCTGCTGACCGTTGAGAAGAAGGGTAAGAAAAACATCTTCTCTGGCCGCATCCTGGAAATTGAAGGGCTGCCGGATCTGAAGGTAGAGCAGGCGTTTGAGCTGACCGATGCCTCCGCTGAGCGTTCTGCGGCAGGCTGCACCATCAAGCTGAACAAAGAGCCGATTATTGAGTACCTGACCTCCAACATCGTGCTGCTGAAGTGGATGATTGCAGAAGGCTATGGCGACCGCCGTACGCTGGAGCGTCGTATTCAGGGCATGGAGAAATGGCTGGCGGATCCGCAGCTGCTGGAAGCCGACGCTGACGCGGAGTACGCGGCGGTGATCGACATCGATCTGGCGGATATCAAAGAGCCAATCCTGTGTGCGCCAAACGATCCTGACGATGCGCGTCTGCTCTCTGACGTGCAGGGCGACAAGATCGACGAAGTGTTCATCGGCTCCTGTATGACCAACATCGGCCACTTCCGCGCCGCAGGTAAACTGCTGGATACCCACAAAGGCCAGCTGCCGACCCGCCTGTGGGTGGCGCCGCCAACCCGTATGGACGCGGCGCAGCTGACCGAAGAAGGCTACTACAGCGTGTTCGGTAAGAGCGGGGCGCGTATCGAAATCCCTGGCTGTTCCCTGTGTATGGGCAACCAGGCGCGCGTGGCCGACGGTGCGACGGTGGTCTCCACCTCTACCCGTAACTTCCCGAACCGTTTGGGTACCGGCGCGAACGTCTACCTGGCCTCTGCGGAGCTGGCGGCGGTTGCGGCGCTGATTGGCAAACTGCCAACGCCGGAAGAGTACCAGACCTTTGTCGCGCAGGTGGATAAGACGGCGGTGGATACCTATCGCTATCTCAACTTCGACCAGCTCTCTCAGTACACCGAGAAGGCTGACGGGGTGATCTTCCAGACCGCGGTATAAAAACCACCCCCTCACCCCTAACCCCTCTCCCCAAAGGGGCGAGGGGGATTTTATTCCCTCTCCCTTTGGGAGAGGGCCAGGGTGAGGGGTATTTTTTTTATTTTCATTCCTCCCGCCTCTCCCGCTTTTTTTCTTCCTCTCTGCTGCGATAATTACCCTAATGGCTTTGCAGAGGAAAACGCTATGGATTACGAATTTTTGCGTGATATCACCGGAGTGGTGAAAGTGCGTATGTCGATGGGGCACGAAGCCGTTGGACACTGGTTTAACGAAGAGGTGAAAGAGAACCTCGCGCTGCTGGATGAAGTCGAACAGGCGGCGAGCACGGTAAAAGGCAGTGAGCGCTCCTGGCAACGCGCCGGGCACGAATACACCCTGTGGATGGATGGCGAAGAGGTGATGGTGCGCGCCAACCAGCTGGAGTTTTCGGGTGATGAGATGGAGGAGGGGATGAGCTACTACGACGAAGAGAGCCTGTCGCTGTGCGGCGTGGAGGACTTCCTGAAAGTGGTAAACGCCTACCGTGAATTCATGAAGCAGAAGTAACTCCCGAAGCGTCCCTGCTTCGGGCAACGTTTACACGGTCGGAATATTGCGGCCGTAGTAGATCTCGCGCATCTCTTTCCAGAGCAGGTCGGTAATGACCTTACGCTCTTCTTCGCTTAAATCTTCTGGCTTCGTGTGGAACATGTAGTGCTTAAGGTCAAATTCCTTAAGCAGCATCTTGGTATGGAAGATGTTCTCCTGGTACACGTTCACGTCCATCATGTCGTACAGCGACTTTATGTCCTCGGACATAAAGTTCTGGATGGAGTTGATCTCGTGATCGATGAAGTGCTTCATGCCGTTGATATCACGGGTAAAGCCGCGCACGCGATAATCAATGGTGACGATGTCCGATTCCAGCTGGTGGATGAGGTAGTTCAGCGCATTCAGCGGTGAAATCACCCCGCAGGTCGACACTTCTATATCCGCGCGGAAGGTACACAGACCGCCTTCCGGGTGGCTTTCCGGGTAGGTATGAACGCAGATATGGCTTTTATCCAGGTGGGCGACAACCACTTCCGGCAGCGGGCCGGGGTGCTCGGTTTTATCAATAAGCTTTGGGTCAACCGGCTCCTCGCTCACCAGAATGGTGACGCTCGCCCCCTGGGGCTCGTAATCCTGACGCGCAATGTTCAGGATATTCGCGCCGATAATCGAGCAGGTCTCTGACAGGATCTCGGTCAGACGGTTGGCGTTGTAGAGTTCATCGATATAGGCGATATAACCATCGCGCTCTTCTGCCGTTTTGGCGTAGCAGATATCGTAAATACAAAAACTCAGGCTTTTGGTCAGATTATTAAAGCCATGCAGTTTAAGCTTTTTCAATTAGTTCACCTCCTTTGAGGACAGCGCGTCTTGCAGATATTGTGGCAACGCAAAGGCTGCGGTGTGGATGGCCGGATTGTAGTATCGGCACGTCAGTGCGGCCTGGTGGAAGCGGGCCTGAACGATCTCGGTTGAGAGATGGCGCAATACGTCGTTATCCGTCGCCCAGGCAAAGGTCATGATCCCGCCGTAGTAGGTGGGGATCGCCGCCTGGTAGAAGCTGACGTCGCTAAAATAGGTGCTCAGCTTACGGTGGCTATCAAGCGCTTCGTCCTGCTGCAGGAAGCACACCCCGTTTTGCGCCACGAAAATGCCGCCCGGCTTCAGGCAGCGCTTGCAGCCTTCGTAAAACGAGGAGGTAAACAGCGACGCGCCCGGGCCGATAGGGTCGGTACAGTCAGAGATGATCACATCAAACGTTTGCGTGGTCTGGTTAACGAAATTAACGCCGTCGTCGATAACCAGGTTAAAGCGCGGATCGTCATAGCTGCCGGCATTGTGGTTTGGCAGGTACTGGCGGCAGAACGACACCACGCCCGCATCGATTTCCACCATGGTGATGGTTTCAACATTCTTATGGCGGGACACTTCACGCAGCATTGCGCCATCGCCGCCGCCGATAATCAGCACGTGCTTCGCGTGGCCGTGGGCCAGCAGCGGGACGTGGGTCATCATTTCGTGATAGATAAACTCGTCGCGCTCGGTGGTTTGCACCACGCCGTCCAGCGCCATCACGCGGCCAAAGGCGGCGTTTTCGAAGATTATCAGATCCTGATGATCGGTTTTCTCATGATAGAGCACGTTATCCACGGCAAAATACTGACCAAACTGGTCATGCAGCGTTTCTTGCCATACCGTTTTATCGGTCATGGGGAGCACCTCCTTCGTTAACATCCATTACTTCCGGCAGATGGGCGCAACACAAAACCGCCGTGAAGCGGTTAGCGGGTCAACAGGGGGCGTCGGGAAGGTTACTTCACGTAGGCGAGCAGGCTGAGCGAATCGCGAGCCAGCGCTTTGCATTTTTTAGCAGTGGGAATGCCAATACCGCTTAAATCGCGATAGCTGTCTTCACCGAGCGCCTTCATGTCGAAGCTGTCGTAGTTGCTGAGGTCCCATTGGTTCTGCTGGGCAAAAAAGACCAGTGCGCGACGAATTTGCCCATTGGGTAAATTCTGGTAACCACAATCGTTTTTCAGAAAAACAAAAACTGCCGTCAGATCGGCCATATCCTCCGCTTCGTTTTCACTTAGCGCATAGCTGTTCGCACACATCGCCATCAGGCTGGCGAACATAATTGTTCTGAAAAACGTCTTCATTGCCTTTACCACTGCATCACGGAAAATTAACGTTAGCATACTTGATGCCAGGCCGACGATCTTTATTATTGCCGCCGTGCTTGACCTTCCGGTAAGGGGAGGGTTTATGCTCAAAAGATCGCCTGCTGGAAATAAGGAAATGCACATGCAACGTCGTGATTTTTTGAAATATTCTGCCGCGCTGGGGGTTGCCAGCGCACTACCTCTCTGGAGTCGCGCTGTTTTTGCCGCGGACAGACCCGCTTTACCCATCCCTGAATTACTCACCGCAGATGCCCGCAGCCGCATCCAGCTTGTGGTGCAGTCCGGTAAAACCACGTTCGGCAAGCACGCCGCGACGACGTGGGGCTATAACGGCAATCTGCTCGGCCCGGCGTTGCAGTTACGCAAGGGGAAGGCGGTAACGGTAGACATCCATAACACGCTGGGTGAAGAGACCACGCTGCACTGGCACGGGCTGGAAGTCCCGGGCGAGGTGGACGGTGGACCCCAGGGCGTAATCAAGGCCGGGGGTAAACGCAGCGTGACCTTTACCCCGCAACAGCGCGCGGCGACCTGCTGGTTCCATCCGCATCAGCATGGCAAGACGGGCCATCAGGTGGCGATGGGGCTGGCCGGGCTGGTGCTGATTGAGGACGACGAGAGCCGCCTGCTGCGCCTGCCAAAACAGTGGGGCATCGACGATGTGCCGGTGATTGTGCAGGACAAAAAGTTCAGCGCTGACGGGCAAATTGACTATCAGCTGGACGTGATGAGCGCGGCGGTGGGCTGGTTTGGCGATACGCTGCTGACCAACGGAGCGATTTACCCGCAGCATGCCGCCCCGAAAGGCTGGCTGCGCTTACGCCTGCTTAACGGCTGTAACGCCCGCTCGCTGAACTTCGCCACCAGCGATAAACGTCCGCTTTACGTAGTGGCAAGCGACGGCGGCCTGCTGCCGGAGCCGGTGAAGGTGAGCGAGCTGCCGATGCTGATGGGCGAGCGCTTCGAGGTGCTGGTGGATATCAGCGATGGCAGGGTGTTTGACCTGGTCACGCTGCCGGTCAGCCAGATGGGGATGGCCGTTGCGCCGTTCGATAAGCCGCATCCGGTGTTGCGCATCCAGCCGCTACAGATTACTGCCTCTGGCACGCTGCCGGATAGCTTAACCACCCTGCCAGCACTCCCTTCGCTTGACGGGCTTACGCAGCGCAAGCTTCAGCTCTCCATGGATCCGATGCTCGACATGATGGGCATGCAGGCGCTGATGAAAAAGTATGGCAATCAGGCCATGGCGGGAATGCACCATGGTCAGATGATGGGCCATATGAACATGGATCACGGCAGGATGGGCGGCATGGATCACGGCGGTCACGGGTTTGATTTTCACAACGCCAATATGATCAATGGCAAAGCGTTCGATATGAACACGCCGATGTTCGCCGCCGCGAAGGGACAGTTCGAGCGCTGGGTGATTTCAGGCGAAGGCGACATGATGCTGCACCCGTTCCATATCCACGGCACGCAGTTCCGCATTCTTACTGAAAACGGTAAAGCGCCGGACGCGCATCGCGCGGGCTGGAAAGATACGGTGAGAGTGGAGGGCGGCGTCAGCGAGGTGCTGGTGAAGTTTGACCACGAGGCGCCGAAGGAGTTTGCCTATATGGCGCACTGCCATCTGCTGGAGCATGAGGATACGGGGATGATGCTTGGGTTCACTGTTTAAAACAGTGCGGCCTGATGCCCTCACCCTGACCCTCTCCCAAAGGGCTGAGGGATCCCCAGTAATATGGTCATACCACCATGACCATATTACTGTACTCTTTTCCCAGCTTTTTCATTTCGTTACCTATATTTAGCCGTCTCACTTTTCCAGGCTCATGCCGGATGACTTCTTCTGCCAGACTCAGGTATGACAGAACCCGTCTGTGCCTGATGCTGCTTGCCTGATAGTGCCAGTGTAAACACTGCCTTTCTGCCCTGTAACCTGCCAGCCACATCA